>ASNI01000001.1 GCA_000404785.1 Cloacimonetes bacterium SCGC AAA252-N17
TATTAAAAATATTTTTTATGGATGTTAGTATAAATATAAATAAAGGATACAATGAGCGAAAATATTTATTTATTTATCACAATGAAAATGGACATGATCTTAATGCAAAAAAATAATTTTATGCAAAAACTTGACAGTCTAAAAAAACTTTTGTCTAATTTGTTCGCTTATTAAAAATATTTTTTATGGATGTTAGTATAAATATAAATAAAGGATACAATGAGCGAAAATATTTATTTATTTATCACAATGAAAATGGACATGATCTTAACGCAAAAAAATAATTTTATACAAAAACTTGACAGTCTAAAAAAACTTTTGTCTAATTTGTTCGCTGGTATTTTTCTCGTTATTTATGTAGAAAATTTATGATATTAATCTTATATTCTATAATAAAAAAAAGGACGAAATGATAGAAAAAAAGTATTTATTTGTTTTCAAAAAAAGAAACACTTATTTGACATTCAGAAAGTTGTTATTAGTATTAGAAATAAAAAAATGAAAAACAAAAATACTATAAAATCGAAAAATTCTAAGATAGGTTTTAACACCCAAATAATGCTAACGTCTTTGGTAGGGAATTTACTAAATTATATTAATCAATTATGAAAGGAGTAAACAAATATGAAAAAGATATTTGTTACAATCTTAATTCTAACCTTTGTTTTTTCATTGGTATCAAATTCCTATGCTGATGAGAAAGCAGTAGGTGATGCTATATGGGATAAAATAACAACTCATATTGACGATGCTACTGGAAATATTGATGCTATTGAAATTCACATTAAAGCCGATGTAGGTACTGGAACAGCTTATATTCTAGATTATCCAGGATTCTGGACCGTTCTAAATGGTATAGGTCTTTGTGATAATCCTGGTCAGGAGGGTGGTGTAGGCATAAGAGTATTCAAAAATTACCCTGACACCACTACTGTAACAAATCAGATCCAGGGTTATGCAACAACTGGTTGTGAATATGGAGATAATATATTCAGAATATACTTCGCAGATTCTTTAGATAATCCAATAACTTTTGACCCCTGTACGAATCCTTTATTAGGTATGGGTTATGTTAATAGAGGTACATTAGATATTCCAGTTGAAGATTATTTAGGATTTCCAGGTCTTCTTTTGAACTGGTGGCCAAAAGCTGTTATCCCACCCAAACCGGCATTTACTGCGATGACTGTTCAAGATTCACTGGATGGATGCGCGAGTTTCCCATACTGGAATGTTCTTGAAAATGACTCAACTTACCATGTCACTGATTCCTGCGATTACAATTACCAGTGGGGTAAATTCGCATTAAAAGTAAATGGTGATCCGGGTTCAAGTTATTATGTAGATCTAAAAGATGGTTACGATACTGATGTAAACTTTAAATTGAAAGATCTACAATACTTCCCGTTTTATCTTGATATTACATCTTTACCCGACCCGGTTGGTTTCTATGATTGGTGGTACGTAAAAGGAGTTAACGCCTCAGCTGGTTCAGGTACATGGCAAGAATGGATGTGGAAAATTGTAGGTCTTGGAACCGAACCAATGTTCTACGTTTATTATGATGAGAATGGTGCTAACCCGCCTATCTATAAAATCATTGATGGCTTGCAGAAAGATTATGGAATGACTGATCAATATTTTCGAGTAAATGGTGATTATCCACAAGGTGATTATATATTCTATGGCCAAATTGAAGGATGTAATGATGAACTTTCTGAAACAGTATATGGTAAAATTGATATAGAATCTTGCCCTCCTCCCCACGTCATAGATATCACTGCCGAAACTTATCCTACAGGTTATAGCTCAACATTAGTGGATGATTGCACAGATTCCTTAATTGTCTGCATCGAATTTGATGATATCATGAATACAAGTACTCCTCCCACTGTAACCTATGATCCCCCCAGTGTATTTCCAATTCTTGGAACACCCTATTATGCCGGTTGGACTACAAATAGCATCTATTGTCTTAAATATTATACTTATTCACTTATAGATATAGACGTCGATGATATTAAAGTAACTGTTTCTGGTGCAGAGAATCAGTATTGTTGTCCCCAGTATCCCGATCCAGATTTTGAATTAGATGTGTTTGATATTTACACACTGAATCCTGAAGGTACTATTACATTAACTCCTGACTTAATTGATACTTGTGTGGATACATTCAAAGTTAAAATATGTTATAATGATTTAATGTGTCAAACAGTAGACCCTGTTATAACCTTTATTCCGTCTGTAAAATTCCCCACTCCAGGTACTTTATTGAATGTGGTTGGTACACCAACATGGATATCTAATGATTGTTATGAATGGGTTTATGAAGTTCTAGATTACGCAATGCTGGGTACAGTTCAGGTTGTAATAGACAGTGCACAGAATTGGACTTGTTGTAATGTGCAGGAACCGGATACAGCTTATTTCTATGTAGATACAGAGATACCCGAAGCTACACTTGCAGTCTTTCCAAATCCAGTTACTGACTGCTATATAGATAGTATATTTACAGTTACGGCTACCTATAATGATTCTATGTGTCCATCAATAGATCCTACTATTGCCTTTACCCCAGATGTAACTGATCCTACTAGTGCGATTTATACTCTCGAACTACTCCCGACACCTTCTTGGACACCTCCTAATGTATTTATTTGGGAGTACAAAATTCATGATTCAGATACCACAATTTATGATGTGCAAATAGTTGTAGATGGCGCACAAGATTGGACTTGCTGTAATGTACAGGAACCCGATACAACTCTCTTTGACATTATTATGGATAATCCCAAAGTTATTTCTATTGATGTAAGTCCTCCATTACTTACCCTATGTGAAGATTCTCTACTGATATGTGTTACTTATGATAGACTAATGAATACTTCTAGTGCATTTGAACCAAACATTAAATTTAATCCAGATGTATCTTCATATTTTACTATATCTTATAGTGGTACATGGTCTCCAGATAGTTTGGTGTATTGTAAACTGTATGGATGGACATCATGGCCAGAAATAGACTACGATTGTATAAACATAGAGGTTACTGATGCAAGAGGAGCTGTTGATACATGTAGTATACAAGAACCAGACACTTGTTTCTGTTGTCTCGAAATCGATTGGGATAAACCAGAAGTTGTCACTATAACACCTTCAGATCTATGTGTCGGAAGTTGTGACACGGTCTTCTCTGTAACAGTCGTATATGATGAACCAATGTGTGGCACGCCATTACCAACAATTGCATTTAATGCAACTGTACCATTTACCTTCGATTCTGCAACGTGGCTAGACAGTTTAACCGCTGAAGTTAATTATACTGTAACTGATTTAGATGCATATGCTTGTGATGTGGATATTATTGTTACTGATGCTCTCGATGCTACCTGCTGTTACTTGAATGTTCAGTATCCTGATACACTCTTCGATGCTTTCAATGTTGACCAAATTGAACCTAGTTCACTTCTCTACGATGCTAATTATAATGATGCAACATGCACAATATCTTTTAATTGGCTTGCTGAAGATATTGGTTGTCCAGATTCATGTATTTCAAAAGTAGAATTCTATGTGTGGAAAGATGGTGGCTCACCAGGACTTGTTTATACAGATTCAACCGGTGATACATATGGTTCATTGTCTTATGATTTAACCACATTACCAGTACCGGATACATTATGTCTGGAAGGAATGTGGTATGGATTCACCAAGGCATATGATTGTTGCTGTAATGTAGAACCTACCAAAATACTACCTGATGATTCTGTAAATGTATCTATTGCTGCTACACAATTTGTTGTAACCGCAAAAGAGCATCAAACTGGTTCAGATACCCTATACCAGGGCAGATACTTTGATGTGATTGTTATGGCTGTAAATGATTGTGGATTAAGAGATTGTGATTTCGGTTGTTGTCTAAGTAGTGGTTCTAATTATCCTGCTGATGTGGTATTGTTTGATGATGGACAGCTAATAATGGACGGATATGGAGTTTATCCGAATAACCTTGCTTATCAAACAATGAATGATCTTCAAATAAATGTTCACTGTTCAATTATTTGTTGTTTCTACGGTATATCAGACCCAATAACAGTAATACTTCCACCAATTGAACCTCCTACTAATACTTTAGCCTACGATTTGCCAGACGACCAGGGTGGATGGGTTACAATAGATTATACCTTATCACTTAATGATCCATTCAATTCCATACACAATCCAACCACAAATCCTGCATACTTGCCCTTTATAGATTACTATGTAATTGCCCGTAATTCGCAACCTGATACTTCAGGAACATGGGATGCAATTGCATTTGTTGATCTTTATAACCCACTAGACAGTAATAATGCCCATGTAGATATTGAAGTGCCTGCCGGTGATACATTGTATCCATATGTAATGGCTGCTGTGTATAGTGATACAAAATTATTTGGTGGCAAGGAGAATGACTTAGCATCTAAGAAGACACTGAGAGGTAAATCCGATAAGATTGATTCACCAGAAGTCATTTACTTAGCTGATAATCCGGATCTTATAAAAGGTGCTCAGCAATCTGACTGGTCTAGTTGTGGTAGCGCTGCAGGTAAAGATAATATACCCGCTTATGCAAACTTCACACTATTCCTTGAAGGTCCATATCAAGCTGGCGGCACAATGTTCAACGGAATGACATTACCAACAAAATCACCTTATGATGATGATGACATCGGAATACTTCCAACAGTTGCTGGTCATGAATTGATTGACTGGATATACGTAGAACTTCGTAACACAGAAACCGGTGCAACAGTCCAAGAAGCCAATGCCTTTGTGATTGATAATGGTAAGATCGTTGATACGAATGGTAATTACAGCTTGCCTTTCCACTACACAACCGGCAAACAATACTATATCGTCATTCGTCACAGAAATCACCTCGATGTTATGAGTGCTGAAGAGAAATTCTTCGGTGATTCCCAGAGTGAAGCGACCAATATCAACTTGTCAACTGTTGGTAGTGTATACAATAATGGTTTCAAATTAGTTGAAACAGGCGTATATGCATTGTATACAGGTGATGCCAGTGGTAATAACGAAGTACAGAACGATGATAAGAATGATTACTGGAAATTACAGGTCGGACAAGCTGGATACCTTTCTGCTGACTTCAACCTGAATGGACAGGTTCAGAACAACGATAAGAATGACTACTGGAGATACAATGTCGGAAAGGGTTCTCAGGTTCCTACACAGGCAAAGAACGCAAACAACAATAACGGAGTTGTAAAGGGTTCTAATGATAGCCTCAATAAGGATCATATTGGAATTTTCTTCACATTTGACAATGGATTTCTTGATCCAAATCATTTGTACTACGAATTTGATGTGATGGTTGCTGCGCAATTTGATGGAACTAAGCTTGGAGACACTCAAACCTACATCGATTATAGTACTCTGGGTTTTGGCGAAAGGATTGTTGATAATTCAAAAATAACTGTTGAAAAAGGAATTTTGGTCCAAGGAGATTTTGGCACTAGCGGAGTAGCGTTGTATACATTAACTATAGAAGATAATACACCATCAAAAGTTAGTATTGTATATAGTTACAACTTTGATGCTCTTCCGGATTTTGGAAACAGTGTTTTCACAACTCCTACTCAGTTAATGCGTATTAGAATTTATATTGCTGATGAATATGCAACCGCTGGTTTAAGCTTTGATCAAGGACTAATGACTGGACAGCAATACGTATCTGATAATGACCCTGATAACAAGTATGATCCTATTACTGCTGTTGACACTGATAATTCTACTCTCCCGGTTGAACTCTCATCCTTCAATGCTATCTTCAGCTCAGCCAATGAAAACATCGAAATGAACTGGAAAACTGAATCCGAAACTGACGTGATCGGTTTCAACGTCTATCGTTCTGAGATCAAAGACCTTACACGCGCAGGAAGACACATCAACTACTCACTGCTCCCTCCTGGAACCGCACCTTTTCCTAGAAGCTATGTCTATCAAGATGTGGTAGCCGATGTCTATACAACTCATTACTATTGGCTTGAGGTCGTGGACTTGGGTGGAACCTCTTCGTTACATGGTCCTATTCCTTACATACCTGGTGACCTCGATGGGGACAGCATACCTGATCTAATTGCAGATACAGAACTTATTGGTAGCTGGCCGAATCCTGCAGTGAATAGCACAAAGATCCAGTACCAACTGAAAGGTTCAGTGATTGATCAGAATGCTACTATCACCGTGTATAACATCCGAGGCGAATTGGTAAAAACTGTTAATGGAACAAATGGTGTTGCTACTCTTGATACTTCAGATCTTGGACAGGGCATCTACTTCTATAGATTACAGACTGACGACTTCAGTGAAATCAAAAAGCTGATTGTTGTTAAATAAAATGTTAACATAAACCAATGCCCAGGTTCACTTCGGTGAGCCTGGGTATTTTTTAATTAATATGAAAAAAATTATCCTTGCGTTTTTATTGTTCGTGATTTGCGGAACAGCTTATGCTCAGATCAAAAATGTTGGTATTACATTTGAGTTTGAAAACGGAGAAGTAATAATAGAAAACTCCCAAGAATACTACGCCTTTGATATTATGGCATATGCAACAGAAGATGGTTCTTTCTTTGGCTCAGGAATGATATACTTGAATTACAACACTACTTCTTTTGGACAAAATGTAAGCTCTGAAGACAACATCATCGTTGAAAAAGGAGAATTGATCCAGGGTGAATTTGCAGGAACACCTCTTTATTATTTTGTAAATATTACTGATAATACATCTTCATGCGTTGCAATAACTACTGGATATGTTTTTCCCACGCTTCCCGGTGAAGCAAATTTATTACCCTCTACGCCAATCCAGTATCTTCATATTAAATTAAAAATCATTGATATCTCTGGCTATTCAGGGCTTTCATTTAATGAATTTCATATGCAGGGCCAACAATATCAATCTGATGACACGACGATTTATACTCCAGTTATAGCAACTGATACTGATAACACTGATCTTCCAGTGAATCAACCTGAATTCAAACCAACACTTTTCGGAATTTTACAGAGCATCCCAAATCCTTTTGGTGCATTCTCTCCACATACATCTCTCACAATTATTTCTCCTCAAACTGGAAAGCTCTCATTGAATGTCTTTAATATTAAAGGGCAGCTTGTAAATACAATTTATAATGATGACGTTCAGAAAAATCAGGATATTCAGCTTTCCTGGAATGGAAAAGATTCACGAGGTAACGATCTGTCCTCTGGTATTTATCTCTATCAGCTGCTTGTTAACAACGAACTATTCGAAACGAAAAAAGTTGTGATAATCAGATAATTTATTTTTTTTCTCAAAAAAGAAAGGCTCACAGATTTTGTGAGCCTTCTTTTTTTGACTCAAGTTTTCTGTAGATATTATTTTTCTATCTTTTCCGGTGCTCTCTGTGGTGTGTTTTTTATGGTTTCTGTTTATCGAGCTATAGGCTATTATTCTTTCCGTGCTAGCTCATCTGCACGAGCAAACAATTTTTTCTCGTTACCAAGCCCCTGGGCTTGTGTGAAAATGATTTTTTTAAGTTATAACGACCCCCATCCCCACATAGAAATAATAAAAAAAGAGATTTCACGTGATAAACTAACCCTTCCCCCTATCGAAGGGGAAGCGAACTGCCTGCGGCAAAAGGAGATAGATTCTCCCCCTAAATGGGGGGAGTTAGAGGGGGTTGAGAAAATATCGAGCATTTCATCAGTTTTCACACAGTCTGCCCTACTTGGTAATGCCGAGGGTTGTTAGGGCGTTCCCAAACCAGTCTTCATTACATTACGCCTTGGTAAAGAGGGTAAACATTTTACATAAAGAAAGGCTCACAGGTTTTGTGAGCTCTTTTTTGGTTATTCTTTTTCTCCGCTTTCATACTGAACTCCATCCATCCACAAACGCGATGAAGTCCAGCCTGAAAAGATTTATATTCTATGAAATCAATTGATTTTTATTCTTCTTTCTTCTCTCCTCGCTTTTCTCTCTTCTCTGTGCTCTCTGTGGTGTTTTTATCAGATTTGCTTTTTATTTCTACTCTAACTCATCTGCGTGGGCAAACATTTCATTGAGAGAGCCATACTGCTCAAAAAGCTTCAGTGCTGCCTGCAGTTGGGGATCCTTTCTGATCGCGATCTTGTTCCCTTCCTGAAGTCCGAATTTGTTACTGATGATCTGAGACTCAATCGCATTTCTCAGCCACGGTTCGGAATCAGCAAGTTCTTCATCGGTAAATTCGATATCCTTTTCATCAATACTATCAACAAACTCATCAAAGAGTTCGTCATCAACATAGAAATTCTCATCAATATCTACTTGGGAAAGGAATTCTACGGCAAAGGGGAAAAAGACATTTTTCCTGCGCACTTCCATCTCAAAGGAGTTCAGTGTATCCTGCTCAATAATAATGTCCGGAGTTATCCCACCACCACCATAGACTTCGCGACCGCTGATTGTATAGAACACCTGAGTTGAATCTTTATCTTTTATGCTCTTTTTTGTAAGATCGATACGCTTATTCTTTTTGATGGCATCTTCATTAGCATCATCATGAATACAGCGTCCACTCTCTATATAATATTTTGATGTGGTGATCTTCAAGCCATAATTCATAGGAAGTGGAAAGAGCTGCTGTACAGAACCTTTGCCAAAACTGTTTTTCCCCACGACGAGCGCTTTATCCCAATCCTGAAGAGAGCCGGAAAAAATTTCTGCTGCGCTCGCACTTGCCTGATTCACCATCACAATGATCGGAATTCCTTCAAAGGCATAATTGTCTTTTGTGAAAAATTTTCTATTGAACGTCGCGACTCTTCCTTTTGTTTCGACAACGAGTTTGTCTTTCGGAAGGAACTGGTCAACGGTCTCGATAGCAGTGCTGAGGAGACCGCCCGGATTGGAGCGAACATCGATGAGTAATCCTTTGATGCCCTGCTTTTCAAGATCCACCATTGCATTATGTAGATCATCTCCGGTACTGGCATTAAAGTTTGTGATACGGACATAGCCGATATCTCCAACTTTATACGCATAGGGAACGCTATCCATCTTTACTTTGTCGCGCTCAATAACGACGTCGAAATTTTCATCAAGACCTTCACGCTTGATAGTGATAGTCACCTCAGAACCCTTCGGTCCGCGAAGATGTTCCACGGCTTTCGTGGAAGTCCATCCTTCGGTTGACATGCTGTCCACCGCAACGATCTCATCTCCGGCCATAAGATTCGCTTTGTAGGCAGGAGTCGCCTCGATCACGGAGATCACAGTAATATAATCAGTATCTCCCGAGGAGATGTGAATACCCAATCCACCGAACTCCCCTTTTGTACTTGTCTGCAGGTCTGCAAATTCCTCAGGTGTAAGCAGGGTTGTGTAAGGATCGAGTGAATCCAACATACCATTAATAGCGCCCTCAAAGATCTCTTGCGCGTCAACTTCTTCGACATACACATGGTTGAGTCTGGTGATGATATCAGTAAAGAGCTTCATATAATCATACAGACTACCTTGTGTGCTCTCAGCTTTTGCGAAACCAACCCTGCCGATCAAACAGCCAAAAATAAGTGTGACAACAACGACAAGGATCAATACTTGTTTTTTCTTCATTTTTTACTCACCTGATAAATCATTGAATTTATTTTTCATGTCTTTCATTATATCCTGATGAATTTCTTCTACATTCTTCGTCCCGTTAATGACCACTACCCGTTCGGGTTCCTTTTCGGCCAGTTTGAGATAGCCGGCTCTCACCCTTTTATGAAAATCAATATCTTCGCTTTCCAGGCGGTCGATATCCTCGGCTTTTGTGCCGTTATGCAGCCGATCAAGACCGATTTCGACAGGGACATCAACAATATATGTCACATCGGGTTTTAGTCCAGTTGTGGCGATCGTATTTATGATCTCTATGTCTTTCTTCGGAATTTCACGGGCTGCTCCCTGATAGGCGAAGGTGGAATCATAGTACCTGTCACTGATAACGATTGTCCCTTCCTGTAAAGCAGGAATGATCCATTCGAGGGTATGCTGGGCTCGGCTTGCCATATAGAGGAATACTTCAGTAAGCCGGTTCATCTCAGTAAATTTTTTATTAAGAAGAAGGGATCTGATCTCTTCGGAGATTCGTGGACCTCCCGGTTCTCTCGTAAGCAAAACGCTCTGCCCAAATGAGCGGAGTTTTTCCGCTAGAAGCTTTGCTTGTGTGCTTTTCCCGCAACCTTCTATACCTTCAAAAGTTATAAAAAGACCTTTTTTATTCATAATATAAAATGGCACGCCCGGAGGGAGTCGAACCCCCAACTCACGGATCCGAAGTCCGTTGCTCTATCCAGTTGAACTACGGGCGCAGCGTCACTCCATTTGCCGGGAGTAGTATTTTCTGTCAATAATTCTATCAAACAAATAACTGGACAATGAAATTTTTTATTCTCTTTATCAAGACCCTGCTTGGTAACGGATTAGTCACTAAATTTTAAAATCCTTACATTTTTTGGCAAAAGATTTTTGGCAACTAACAAACACTAACAACAACGAACTTTTTTTATTTTTTGTTAGATTTTGTTCGTTTTGTTCGTTGCTAATTCTTTGGTTTCGGTTTATCCGAGTTAGGATTTAATGTTGCGTTCCCAAACTGGGGTTTAGGAACAAGGAAAAGTGTTTTTCTTTGGCTCTTTCTTTTGTAACAAAATAAAAGAAAGGGCATTTCTCATATTGTTCTGAAATATGAGTGCATCCTTTATTCCCGCCAGCTGGCGGGCTCGGGAATGACAATTTATTTTTCGTAAAGATTTGTTTAAGTTATGATTTATTCTATCAGCCAAATTATATATGATAAAATTTAATTGTTGACATTTAATCTCCTCTGAATGGCTATTAACCATAAGTGAGTTTGCTTATATGAAAGGATATGTTACTTCTAAACTTCTAAAAAAATTCCTCTTTGCAGGTTCTGCACTGCTGATCGTTATTTTCGGCTCGACTGCTGTGTACTGGTTCATTGCAGGTGACAATTATTCAATGATGGACTGTCTTTACATGACCGTTATCACTATCTCTACTATCGGATATTCTGAAATTATTGATCTTTCCGGACACAACTTCGGCAGGATCTTTACTATGATCATTGCCTTCACTGGTGTTGGCATTCTCACTTACGTACTTTCAACGATTACTGCTTTTACGGTCGAAGGAGAATTAAAGGCGACCTTCAGGAGAAGAAAGATGGAAAAAAAGATAGAACGATTAAAAAATCATTATATTGTGTGCGGTGTGGGACAGGTTGGTCTACATATTATTAATGAATTATATGCAACTGGTAGAAACAGTGTGGTTATTGCCCAAAATGAAGAGCAGATCTCACGTCTGTCGGAACGCTTCCCGGGGCAGGTTTATATTGAAGGAGATCCTATCGAGGATACAGTACTGAAAAAAGCGGAAATTGAAAAAGCAATCGGGCTCTTTGCTGCAATGGATGATGACAATAAGAATCTTATCATAAGTCTTTCTGCGCGACAGATGAACCCGAACATAAAGGTCGTGGCAAGCTGTCATAACAATATGAATGCAGAGAAGATGAAGACAGCCGGTGCAAATGCAGTCGTTTCCCCGACACTGATTGGCGGACTGAGAATGGCTTCTGAAATGATACGACCAACTGTGGTTACTTTCCTGGATACAATGCTTCGCGACACCAATAAGAACCTTCGCATTGAAGAAATTCCGCTCCCTGATTCCTTTGAAGGAAAGCAATTGAAAGACCTCAATTTAAAGCAATTTAAGGACACACTTCTCCTTGCAGTTCACACAAAAATAGGATGGATTTACAACCCAAATGAAACCTATACGGCCGTGAAGGGAACATCCCTAATAATTATGACAACTCCGCAGGAACGCTTATCTATTGAGAAATATCTTTTAAAGAAATAATTCTTCAACCTCCAAAGAGGGTACCAATGTTCGAAATTAAGATTCAATTACTAGAAGATATTCCCTGCCTGATCCTTAAAGGACGTCTCGATGGATTGGGTGCTGACCTTTTTGAGAAACAAACCGAAAAACTGCATCCGAACTCTTTTCACTGGATAGTTGACTTCCGGAATGTTGACTATATGTCCAGCGCAGGAATACGGGCTCTGCTACTTAGAGAAAAAGAACTCCGAAATAAAGGCGGCAAGCTCATTCTGTTCGATATGGATCGGGATGTCGCAAAGGTTCTCCGGCTTACCGGACTCTCAAAACACTTCACTGTTACCTCAAACCGGGAAGATGCAATTGCTCACATCAGCCACATGAAAAAAGCAGATGGGCATAAAGAGGAATTCACACGGCAGGGATGCACCTACCTCTGCACCGGCGAGCTCAAGACAAATTGTTCAATAGACATTTGGAATAATGAAAAAAAGTCTCATACGTCCAGATTTGATAAAAGCTCACTTATTCAAACAAATCTGAAAGAACTCGGGCTTTCCTTGGGCATTGGCGGATTTGGTAACTCTTCAGCGCAGGCGCAGGAAGGATTGGGATTGCTCGTGTCTCTGACAACCGCAGCGGGCGTATCTCCTGCAGATGGATACTGCAGGCCTGACTTTCTTTTTACGAACACACCCATCGAGGTGCAATTATATATCGCTCAGGCAATTAGTTTTTCTGGAGAACATTCGGTAATGATAAAAAGAGAATCTCAAGACACGATAACTTTGGGAAAACTTCTTGAAACCTTCTCTAAGTATTTTGAATCAAAGATGGAGGAAACCCCACCTGCATTCGGGTTTGTTTGTGCGGCTGATGTTGAAACGCTTCACTCATCGAAGATCGAGACAAAGAGAGACCTCTTTATGCACGAATTTACTGCGTGTAAAACAGAAACCGACAAAAAAGCGCTCATCATTGGTATATACTACGACCATAAAGCTCTTTCGGAAAATGATGACTTAAGACCCCCCCTAAAGAACCTGCAACTTATTTCCATCACTTCAAAACTGTATCCAAATGCGTTTTTATTAGGTAATGGATTTTCTATGAAAATTCAGAACTTTGGGGATATTGTGTCCCAAATCACAAAGACAGAATACATCAATGATGTTATTCATATAGAGCCGGGAACGGAGATCACCAATGCTAAAACATGGATATTTCTTCCGTCTGTTATACGATCCGCAGAAGAAAAACGGCTCACCATCGAAACGGTTGAGGGAACTTCCTATAATTCTGAATGGAACACCATCATTCGCAGGATATATGCTGACTGCGGAAAAGTCATACTCAGCCAGCTTCATGGCGGGTTTACCTCAACAACCTTCCGCGTGACAAGTTATGATAAAGACGGACGCCGGCTTCTTCCGACTGTCCTAAAGATCGGCTCGATAAAAAACAATGATAACGAAGTGAACGCCTATCATAAATATGTGAAAAGATTCATACTCAATAACAGCACGACCATTATGGGAACGACCACTCACAAGAATTGGGGTGGACTGCGTTATAACTTTTTGGGAATAAACGGACCGGACAGCACGCTCGTTTGGCTGACGGATTATTATAAGAAATATCCTGCAAAAAAACTCATCCCGCTTTTTGACCGCATTTTTACTGACATTCTAAAACCCTGGTATGGTCAGCCACATTGGGAGCATATCTATCCCTATTGTGAGCACTCTCCCCTGATTTTATTTCCAAATATTTTTGAATGCCTTGAGCATGAGTTGGGAATTTCTGCTGATACAGAAATAATTCAATGTGATGAATTGGGTAGAAAAATTATCAATCCCTTCTACTTTCTCAAGCACGAATATCCACTTCGTAAAGGACAGTCAAAGTTGTGGTACAAAGCAGTAACTCACGGCGATCTGAACATGCAGAATATTTTGCTCGACGAGAAAGAAAATATCTATATCATAGATTTTTCCGAGACCAAGCCGCGAAATATCATTGCAGATTTTGCACGTCTGGAACCTATCTTTAAGATTGAAATGTGTTCGGTTACGAACGAGGAGGAACTCAAAGAAATGCTTGAGTTTGAACAGGGACTTTTGCAGGCAGAGACGCTTGGAGAAACTCCGAAATTCACATATCGAGGCAATGACCCGATGGTTGAAAAAGCATACAGGATGATCTGTAAGCTGCGCGAGTATGCCAATGTGGTCACCATCTTTGAAAATGACATAATCCCTTATCTTATCGCGCTTTTGGAGTGGACATACAGCGTGGTCTGCTACACTCAACTCAGCACAACTAAGAAAAAGTATGCTCTTTACAGCGCTGCGCTCATGTGTGAAAAGATACTGGATCTCGAAAAGGGCAATGCGTGAAAATCTATAAAATGCTATCGTGGAATGTGAACGGGCTTCGGGCTGTGCTGAAAAAAGGATTTGATGAGTTCGTCCAAAAAGAAGATCCCGATATTCTCTGCTTGCAGGAAATAAAACTTCAAGCCGATCAGGTTGAGTTGAACTTTTTGCACTACCATGACTACTGGAATTATGCAGAGAAAAAGGGCTATTCCGGCACTGCGATATTCACCAAAGAAAAACCCTTAAATGCTTTTAATGATATGGGGATCATGCACGATAATGAAGGTCGGGTCATCACGCTGGAATATGATAATTTTTATCTTGTGAATGTGTACGCCCCGAACTCTCAAAGGGGACTCACTCGTCTTGAATACCGGCAGTTGTGGGATAAGGACTTTCTTGCTTATATGAAAACTTTGGACGCTGACAAACCGGTTATCTTTTGCGGAGACCTTAATGTAGCACATAAAGAAATAGATTTAGCTCGACCAAAAGACAATCATCACAATGCGGGTTTCACCGATGAGGAGCGTGAAGATTTCTCGCACATAATCGATGCTGGATTTATCGACACTTTTCGGGAATTCAATCATGAGGGCGGAAATTATTCATGGTGGAGCTATATGTTCAACGCCAGGGCAAACAATGTGGGTTGGAGAATTGATTATTTTGTAATTTCACATGTGTTGCGACCCAACCTGAAAAATGCTTTTATTCTTCCTGATGCCATGGGCTCAGATCACTGCCCTGTTGGGATAGAAATAGAAATTTGAACTGATTTTCTTTCCGCTTGAAATCATCATCCTCTTAATTTATCAATCGTATTTGGAATCCTAACCTGGACAAGCACGCACCAAAAAAAGAAAATATTTAAACACCTATTTCCACCGATAATATCCGATTAAATTCATAATTCAAAGTTAATAATTTCTTTTGAATTTTGGATTTTTTGATATAGGAGGTAACAGTTTTTTTAATTATACAATTGCTTGATTATTTCATGTGTTTTTTATTGACAGTGAAACTAAATATTTACCAAATGTATTTAAATATTATGGAGATATTAACACATGGCATATACAGAGAAGTTAGGCAAATTATGTAATTTTAATCAGTATAATATATTTTATGTGCCGACAAAACATCACATAAGTAGGGGTTGAATATGGATGATTATGAGAAATACGAAGAAGATTGCAAAAAGATAATAAAAGCTAACGCACGCCTATTAAATGAGTTTGAGATTTGGCTGAAATCATCAGGACTATCTCATAAAACGATTAACAACCATGTTTCAAACATTGACTTCTACATAAACGAATATTTGCTTTATGAAGATGCAACTGAGGCAAAAGATGGTATTCACGCTGTAGGAATGTTTCTTGGTTACTGGTTTATAAAAAAGGCAATGTGGGCAAGCAGGTCAAGCATAAAGGGCTATGCAACGAGTCTCAAGAAGTTCTACACTTTCCTACATGAAAAAGGTTGGGTAGATAAAGAAGACCTAACTTACTTGAATCAAACGATAAAAGAAAATATGAGTGAATGGTTGGCGACCATAGAGCGCTATGAGGACCCATTAGTTGAAGATGTTTGGTAATTAGTCACTTAATTCTTAAATCCTTACAATTTTTGGCAAAAGAATTTTTAGCAACTAACTCCAGTTGAATAGAAAAAAAGATTCAACGGAGCAGGCAAACACTAACAATAACGAACTTTTTTATTTCTTTTTAGATTTTGTTCGTTTTGTTCGTTGCTAAATGTTTTTTGGTTTCGGTTTACCCTGTTGGAATACTTATCCTACGGGGTTTACCCGAGTTAGGAATTAAATGAAGAATAACGTCCTCAAAATATTTGTAATACTCTTTCTTGCATGTGCCCTGCTCAATGCTGATAAGAGTAAAAACTCGGCGCATACCCATTATTGTATGGTGCTGTACGGGAAGAATCAACTCCTTTTAGATTCCATCAAATCACATAAAAACATATCAGTCATTTATAATCCTTTACCCAATATAAATGGTTTCGGCTTAAACACCTGGTATATTCAGGAAGATCACACGTCATATTACGGATTTAAGGAAAGTCTATTTGTTATCCAGCCCTCTACTAATATCCTCTATAAATCTCTCACCATAAAGCTGGGTATAAATGTAATCATCCTTAGTGAAGGAGAAGAACCCGGAATGAAGGCATGGCTTCCGGCGTTTGAAATAAAGCTCGGAAATTTAAATAAACTCTATTTTTCAGCCGGTTATAGGTCAGAATTATTTTTCGGTCGTTTAACCGCAAACCTCAATTATAGATTTAATGATAACACATCAAGCATAATGCTCGGATACGCCTATTTCGATGATGGTAATGATGGATATTCCGGCTTCACCTATAAGATCGACTACACGATTTTTCAGAGAATCCTGTTGCGTGTTTGGGGTAATGCAAATTTTTCCCGAAAGCTTTATGGAACTCAAGTGTGAATTGGAGTGTTGTTTTAAGAAATAGATAGCCATACATTTTCCAATAAATTGACAAAAATGATAATTTTAAAAATATTCCCACAACTCGGGAGTACAAAAAATGAAACTTACAGTTATCGCCCCCGAGTTAAAACTCGGGGCTAATAATAGTAACCCAATTTATTCATGCCATTTTTTTGATTAGCCCCGTCCTTCAGGGCGGGGTAGGATGCCAACCCACCCATTAAGCACTTTAGTGCTTTTATATTTTTTTATTCATTAAGAAAGCCCCGACATTACATCAGGGCTTTTCATTTTATCTGATTGGATTGTATTAGTGCGTTTCTTTATACTTCTTTAGAACTCCAAGGGCATAATCAATATCTGCAACAGTATGGTCGGCATTGACCTGGAACCGGATTTCTTCATCACCTTTCGGCACGACAGGGAAATTCAAACCGGTTCCTAAAACACCATTTTTGGTTAAGTAATTCACCAGCTTTGTGGTTTCTGCTGTATCTCGCACCATCAGCGGAACTATGGGATGCGGTCCTTCGATCGTTTCATAACCAAGAGATGTCAAACCATCCTCAAATTTCTTTGTCATAGCAGCCAGGTGTTCCAGTCTTTTCACGCCGGCTTCGCTATCCAGGATTTCCAGAACTTTAAGTGTGGCAGCAGCTTCCGAGCAGGTAATTGGATTTGAATAGATGTACATCGGCGCAGATTCGCGCAGGTAATCCAAAACTGCTTTGGAGGCAACAACATAGCCGCCGTTCACCCCAAATGCTTTTCCTAATGTGCCGATAAGAATATCCACTTTTGCGTCTGTAAATTCTTCAGTTCCCCTGCCTGTTTTGCCAAAAGCTCCCACACCATGAGAGTCGTCAGCAATGGTGATCACGCCTTCTTCAAATTTATCATCGAATTTGGCAGAAATTTCTGTAAGTTCTTTGAGTGGCGAAAAATCTCCGCGCATGCTGAAGATTCCGTCTGTAATAACCAGACAACGCTTTCCCATTCCAACTGCTTCTTCCAGTTTTGCTTCCAGGTCTGCCATGTCGTTGTGTTTATAGATCAACTTGGCAGCGGGACGTGAAAGTCTCATTGCCTGGATAATGCAATTATGGTTAAGTGCATCGGAAACAACAACGGTCTCTTTGGTGGTGAGCGGATAAATGACACCCAGGCTTGTAACGTACGCAGAACTGAAGATCATTCCGGCTTCGCGTCCATGGAATTCTGCCAGTTTCTTTTCCAGGTCGATATGCGGAGTATGGGTTCCGCTGATGAATCGAACCGCTCCCGGACCAACACCGAATTTCTGAGCTGCTGCTTCTTCAGCTTCGATAACTTCCGGGTTCATCGACATTCCCAGGTAGGAATTTGCATTCATTTTGATGAATTCCTGGTCGCCGTATCCTTCCAAAATATAACGGGGTCCAAATTCTCCTTTTGCTTTTCTGATTTCTCTGATAACCAGTTCCGTACCCTTGTCTCTTCCGCTCTCTCTCAGATCTTTCAGGTTCTGTTCAAGAGCAGTATTCAATTTTTTTAAAGGCATGTATTCCTCCAAATATATTTAATTTTCAATTTATTTTAATTTTTTGGATAGCACTTCGAGCATGTCTTTTGTCATTGCTTCGAGGTCGTATTCCGGTTTCCAACCCCATTCTTCTCGGGCTACAGAATCATCCATAGAATTGGGCCATGAATCGGCAATTGCCTGGCGGATAGGATCAACATCATAATCCATTGTGAATTCCGGAATGTATTTCTTTATCTCTACTGCGATCATTTCCGGAGGGAAGCTCATGGCGGTCACATTAAAGGCATTTCTGTGTTTCAGTTTTGCAGGATCGGCTTCCATGAGGTCTATTGCGGCTTTTATCGCATCGGGCATATACATCATGTCCAGGTATGTTCCTTTGCCCAGATTGCATGTATATTTCTTATTCTTGATTGCTTCATAATAAATCTCGACCGCATAGTCAGTTGTGCCGCCGCCGGGAAGCGTTTCGTTTGAGATGATACCGGGATATCGAACACCTCGCGTATCCACACCGAATCGTTTAAAATAATAATCGCAGAGCAGTTCTCCCGCAACTTTTGTGACGCCGTACATTGTGCTCGGTCTCTGGATCGTATCCTGTGGTGTGTTGTCGAGTGGTGTGGATTCTCCGAATGCACCGATCGAGCTTGGAGTGAAGACAGAGCATTCATATTCTCTTGCGGCTTCCAGCACATTATACAGCCCCGTCATATTGACCTTCCATGCAAGATGGGGTTTGTCCTCTGCAACTGCCGATAGGAGCGCAGCAAGATGGTATATTGTGTCTATATTGTACTTTTTGACAACAACCTTTACCTGCTCGATATTGGTGCAGTCAACCATTTCACAAGGCCCGGAATTTTTGAGGGTTTCTCCGGGTTTTGTTCTGTTGAAGCCAGCAACCACGTTATCATTACCATATCTCTTTCGTAATGCCACTGTTAATTCAGAGCCAATTTGTCCTACTGCTCCAGTGACAAGGATCTTTTCCATTTATTCCTCCGAATTCAATTTATTTTTTCTAAAACTACTACTGCAATTGCAGATTCTTTTGTGTGGGAAAGTGACACATAAATCCCGTTGATTCCGGCGTTTTCACAAATTTCCTTTGCGTTATTTTGCATCCGGATTTCCGGCTTCCCAAGCTCATTATTGATGACTTCTACATCCTTCCAGCGCAAACCCCCGCGAAGTCCGGAACCAAGAGCTTTCAGAAATGCTTCTTTCGCTGCAAAACGGGCTGCAAAACATTGTGCCTGAATAGTAACTTTGTCTGTTCTGGTGCAATAGGTCCTCTCGCTCTCTGTGAAGAGCATATCTATGAATTTTTCACCATGGGAAGCTAACTCTTTTTTGATTCGTTCAACTTCAACAAGGTCTGTGCCAATACCAATTATCATAGTCTACTCTTTTTTATCTGCCGAATTCTCTGTCAACATTAATGCTCGCTTTGCAAGAGCATTTTGCACGACCTTATATTCGCTCCAGGGAAGTTCCTGCGTGCCGTAACACATTGTCGTTTCGTGTGCTTTTCCGCAGGTAATGACAGTGTCTCCATCTTGCGCCGAAAGAATCGCTTTTTCGATGGCTTTTTCTCTATCTGATATCTTATAAAAATCCTTCCCCTCTTCTCTTCCTGCCTGTTGGCATCCCATTGCGATTTCATCTATGATCATTTCTGCGGATTCTGTACGCGGATCTTCTGCAGTAATGTAAATCTTGTCTGCAAGCTTTCCTGCGACAATTCCCATCTCCTTTCGTTTTTGAATATCCCGCAGTCCTGCACTGCCGAAGACAACATGAATCTGATTCTTTGTAAATGCACGAACCGCCTGAAGTGCCTGCTTTAGCGCATTTGCAGTATGGGCAAAATCTATGATAACAGTAAAATCCCCTTGCTTATGAGGAATAAGCTCCATTCTTCCTTTTATGTGTTGCAACGATCCTATTGCCTGGATAATTTTTTCTTTGGAGATTTTTTGTGAGCAGGCAACAGCAATTGCAGCAAGTATATTGTACACATTGTACTCGCCAACAAACCGGCTTGTGATTCGGAACTTTTCTTCTGGAGTATGGACAGTAAATTGCAACAGGGTTCCATCAACTGAAATTTCATCCGCAAAAAAATTTGCTTTATTGCTCAACCCGAATGAGAAATGGTGATCGGCATCATAATTTCTAAATGTGCTGTATGATGGATCGTCATAATTTAGCACACTTATTTTGGGAATGTTATTCTTTTTATATGAAGATGAAAGCAGTTCGAACAAATGAGCTTTTGCTGTGATATATTCCTCTCGCGTTTTATGGTAATCAAGATGCTCGGAAGTAATATTTGTCAGCACTGCAATATCATATTCACATGCTTCCACTCGGTACTGTGCGAGCCCGTGGGAGGAGGTTTCTATCACCGCATACTCCGAACCTGCTGCCACCATTTGAGTAAGATATTTTTGAATTGAGATTGCATCGGGTGTCGTGGTGTGAAATCCTGTTTCGAAAACTTCATTACCTATTATGGCATTTATCGAGGTGATGAGTTCAGCTTTATGCCCTGCTTCATTTAAGATATGATGAATGAGCGTCGAGGTTGTTGTTTTGCCATCCGTGCCAGTCACGCCGATAACGTTGAGCTTTCTCGCAGGAAAATCATAAAATGCGGCAGCGAGCCGGGACAATGCTTTTCTCGAATTCATGACTTTTATGAATGGAATAATAATATTTTCAGGAATTTGAGTTTCGCTCTCAACAACAATCGCAGAAGCACCCTTTCCAGTCGCTTTTTGTATATATCTATGCCCGTCCGCATCAACGCCTTTTATGGCAACAAACAGGTCTCCTTCCTGCATTGTTCTTGTATCAAATGAGATTCCTGATATTTCGACATCCTGCAGGATTGCATTCGTAAGAACTGTATAATTTTCCAGCGAATCAAGAAGTGCTTGTAGCTTCATTATTCTTCCAGAGAATCGGAGATCTTTCCCTTTTTTATCAGACTGCGTAGTGAGACATACGTTTTGATCCCGCTGTTCATAAGCTTATACCAGTAGGGCTTGAACACATGATCGTGCATGCCGATGAATTTTTTAAACTCTCCGCCAAATCCTTTTTTGAAACGATACACGCCATAGAGCTGATGCCCTTCGTGAGGATGTGCCGGTACTCCCCAGAGGTCATAGGTTTTGTAGCCCTGCTCCTTTGCCCACCGGATCACATGCCAGTGCAATGCATGGTTCGGCATGACGTTCCGATACTCATTTGATGAAGCACCGTACATATACCATATTTTGTGACCGAAGGCATAAATATACACTCCGGCAACCGGCACATCCTCATAATAAGCAAGGAAAAGATGCACCATTCCTTTGTCTGCCATGAGCCCGATCACTCTCTTGTAGTAATCAAAATTATGTATGATGAAGGCGTCGCGTTTGGCGGTTGTTTCATAAATATCATAAAATTTCCGAGCGCCTTCCAGCGAAGTTTCCTCTCGTACTTCAACTCCTTTTTTTATTGAAAGCCGCATATTATATCGGGTTTTTGATTCACATCTTGCAAGAATATCATCGAGAGATCGTGTAAGGTCAAGAAAATATGTAGCACGCGGCTGGATTTGCTTTTTCACAAATTGAAAATTGTGTTCATGTAAAATATCAATTGCAGTTTCGTCGCCTTCATCAATTTCAGGATCAATTTTCAGGACAATGGCATTATGCTTCTTTGCAATTTCGGCAATTTTATTCATCAAAACAGAAAAGTACTCGCGTTTTTTTACATCGATAACCGGACCGCGTGGCGCATAGATAAGGCATTTGCCAATATAGGGAATTCCCCGCTTTTGCATCGAGATGCCGCCAACGATCCTGCCGTTCTCAAAAACAGCAATTCGGATCGGCACCCAGCCGGAAATTCGTTTGAATTCTCCCCATTCATAGGATTGAATGATCGGGCACTCCCGGGTAGAGGCAACAAAATCATTCCACGTGGAAAATTCTTCTTCTGTTTCCAAAATTTTACATTTTACATTTATATTCATAGATACTCTGTTTTTATTACAGGTTCAGATGTGACAATTCGAACGTGTCGAAGCTGTCAACTTTTTCCTGTTCCTGATCATAATTTGTAAAAATTGACATCATATGCCGTGCATTCATAAAGAACCCAATCATAATGAAAAGGAGTTAATCAGCAATGAAGATCTTTCAATTATTTCTGACAAGTTTTATCTTGATGGTCCTGCTTATCGGCAGCGGATTCCTTCTTGCAGAGGATAGCGAACAAGCCGAAGAGGAGATCATGAAAGACCCGATAGTAAAAATGCACACAAATTATGGCGACATCACAATAATGCTCTATAATGACACACCGCAGCATAGAGATAACTTTCTTAAATTGGTCGAGGAATGTTTCTATGACAGCACGCTTTTCCACAGAGTTATTGCAGGTTTTATGATACAGGGCGGTGATCCCGATTCAAAAGATTCTGCTCCTAAAAAACAGCTTGGTGCAGGCGGTCCCGGTTATACCGTGCCTGCCGAATTCCGCAAAGACCTTATTCATAAAAAGGGGGCTCTTGCAGCTGCACGCCAGGGAGACCAGTTCAATCCACAAAAACGCTCTTCCGGCTCACAGTTCTATATCGTTGTAGGACGCCCGTGGACTGAAGACGAGCTTGATATGGTCGAGGAGAGAAGAGGTTTCGAATACACTGACGAACAGATAGAGATCTATAAAACACTTGGCGGCTACCCCTTCCTGGACAGAGAATATACCGTGTATGGTGAGGTTGTTGAGGGTCTAGATATCGTTGATGCTATCTCTGTTGTTGACACAAATCCGGCAGACAGACCACTTCAGGATATTATTATTGAGAGTGTGGAAATCGTGGAATAATAAAAATTTGTAAATAAAACTTTACAGGATTTACAATTTTAATAAATTTTAGTCATATTAAATAAACAACTTAGTGCGGAGTTCTAATGAAGTGGTTAGGTATAAAAATCAAAGAAATTTCAGAACAAAACAGTCTAAATATATCTCAATTAGCAAACAAAATGCAGGTTTCTAGGAAAACTGTATATGATTGGATAAACGGGCAAATTCCTAAAGGCAATCATTTGCTAAAATTATGTAAGGTTCTTAAAGCTCAACCTGACGATTTTTTTTCTTATGAAAAAGATACCCCAATTACAATACCTGTACATCGGCAAAGGAGGGCTTCAAAAATAACAATTGAAACGCAAAATGAAGCATATAAACTTTCTGAGACATACCTAAATTTGTTTAGAAATAGCACAACCCCTGAAATTGTTACCGTAATAAGGGATAATGTAAAAAATCAGAAAATTTCCCGTGCTATTGCCGATAAGCTAAGAGAAAAAGTCGAAATCCCACCCGAAAAACCTATGGACTTACGATACACCTTTAAATTAATTGATGAACTTGGAATACATATAATATTCAAAAACTTTCCACGGGCAATAAAGAGTTATGCCTTTTATACTAAAATTATCAATCATCGAGTTATTTTTTTAAACAATACAACAAAGCTTATTGATTTGGTTTTCCCTTTACTACATGAAAGTATTCACGCAATCAGAGATGAAGTATATGTTGCCGAAACATATGATGACCAAGAAGAAGGATTTTGCGATCTCGTTGCAAACTTTATACAATTTCCAAACTCATACGTGAAATTGGTGTATGAAACCATACAAGATCTTGATAAAGGGGTGCAAATAAATAAATTGAAAAACTTTGCACGACAAAACGTTCACTCATTATTCGGTATTATAAAAGCTATCAAAATCATTTATACTGATTTTGACCTTAATGTGGGCGCAGCAGATTCTAATTTAAGAAAAGAATTTAACACTATTGGTCATATTATTTACGACCAGTCAGATATGCTGAAATTCCTTGAGGCATTAAAGGCATTAAGTAAAAATTTTTATTCTGTGGTTTTAAGTCAAATTCAGTTTTTGTCTGACAGAAATCTCGCACAAATATTGAATCTTGATAGTGTTCATGATGCAAGACAAATCAAATTAGAACTGTTAAAAAACTATTAACTGATTAATTAAACTTATGCCTATTTTGTGTGATACTTGCACGGTACTGATGCTTATCAGAATAGTGCCAGATATGTTTATTGATACGAAATACGGATGTTTTACAATAAATGAAGTGCTCAATGAGATTTTTCAAACGCAAAAATTTAAGAATAAATATCCGTGGCGAACAGATTATAAATCAAAAATTTTTCCCAACACTTCATTATTTCAAAGGGATGAGAATTTTAATATTGTTTTCAATGTTATAAAAAATAAGATTTCTGCTGGTACAATTAATCGTCTAACAGGAAGATATTTTGATCTAAGCTACGTAGATAAGTTTGTCGCAGCTTATGCTATTAATAATGATCTGTCAATTTCTACTTCAGACAAAGACCTCATTAATTTCCTAAAACAGGAATTTGATATAAGTAATATATGCCCCCTTGAAATAATAAACACTTGGTTAAAAAGTGAAATCCTGATATGGAATGACGAGCATCACAAATTAATAAGAGAATGGATTGTCGACGAAGAACCAGAACAACCAAGAAGTGCAAAAAAAGAATTTGAAAGGATTACAGGATATCGCTTTGTCTGAATACATTTCAATGCAATGCTTGTTTAATTTGTCATTAATCTTAAATTCATTTCTCGCAAAGATTGACATAGAAAATCACAGTTTTGTTTTTTAAATAAATTTACCGGAGGTGATACTTAGTGACTAAAGTGATAGTTGGTAAAGACGAGAGCTTTGAAGGTGCTTTTCGCCGCTTCAATAGAAAAGTGCAGCGCTCGGGCGTTCTTTCTGATATCAAAAAGAACCGCTATTACGAGAAGCCCAGCGATAAAAAGCGAAGAGAGCTCAATGCAACTTTACGTAAACTTAAACGTAATAGTTTCAGATATCGTTCGCGATAATGTGTTTCGATAATTTTACGTAAAACTCAATGGATATTATTAATATCATTGCCCTCGGAATTATACTTATTTTCGGGGGCTTTGGTTTTATATCAGGATTCATCAAAGGAAGTGCCCGGCTCATCGGCTGGATCATCGCGCTTATCCTCGCAATAAAACTGGGTCCTACATCCTCCGTCTTCTTTCAGAACAGCTTCCATTTTTCGGTAAAGACATCAAATATACTGGGCGGAGTTTTATTCTTTCTGGTAGTGATGGTCATCATTGCCGTCATCGTAAAAATCCTAAAAAGAATGGTAGAAGTGCTCCATTTGAGCTTTCTGGACAGACTACTTGGATTTATTCTCGGCTGCTTTCAGGCAATGATCGTGATCTTTCTGCTCTCGCTATTCGTACAAATACTCCCCATTCCGGAACAAACACAAACAACAATTACAAATGCAGCTTTTGTGGAATGGAACAACGAGAAGATCGCGCGAATTCTCGAAGCGACCAAGCTCGATTCCCAGATCCGTGAAAACATCTATTATCAGGAACTTTTAAAGCTGCGATATAAGCTCAAAAAGGACGTAACGGACGCCATTTCTCCACTTTCATGAAAACCGCCCTTGAAGAGCTGGAATTCGACAAAGTTAAAGCGTTGATCTCTGCTCATTGTATCTCTCCACTTGGAGAACGGCTTGTAAAAGAACTTGCCCCTCTTGGAGAGAAAGCGCTCATAGAAAAGAAACTTTCTGAGCTTCAAGATATTTTTGACTACCTCGAGCAAAACCATCATTTCGCTCTTTCCGGGCTTGAAGA
Organism: Cloacimonetes bacterium SCGC AAA252-N17; assembly: GCA_000404785.1. Taxonomy (GTDB): domain Bacteria; phylum Cloacimonadota; class Cloacimonadia; order JGIOTU-2; family JGIOTU-2; genus Celaenobacter; species Celaenobacter polaris. Next base: position 26,118 of record ASNI01000001.1, read on the forward strand.
TACGGAAATTCTTTTTGAGCATTTTGACAGATACGAGCAATTCTCCATCGACGAACTTCTTATGTTTGGAAGCAATATCCGCATTTCGAACACGCTAAAGAAGGATAAAGATATCACTAAGGAAGATTTTCCAAAACTTCATTCAATTGTGTCTGCCCTCATCGAAATGAAAGAGCTGGAAAAACGGTTTGACAAGATATTCGATGCCGGTGGTGAGATCAAAGATACTGCAAGCCCAATGCTATCTTCGATCCGAAAAAACAGGCAAAAGACCAGAAAGCGTATATATTCCGAACTTGAGAGCATTCTTGAGAAGAAAGATTACGAGAATGTTATTCAGGATAAGGTCGTAACCTTTCGGGATGAGCGTTATGTGATCCCTGTTCGTGAAGGTGGCGTCACGCAAATGAAGGGCATTGTGCACGGACGCTCAAAAACCGGCGCATCTTTCTATGTGGAACCTCTTTCGGTAATGGAACTCAACAATTCTCTAAATACGCTCTCCGAAGAAGAGAAGCAGGAAATTCATAGGATACTCACCGAACTCTATAATGAGCTGAGGAATCAAAAAGATGATTTGCGGCAAAATCTTACCATTCTTCAGAAAATCGATTTTCTCAATGCATGCTCGCTCTATTGCAGAACTATTCATGCGCACATGCCTTTTATTATCGAAGAAACACAGCTGAGTTTAAAAAACGCCCAACATCCACTTCTTTTCAATAGCATAAAAGATCCCAAAAAGATCATCCCTTTCTCTTTGCATATAGGAGATGAATTCAGGGGAATTGTCATTTCCGGCGTAAACACAGGCGGGAAAACCGTTACGCTGAAAGCAACTGGACTTCTTACAATGATGGCACTTTCGGGTTTGATGATACCTGTCGATGAATCCCAAATCGGAATGTTCACTTCGTTTTTCACGGATATCAATGACGAACAGTCCATCGAGGATTCTATCAGCACTTTTTCCTCGCACATAAAGAAGCTGAATATTATTTTTGACCAAGCCGATGAATCGTCGCTCGTGCTCATTGACGAGCTTGGAACCGGCACCGATCCAGAAGAAGGAGCTGCCTTTGCCCAATCCGTAATGGAAGCGTTAATCGCAAAAAAATCAAAAGTGATCATTACCACTCATTTGAATAAACTCAAGATCTTTGCATCGGAACATCCACTTTGTGAAAATGCTTCGATGCGGTTCGATCAGGAAAAATTGCAGCCCACCTACCGGCTCGACCTCGGCTTTCCGGGAAATAGCTATGCCCTGGACATTGCAATGGAATATCATTCTCCCAAAAATATTGTGGCACGTGCCCGGGAACTTATTGATCAGAAAAGCCTGCAATTGAGCGAACTTCTGAAAAAAACCGAGCAGCAGAGAATTCATCTTTCGCAGAAGATATATGAATTCGATTTGAAAAATAAGCTTCTCGAACAGCAATTGGAATCTTTAAACAAAAAAGAGCAAAGCTGGAAGGAAATCGAAAAGGAACGGAAGCAGAAAGCGTTGCAGGAATCCGAGGAATATCTGTCGCAGCTGCAGCAAGATTTTGATCATGAAATTGAAGAACTTAAAAGGGAATTTAAAGCCGAAAAACACATTGATCATGACGGAGTTCGTAATATTAAAAATAAAATCTCAAAAGAAAGAACTGCAATTGAAAAATGGCAGGATGAGCTTTCCGATATTGAGTTCATCCCGGCAAAAGAAATTTTTGAAGGTAAAGAGGTTTATATCAAACCATTAAAGTTGGTTGGAAAAGTGCACTCTGTTAATAAAAATACTGCTCGCGTTCTTGCCGAAGGCTTGAACTACAGTGTGAAAAAGGCGGATCTGTATGAAATTCCAAAAGGCACTGAACTCGTCGAACATAAGGAAGATACGGAGATTTCTATTCATGCTGATATCGACCACGATTTTGCTTTTGAGCTTAACCTTATGGGCTTAACTTTCGACGAAGCGCGTATACAATTGGACAAGTATCTTGACAAAGCCATACTGCTGAATTATCCAAAAGTAAGAATATTGCACGGAAAGGGTACCGGTCAGCTTAGACGAAAGATCTGGGAGCATTTAAAGCATGACCGGCGCATTAAAGAGTTTGTCTCAGCCCCGCTCCAGGAAGGCGGAGATGGCGTGACTGTGGTATTATTAATGTAAAAATACTTATTATGAAGTTATCTATGATTTAGTAATGAAGGAAACGTATGAGAAATATACTCTTAATTATTTCGTTGTTATGTCTCTTATGTTGTTGTTCCGAATCCCCTTATGATGAACCCGAATGGGTAGGTGCCATCTTTATTATGGACGACGATGGGAGTAATGTAACTCATCTGATTGACGATTCTCTGGAAAATGTGCAATTTACACTTGATGACATGAAAATAATTATAAATAGAGGACTTGGTGGAATTTGCTCTATGAACACTGATGGTTCTGAATATAAAGAATTAACTTCTAAATCGGTAGGAAGCGAGTTGCCTTCTCTCTCACCCGACAGTACAAAAATTGCATTTTCAACTGGAGATATCTATACTATGGATATTGATGGAACCAACTTACAGAATCTAACAAATACCCCCGATGTGCAGGAAGGGTATCCTAATTTTTCTTTTGACGGAAGCAAAATTGTGTACACAACAAGACAGGATAGTATTAATTCAATTTATATCATGGATACAAATGGCGCAAATAAAAGAAGGATTATTTCTAATTCAACAAAATATTATCTTTATAGTTATCCTATATTTAATGCCAATGGTGATACAATATTTTATAAGTATATTGGACAACCCCGAGGATTATACTCCATAAACGTTGATGGTACTAATAATACCCTTCTATACGAAGGTTATGTAGGATATACTTTTCCATCAATCGCAGCAGATGGAACAAAAATTGTGTTTTATGTTAGTAATGATATTTTTATAATGAACGGAGATGGAACAGATATCACAAGATTGGCGGAGGGTGGTTCACCAATGATCTCTTCTAATGGCGAAAAAATAGTGTTCGGTGGTGTGAAAATAATGAATAGTGATGGTTCGGGACTAACAAAACTTGAATATGGTGGGCAACCTAGTTTCTCACATAATAAATATAACGATCATTATAAAATCGTCTATATAGGCCAAAGACAGATTAACAAAAAATTAAACAAAGGAATAGTATTCTAATTCCCAGGTTGAGGGAAAAACAATTCGTGTACCAACTATGTACATGAAACTTGCACAAAATTTAATGGTCATTAAATAAAAGTCATGCGATACGACCAGACACTTCTCGAAGATATACGCTCTGCAAACAGTATTGTAGATGTGATCGGGGAATATGTGCCCCTGAAAAGGAGTGGTGCAGATTACAAAGCTCCATGCCCCTTCCATAATGAAACAAAGCCCTCATTCACTGTTTCTCCACGCCTGCAAATATTCAAATGCTTCGGGTGTGGAAAAGGTGGAAATGTCTTTACCTTTCTTATGGAATATGAAAAGATCACCTTTAACGAAGCGGTAAAAAAACTTGCTGATAGAGTCGGAATAAAACTCCCGGTCTATCGGGAACAATCCAAAGAAGAAAAGAGTTTATATAACTCTCTCTATGGAATTTATGAATCTGCGCTGCGTTACTATTATAATAATTTGACCACCAAAGAAAATGAAGGGCTTGCCTATCTGCAATCACGAAATGTTTCCGATGAAGACATTAAGACCTTTCAGGTTGGACTGGCGCTGAAAACCCATTCCGGTCTTTATAATCACCTGAACAAAAAGGAGTTTTCAGAGAGAGCTCTCAATAAGAGTGGCTTGTTCACGGGCACAAATGGTGAACCCCGAGATAAATTCTTTGAAAGGATCATGTTCCCAGTGTATAGTTCAGACGGCAAGGTGATCGCCTTTGGAAGCAGAATTTATAAAGAAGGGGACGACCGTGGTGCCAAATATCTGAACTCGCCGGAAACCCCGATCTTTCAAAAAAGGCAACATCTTTATGGATTGTATCAGGCGAAGAATTCGATAATTAAAAAGGATTCCGTTTTCTTAGTAGAAGGCAATATCGACCTGATCAAGCTCTGGCATTATGGATTTACAAACGTGGTGGCAAGTCTGGGAACTGCGCTTACCGAAGAACAGGTTAAGCTTCTTTCCCGATATACAAAAAATATTTATGTTCTATATGACAGCGACAGCGCCGGCAAAGAAGCTACAGTGCGTGCTATCAACATATTTATTGCCCAATCTGTTTTCCCAAAGCTCATAATCCTTCCTCCAGATACCGATCCTGATGACTTCCTCGATGATCATGACGCAAGTGCTCTTCGGGACTATATAGACGATGCAAAGAATTTTTATGATTTCATTTATGAAATAAGACATGCCGAGAAAAATCTTGAAAATAAAAAAAGAGCTCTCGACGATATCATACCCTGCCTCGATCTCATTGTAAATCCTGTTCAGAAAGAGCTCTATGTTCAGGAGTGTGCCAATCTTTTCAAAGTAAGTGAAACAAATATATTCAGGGCGGTGCAAGCGCTTAAGAAAAGATCATGGAAGCCCAAAACGCCGCTAAATCTTCACGTTGATTCTTATCATGAAGAGAAAAATATTATGAATCTTATCCTTTCTCATCCTGAACAATGTGAAGAATATTTCGACGATATCGAGGTTGATTATTTCACACATCCCCTTATAAAGAAGCTGTTTGCTCTTATAAAAACCAAAGAAATTCCCGATATTCTTACTGAGAAAGGCGCCCAACTCATAGATTACTTTGAGCCCAAGGATGCAGATTTCATATCAGATCTATTATTCAACGAGATACCCTTCACCCGCAACTCTTTTGAAAAAATGCTGGTCGGCTTGCAAATACGAAAGTTAAATGTTGACTTAGAAACGCTTAATGAATATATTATCAAACATACTGATAATGAAGAAAAGATTCAAGAAAAGAAAGCTATTAAGCATAAAATAAATCAATTAAAGAAGGACTTTAAGGGCGGTACTGTAAAGAAACTTTTGAGCTAAGTTTTTGTGTGATAGCCCTGAGACTTTATGAAGACGATAAGCGAATTTATTGAAGAATTAAAACAGCGTGGGGATGAGCAGGGTTTCATCACCTATGATGAAATAAATCAATTGCTTCCCGATAATCCGATTTTTTTAGATAAAATAGATGATATTTTTCATGAATTAAAGGATGCCGGGCTCGAAATTCTTGATGAGACCATGAAAGGCGGTATTCGCAAGAAAAAGTATGCCACGAAACCCAAAAAAGCATCCATGAAAATAAGCTTTTACGATGATCCTGTCAGAATGTACCTGAAGGATATGGGAAAAGTTCCTTTACTCACACCAGAGGAAGAAGCCCATATTTCAAAGAGGATCGAGGACGCTCAGGCGATCATTGATAAAATGACCCTTAATTGCGGAAGTAGTCTCTGTGAATTTCAAAATATTATCAAACGCTACCGTGAGGGCAAGATCAAAATAGATCAGATATTAAAGATCGAATTCGGTAGCTGGTTTGATAAAGAAAATAACGAACGCCTTATAAATCTTCTTGACGAGCGAACTACAAAAGCTCTTGAATACTCTGACGAAATTGAAAAGATCATCAATAAGAAACCCTCTAAACGATTCAGTAAAACCCAAACAGTTGGCGATAAGATCAAAGAAAACCGAGATAAGCTAATTGGACTTTTTGAAGAGATGTATTTCACTGAAATGATGATCCGTCGCTTAATTTATAGAATTAACAGCCTTCTGGGCAGAATAAACGTGAGCCTTAAACGCATCAATGCAGTAAGCAAAATCAAGGGATACAGCACGGCAAAGATATGTACTCTGGGCAGAAAAGCAGAAAAAGGAAAAGGAGATTTCAATGAAGTTGCAGAACTCACGGGTATTGATCCTCACATTTTCATGGATGCGCTGCGTAAAATTAAGAACAACCGAAGGAAGATCCGCAGAGTGGAGCTTGAAACCCGCATGACCGCAGAAGAGCTCAATCGTCTCATGGAGGACATTCGCAAAGCACAGTATGAAAAGGAACTGGCAAAAAATGATATCATAAAAGCAAATGTTCGCCTGGTGATCAGCATTGCAAAGAAATATAATAACCGCGGACTAAGCTTCCTTGATCTTATTCAAGAAGGAAATATCGGACTTATTCGTGCCGTTGAAAAATACGATTATCACAAAGGTTATAAATTTTCAACCTATGCTACATGGTGGATTCGCCAGACAATCACAAAAGGGATCGCCGATCAATCCCGCACAATCCGCGTGCCCGTGCATATGGTTGAGGCGATCAATAAAGTGAACCGTGCCCACAACAAGCTGGTTCAGGCGCTCGGTCGTGAACCCTATCCCGAAGAAATCGCACAAGAACTGGATCTTCCAGTTGAGAAAGTAAAAAGTATTATGAACGTGGCAAGACACCCTGTCTCGCTTGACAAGCCGGTTGGCGATGAAGACGGAGACACTACACTTAGCGATTTCATCGAGGACGATAATATGATCTCGCCGGAAAAAATAGCAGAGAGAACCCTACTTAGAAAGCAGGTTGAGGCAGTGCTTTCCACGCTTTCAAAACGGGAGCGCCGGGTGATAAAGCTACGCTTCGGAATCGGGGATCAAACCCCACGTACCCTCGAAGAAGTTGGGCATATTTTTGATATCACGCGTGAACGTGTCCGCCAGATCGAAGAAAAGGCAAAAGAAAAACTCCGCCATCACAGCAGAGCAAATATTCTGAAAAAATATATGGATACCTTTGAAGAGTTCAATAGATAAAATCTTAATTACCCCAAAAATAAAAAAACCCGATCCGTCCTTGTGGCGGATTTTTTATCTCATTCAAAAACACGTTTAGATTGAAGGATGAAAAAGTATTTCCCGGGTGATGATGAGTGCAGTTTTAAAATTACTTTTCCGGCAGATTAGTGCTGTGCCTAATCATAAAATCGGACAGATACTTCGTCGATCTTTTCACTGCCCTCGAGTACTTTTTCCTGAAATTCAATAGTTGTAAGAAATCCCTTTGTCCTTCCTGCTTCGAAAACCCCATAAAGCATCTTTGAACCAAGCTCCAGGTTTTTATGATACACTCTGATGATAACACGCCTTTTGATCTCAAAACTCGCTTTGTTCTCAACCTCAAAATAAACCTGGCAATAGGTAGGAGCTTCTGTCTCGATCTTGACCGTATCCTGCACTTCCAGATATTTATCGAGCTGCTTGTGGCAATACTTTGTTTGAAGAAAACCAAATATCGCTGCTGCAAGAAGTAGCACCCAGATGAGCATCGGAACTCTCTGTTTTCTTCCTGTTGAAGTTCGTGACTTTCGTGCTCTAAACATAGTAATAGAGTAATATAGTGAGAAATTTTCGGCAAGTTTTTCGAATAAAAAAGTGGCAAATGAACGCACCTGCCTCTAAAACCTAACTCGGATAAACCGAAACCAAAGAATTAGCAACGAACAAAACGAACAAAATCTAACAAAAAATAAAAAAAGATCGTTGTTGTTAGTGTTTGTTAGTTGCTAAAAAAATTCTTTTGCTTCCGCGAGCTGACGATCAGAAGCTTGATTCTACCTGAAATTTTATCTGTCTTGACCTTTTTATCAGTGTTTCTTTCCAGATTTTCTCGGCATATTTTACCTGCAATGAAATATGGTTGCCGATATCATATTTCAGGAGAACATACCCAAAAACACCATCTCCCTTGAACTGTGAGTTGAGCATAATACCGTCCAGATCGTTCTCGTACATATACAAAATAATATCCCCTGTATGATACTGACAGAAACGGATGTAGTTCTTTAATTTGGGGGTAATGAAATATTTAACTTCCTGATACAGTAAAATTCCCGCATCATATTTGTCTGTATTCGTATATTGGTGGTACGTGAATTCCCCTCGAAATTTGAGTTCGATCTTATCATTTATCTTTTGCACAAAATCGCACCTGCAAGTGTTTCTCTTCACTTGATAGAGCTTGCTCACTTCATTAAAACTGCGCCATCGCTCGGTCTGCTTGTGATGATAGGTCAGGCGTATGCGTGAAGCTATCCACTTCTGGTCGAACTGCACAAAGGAATCAAAGCCATAGATTGGGAGGTTGCCGTAGGTGCTCTCTTCGGGAAAACGAAAGACATCAAAATAGACATCCAGCCGTGACCGTGCAAAGGGGCGATAAGTAATGCCATAATATAATCCCCTCTCGTTATCAAAATTTCCTCCGGCGTGAAATGGATTGCCATGAAAGGTAGGAAAATCTATCTCATAATCTCTATAAAGGATAATGTTCTCAAAATTCCCTTGCTGCCAGAGTGCTCCTGTAACAAATGCCTTTTTCTCATTCGCAAGTGCGCCTTCTCCAAAAAGGGTGATATTTTTGTAGTTCAGATAATAATCCGCACTATAGAGATTCTGAAACTGTTTTTTAGTCGAATCACAAAAGGGATGGTTGTAGAAATCTCTGTATGCAGTTATTCCAAATGTGTTTTGGTCGCCGTAGCTTATGTGTACGCCGTAAAGTTTTTCCCGAATTGCATCCTTCTTATCCTGATCTGTACCACTTCGGTGAAATCCCGTTATATCGATGCTTTTAATACATCCATTTTTAACAATTCCATCAAGTGCATAGTCAGAATAAAAGGGTATGATGTGCAAGTCAAACAAAGAAAAATCTCCCGCAAGTCCGAAGAGCGAATATGCTTCATTGGTCGATGTATAGGGCTTTATATCCTGATAGTGCTTGATTGGCTGGTGTGTTGCATTTCCGCCTTTCGAAAGCGCCAGCTTGGGAGCAAAAAGTATTCCCTGCCCGAAAGACAATCTGTAGTTGCCCGCCGCGAATGTTTTCACAAAACCAATATCTTTCGCATACAAAGTAGCGCTCCAATAATCAAGCCACTCTTTTTCTCCTTCGTCCTTTTGAGATAGGAAGTATAATGAAAAATTTCGCCAGTTCACCTGATATTTCTGATAGGATTTCAAAGGAGAACAATAGTCTGTGTTGTCTTTAAGTTGCAGTCTCTGCCGCGTGATGACATGAACCGGCGTAGGTAGATGATATGAAATATAGGGTTGGAGCTCCTCGATGATCTCTTCGGAAATACCTGCTTTTTGCAATGCTTTACAGCTCGTTATAGTGTGTGTTTTTCGATAAAGAAGGATGGCATCAACCTCCTGTGGAGAAAGCCATGGAAGTTCAATAAGCTCGTCATAATCTGCTTTATTAATATCGAGCTTGTGCTTTTCAAGATATTCAAGATGCTGCTGCAGTTCTGTAGAAATATAGGTTTCGTCTTCTGAAGAAAAGAGTTTTTCCATTTGTTCTTCGGTGTCTTCGGCGCAGAGTTGACTTACAAAAATTACTGCAACCAAAACCCAAAAAAGGAGCTTATTTCCCATATTGAATAGCGATATAATGTGTTGGGTCTAAATATTGATGGGTTTCTATCGCATACTGAATCTTTATGTTTGAAAAACTGAATTCGCATCCCGCAGTGAATTGATTCGGCACCGTATGAAATCCGCTGAAGAAGCCGGCATATTTGAGAGGATAGTATGAAATGCCAATCCGAAATGATTCATCATAGTCCAGTTCTTTCACAAAGCCAAATCCTGCATGCAGATTGCCGGCGATCGAGTAAACTATAAATGTTCTATTTTCCTGAGGGAGCGGGTCGTTTTCCAACTCTCCGAAGTTCAGGTTCAGGCATGATGTTGAGAATGTAAGATTCTTATATTCAGCGTGTATGCCCACATCGACCTGATAAGAATTCTGTGCGTCAAAGGTTTCTGTCTTATCATAAAGATAGCGCAGTCCGACTCCCATCCAGTAGTGTGAGAAAATTTGAAGATTTACTGCCGAGATTATGCTCTGCTCCTTGTAGATATCATTTCCAAAATCCTGGTAGCCCAGACCAATAGTCGTCCTTCCAAGTCGATATGAGAGAGCTATATTTTTATAAGAGACACCTTTAAATGAAAAGGGTATTACGTAGGATGTGGTTGCTGAAAATTGCTGCTGTACATTTGCCGGATTAAGGAACAGGCATGAGGCAGAACCGTCAAGCAGGGAAATGCCGGAAAGGGCTGCGATCTTTGCAGAGGGGGCATACTGCAAGAATGCACCTTCAAGCGGATGTATGATCATACACACACATAAAATCACAAGAAGAGTAAATTTCATAACACGCTCCACTTATATATTTTTTCTTGAAAATGAGTTCAATTTGTATGATATTTTTTGTCAAATTTTATAATAAAAAACCCGCACAAGGCGGGTTAAATATGGTACCAGAGGCCGGACTTGAACCGGCACGGGCAAAAAGCCCGAGGGATTTTAAGTCCCTTGTGTCTACCAATTCCACCACTCCGGCACGCTAAAAATATGGAGGCGACACCCGGATTCGAACCGGGGATAAGGATTTTGCAGACCCCTGCCTTACCACTTGGCTATGTCGCCGGAAAAAATGGAGCGGGAAACGGGATTCGAACCCGCGACCTCTACCTTGGCAAGGTAGAGCTCTACCACTGAGCTATTCCCGCTGTAGGAAGTAAAAAATTTTTGGTCTGCTTCCTGTGTCAAGAATTTTGCACGTCTATTATTGTATATAATAATTCAAAAAACAAATTAGGCAATCAAGTATTCATTTGATGATCCTGAAGCTTCTTTCTCCATACATCAAAAGTCAACCACCAAGAAACGTCTTTTGCATAATTGCCCTGTCCTGAATAATATTTATTTACCATGTTTTTAATTCCATCAAAATTATAATATGGATATGCTCTAACTTCTTTGCTGTGAAGAGTATCTTGGACAAATTCCCTGTTGTTCATTAGAAATAATTGTGAATAATCTATTGTTTGGCTTTTCTGGAAACGTTCGAACAACTTGCCCAACACAAAAGTTACATAGTTATTCATGGTAAACGGAATTATGCTCATATCTTTCACAATCGAAATCTGTCGTAGTGTTGAATTTCCTTTTTGCAATATATGTCTATAGATTCTATTGTAGGCTCTCAAACTTACCGGAAGAGAAAGTATTCTTTTTAGAAAAGATGGTTGAAAAATCGGCATATAATTGCAGATTATATTATCCAGACGAGACTGTGTAAGGGCTCCTGTGTTTGAGCAATGATAGCGTATGGTGAAAAGGTCCACCCAATTTCCACTCCCTATGTCCGATATATTCGGCATGTTATCAAAGACTTCATTGATTTCAAGGATACTTCCTTGCTTCATCAACCGTGCAGTGTCTTTGTTGAATATCATTGGTTTATTTAAGGTGATATATCTCAGCACACCTTCGGCATCTCTCATAATTATATATTTTTTTCCTTTAAGCCAAAGATACTTTGAATGGTTTCTTCTACAAAAAGCACCCTGACCTCCATCAATAAGTAAAAGATTATTATCAAGATGTTTATAATGATCCTGCTCATAAAAATAATATCCGTTCATAAATGTATTTGTTTCAAGGACGAATTCAGTAAATCTTTCAACTTCTTCGCTTTTTGGTGGAAGTAACTCCGATATCGTACTATGTTCAAATCCTATTTTTTCTGCTATTTTTTGAGCAATAACTATATCCGGGAAACTATAATCACCAAATGTATATGTTTCCCATTTGTTCATATCTTCTTTAAGTAAAATAGAAAGAATCACTCTTGAGTCGAGTCCGCCGGATAATCCAAACAACAATCGCTTATTTTGTTTAAGACCAAGGGTTGATAACTCGGACAAGAGTTCCAAACAACCTTTCTGTGGCACTGCTTTTGTAAATTCAGGAAGCCATTGTTTATTTACTTTAGAAAATCTATTTCCTTTAAACGTTGCTTCTCCACCCTGCCCTAGTTGCAAGACATTGCGAACGAAAGATTTATAATTAAAGGAATTTACATACAACCATGTGCTGCCATAAACCGTAAAATCTATTTCTGGCTTTTCTACTAAAGGAATTAACCAGTCTAATCTAGTGGAAAAAGTAAAGTAACTCTCACTTTCCGCAAAGAACATATCTCGCATCCCGAGTTGGTCATTTCGTATTCTTAAGTTGCAGTTTTCCCATTCTACAATTATAAAATGTCCATTAAGGTTACGAATATTGTTGTTTTTCTTTGATAAAAAAACTTCCCAATCATGAAAATCCATTAAGTGGAAAGCACTATCTTCGTACGAAATTCCCGTTCCGCAGACCATCCAGCCGGAATCAATCTTATGGTCATATTTGTAAAAACTATTATTATTCCCTGCCCCACATGCAAAATAGTGATCTTTGGTCTCAACCGAAAATTTATCTCTGCTTTTAAACGGATAATATCCTTTCTTGGGTAAAACTGCCTGGTTATTTTTTCTTAATATTCCGAAAATCCAACTCATCGAATTACTATCCTTTCTTTAATATCTCAGTATCGGCTCTTTCTCAAAATAATAACCTAATATCTTTCCCGCGAGCATTGCAGCAATGTCTGCTCCCGATCCACCCTGCTCCACAAACACGAGCACAACTATCTCGGGGTCATTCATTGGAGCGACAGCAACGAACCAGGCATGGGTATCTCCATAATAATTTTCTGCAGATCCCGTCTTTCCACCGACCATTATATCTTTTACTCGAGCCATACCGCCTGTTCTTCCCTTTGCATTGACCGCTTCATACAAGGATTGTTTCAAGAGATCAAGGGTGTTCTGGGAAATGGGGAGTCTTAATTGAGGATATTTAAAGGTCTCCATAATCTCGTCCCCGATTGCATAATCTACAAAATGTGGTCTGTGAACGATTCCGTTGTTGGCAATGCCGGCATAAAAACACGCTAATGATAATGGTGTGAGAAGCACTTCGCCCTGCCCGATACAAAGATTCAGCAGGTTGCCCCTGGTCCATCCCAATTTTCCATAATTTCTGTCATACCATTCCGAAGTTGGGAAAAAGCCCCTTCTGCTGCGAATTTGATTAACAGGAATGCTTTCCAGGAGATTGCAATCCTCAATAAATTTCTTAAAATCATTCAAATCGATCATTTCAGCGATCTTGTAAAAGTAGGTATCGCAGGATTCTCTTAAGGCATCAAGAAGATTCACTTTTCCGTGACCTTTCTTTTTCCAGCAACCGAAAAATCTTCCTCCGTATTCTACTCCGCCTTTGCAATCTACCAGAATTTCGTAGGGTTCAACTAGGTCCTTTTCCAAGGCATAAGCGGCTACAACCAGCTTAAAAACTGAACCCGGCGGGTATGTTGCATTCATCGCTTTGTTCAGCAAAGGATTGTTTTCATCCTCTACTATCTGGTTCCAATAATCCTCATTCATTCCTGTGACAAAATAATTGGGATTATATTCTGGGGTGCTCACCATTGCTACCACTCCACCCGTCTTACAGTTCATCACAATAGCGACTGCAGATGTATCTTGGGGAAGTAATCGAGCAATTTTTTCCTGAAGATTTTTGTCGATCGTAAGCACAAAGTCTTTGCCTGGAAGAGATTGTTTTCCTGTATTTTCCTTCATTAGTCCGAGAGGATGACCTGTTGCATCTACTTGAATGATATCGTATCCCTTTTCTCCTTTTAGTTCAGCTTCATAATATTTTTCCAGACCCACTTTTCCAATATAATCCGTCTTAGAATAGTCGCTTCCCTTGTGCTGCTGGTATTCGGCAGATGACATTTTTCCCACATATCCAATAAAATGTGAGTTGAGATCATAATACCTAATTGCTTCCGGCTTAACAATAACCGCTGGATGTGCTTCGCACTGCTCTTCAAGTTTAATTGCAGTTTCCATATCAACTTTGTCCCGAACAAGAACCGGTGCAAATTTGAAGAACCTGTGTTTGTAGATGAGCTCGGTAATTTCCTCTACGGGAACTCCAAGATTTGTCGAAATGAAAGCCGCTACGCTGTCGGCATCAGTAATTTCTTTTATATCAATATAAACCGAAAGAGATGGTATGTTCTCTGTAAGGGGCTGCATATTGCGGTCGTACAGGATGCCCCTGCGTGCAGGTTTTTTTATGATCCGAAAGTAGTTCTTCTCTGCGATTTCTTTGTACTCATTACCTTTTATGACCTGTATCTGAAATAAAAAATAGGTGAGAATAAATAAAAAAGCCAGTACGAGTATAAGTAGCTGGTCAGCTTTTTTCAGCTTTCTTTTCATTTTTGAGTGAAGCTAAGTTTAAGATGGTCTATCAGGTATAAAAGAAAAATTATTATGAATGAATACGCGGAATTATACAAAGTAAGAAACATTATCTTTCCAAATGCAAATGCATCACCAGTATTAAATATCAGGAATATTACTGATGAAAGTAAAAAATAAAACAGATTCGTGACGAGAACCAGTGCAATTCCTACTCCAACCAACTGTCTGTCGAGTAATTTCTTTAGCTTGCCTAGTGAAAAGGCAATAATGAGGAAAAGCAAAGATGAAACTCCAAAGGATGATGGCTGATTAAGATCTATAATAATGCCAAGTATGAAGGCAAGCACAAAACCGGAAATATTCTCACGTGTGATACTGTAATAAATGATCAGAGGTAAAAAAAGGTTGGGAATCGTTTCCCATAATCCCAGGGAAGCTGCAAAGAAATATTGAAAATAGACCGTGAATATGGTAACAAGAACGAGAGCAATCATTGCTTCTCCCACACAAGGCACAGTGGTGTGAGTTCCAATTGCTGTCCCTGAGGATTGTCGGACATAATTTCTTCAAGAAGCTGAGCATCAACACCTGCAGTCTTGCCGATAACCCATGATCCACCAATGTCATTAATATCCATGATCGCAGCTTCATTCCCTGTCTTTTTTTGAATTTTCCTGCATATTTCATCAGTATGAACGGGTCCTTTTATAACAGTAGTATTATAAGGTGGCACAGGAGATGTATGAGCTGCATCGATAAGTGCTGCCTGCTTGCCTGCAACGCGATAAAATACACCATGTATCCCAAATAATTTCCCGATCCCACCGGCTATAGCTGCTACAATTATTCTGATATGCCCACATTCGTCTATAGCACATTGCATGCTTGTTTTGGCACGTAACCCTATACCATAGGGCACCTTGCTTACACCGCGCCAGAGAAGTTTTGCCAGAAGTCCGATCTTGATCTCATTTTCCAGCACAGCCCTTCCCTGAGTTATCGCTACGGGACTTTCGCTCATGATAATAATATCATCCTTCTTTCTTTTTCCTTCAGTATATTCCAGAACGATCTCTATAATATCATCTTCTGGAGTTAAAATTTTAGTTTTGATCGGCTGCCTTAAATAGACTTTCGAGCCGACATTTCGTTCTGTGATACTATTGCTCATATTTCTGTATTATTGCTACTGTCTCGATATTTGCCAGATTTACAAAGGGTTCGATCTCCGCTCTCGTAAAAAACCCTTCGCTGCTTTGTTCGATCTCAATGATCTTTCCAAATGGAAGTTCAGGAGGATAGATCGAACTCAATTTTGACGAAACGATCACATCTCCTGTCTTCAGATCACTTCCAACCTTGATCTTTTCAAAATATATTTTTCCATTCAATTCCGTCTCTACAATGCCATGTATCCTGCTTCTGCTGTCGATCGCACCAAGCCTGAAATATTTATTTCCGAAAGTCTGTATTATTGCATAGTTCGGGTAAACCGCTATTATTTTTCCGACAAGTCCTTTTTCTGATATAACCGGCTGATTGGTCTGTATATTCTTATTCTTCCCTGCGTCAACAATGAGAGTTTCATAATTTAGAAACGATCCTGTTCCAATTACGTTTGCTATCAAAAATTCGTAGCTGGAAATATCAATATTTTCGACCAGTTCTTCGAATCTCTGAAGCTCGCTTAGCTCCTCCTTGAACATTCTCAGTTCATTCTGGGCGAGAAAAAGCTCTCTCTGCAAATAATTATTCCTTTGATACACATTTGATAGATTTTTTATATAGGTGATACTTGATGAAAAGGGTAGCAGAATTGTGTTGCCGACAAATTGTGCCTTTTTTATTCTCTCCTCATTGTTTCCAATTATGAAAAAAATTGAGAGAATAAGAAGGATACCGAAAACAATGTTTCTTCTGGTGAACATGAAAACCTGTGTAAAACTTCGCCTGCTCTCTTATACCTTTGGTAAAAGGACTTTTTCGTATTCTTCGAGATTATCCAAAATCTTGCCACACCCCATGACTACGCTGATTAAGGGCTCGTCCACAAGCGTCACCGGAAGATTGATGGTCTCCTGTATCTTCTTATCAAATCCTTTCAGTTGAGCTGCACCGCCTGTGAGTACTACTCCTCTATCAGCTATATCTGCAGAAAGTTCCGGCGCTGTTTCTTCAAAAAGGCGTTTCACCGCATCTACGATCTTTTTCACCGTGTCTGATAATCCATCTCTGATCTCTTCGGAGGAAATTTTCATCGAGACCGGATATCCCGTGATCAGGTCTCGCCCGCGAACTTCCATGGTCAGCTCATCTTCAAGTGGAAAGGCAGAGCCGATCTTGATTTTTATTCGTTCTGCGGTTGCCTCTCCGATGTAGAGGTTGTGTTTCCTTCTTATATAAGCAACTATTGCTTCGTCCATCTCATCGCCGCCGATTCGGATGGAGTTGTGGTCAACAATATGAGACAAAGAAATAATTGCGATCTCTGTGGTTCCTCCGCCGATATCTATGATCATATTACCGTAAGGTTCGTGTATCGGCAGTCCGACTCCAATCGCTGAAGCAAGGGGTTCAGAAACAAGATACACTGTTCTTGCTCCAGCATGTTCTGCTGATTCTTTGACTGCTCGCTTCTCCACCTCTGTAATACCTGAGGGCACTGCAACGATCACTCTGGGTCTAATCAAGAACTTTTTCTGCTGAGACTGAAGAATAAGGTGACGCAGCATCGTTTCTGTGATCTCAAAGTTAGCGATCACCCCGTCTTTCATGGGCTTGATCGCCGTGATCTCTTCGGGTGTCTTTCCCAGCATCTCTTTTGCTTTGTATCCAATTGCAATGACCTTTTTGGATCCCGTTTCCAATGCCACCACCGACGGTTCGTTAACGACAACCCCATGCCCCTTCAGATACACAAGCGTATTCGCTGTACCCAGATCAATCGCTACATCATTCGTTAACCAATTTAAAATAAAATCCCAAAACATTGTTTCTCCTTAAAAAATTTCACATCGTTTACTTATTAGTTCATAATCTATTATAGTAAATTCTTTATCAAGAATTGAAAAAATTATATTAATATCCATACTATCAGGAATTTCGGGAATGTTCACAAATCCTTTTTCTCGAAGCTCGCTGGCATCAACACCTATCATCAGATAAGTGAGAGGTGTGTTTCCTTCACCAAAGGGAGAAAATATTCTGTGTATCTCTCTCAGCTTATTGACATCAAGCTGATTTTCATCAAGCACATAGTCTATATAGATCTTCTTTGATTCTTTTTGAAGATTATGAATACTTTTATACTGTTCTTCCGCCAGAATTTTCAATTTATTATAAATTTTCGAATAGATTTTTGCATGGCAGGTGAATCCTGCCGCTTCTTTATGTCCCCCGTATTGTATGAGATAGGGTTCGATCTTTTTCAAACAGTCCAGCCAGTTAAAGCCGGATGGTGAACGTGCTTCTGCGATGAGTACGTCATCTTCCCTTTTTGTAAGCACTAAACTCGGTATTCGATAGGTGTCCGTAATGTATGACGTTGCAACTCCAAGATAGTTTGCCGATATGACACCTTTGAGATCACAGTATATGAAAAAATGAGTCTCTTCCTTTTTATATTCAGATTCGATAAAATCTTTAATTTTATTGACTTGCTCCTCGTTGTCATGAACACGCTTTTCTAGAATTGAATAGATTCCTCCAATCTCAGATTCCTTTTGCGAGAGAAGGATCTCGACTCCAAGATGCTTTCCACCTCTTTCCCTTCCTAATGTAAGCAAAAGAATGAGCTGATGTACTGCTTTCTCTCTTGAAAGCCCATGTGTTTTTTCTGCATAAAAATGAAAAAAAGGGTTTTCTGACTGCTCAAAATTATAATAAAGATGTTTTGCATAAATTCTGTTATCGTCAACAAGTGGCATTCTGTCTGCAATAGTGCCAAGCCCTGCAAGCAATGGATATACGGGTTCGGTGGGAGTGCCTGTTATCTGAGATAACACCTTCACAACATTCAATACAACTCCTGCTCCAGCAAGATACTTAAAGGGAAATTTGTCATTTCTTTTGTGTGGGTCCACAATAGCTGATGCTTGAGGGTGTTCTCTCATTATTTCATGATGATCGAGAATGATCGTTTTAACACCCTTCCTTCTGAGACGCGCTATTGGTTCAACTTCTGAAATACCTATATCAACGGTGATAACTCTTTTGGTTCCATCTTTCAGAACCTTCTGAATAAATTTCTCTCTCAAACCGTATTTCTCAAATTCTCTATTGGGGATGTAGTAGGAAATATTTTTCGCCCCGAGTTTTGATAAAAACGTGTATAGCACGACCGTGCTTGTGATCCCATCAACATCATCGTGCCCAAAAATGGTGATCTTATCACCTTCTTTAATATTCGCTAATATCTTCTTCACAGCTTTTTGTGTTCCGCTTAAAAGGTTGGGGTCGTTGCACTTGTCCAGTGTCGGATTCAAGAATTTATCTACATCCTTTATCTCTCTGCTCCTTATCACAGACGAGACAATATCTTCTGTTTGATGATTACGAAAAAACCAATTCTCTTTCAATTTTTCTTAGTTCCAGTATTCTTTATATTTCGGGTCTAATTTTGGTATTTCTTTATCCTTTTTAAACTCTTTTGGATTTCTCCACCAATCAGTAGAAGAGAATCCAAAGGAGATACGGAAAAACTCATCTTGATATATATTCTTATCCACAGAACCGCGTGTTCCATATGCAAGTGACACACTTAGTCTGCCCTGGTTTAGAAGCATTATGGGTATGTCGAAACCTGCAGTGATTGCCATTTCATCAATATAATTACCGTTGTATTGGCTCGAAAGCTGTCTATAATAACCACCTATTCGCGTGGGTGTCTTCCAGAAGAAATCCTTTTTCGGTGTATATGAAATTCCAAGTGAAACCATATTGGTATTTCTATCATTCATTGTCTTAACATTTGTATTTTTCCAGAAGGTGTAACGTAAATCCGTCTCTGCATAGAGAAAATCTGTTACTTCCATACCTGCGCCAAATCCTATCTGCATGGGAATATCATATTTTGAAGTACTACTAGTCATATAATCATAATTTGAATTGTTATAGTATTCGATCTTGTACCTATCAACAGAATGCAATTCTGCTTTGGTTTGGATGAAACCACCAAAAGAAAATGCTCTATAGGGAAAAGTAAATCCTGCAGAAAAGTTCACACCATCCATAAGAAATATTTTTATCTCCCTCGTATCGATCAAATCCGCATCCGAATAATCTACATATAAGTCTTCGCTCCGGTTACCAAAGATATAGTTTACATTCACGCCCAATCCAAATATGCCGATCCTTTTTGCAAGATAGAAACCAAGCTGATTAAGAGAGCCGAATTTTTGGTCTTTGACTTCATACTCTCCGACCATCCCGACAGAATCTAATGCCGTGTCCAATCCATAGTAGTACTTTTCAAGATAGGATATGCCAAGAATAGTTCCTTTTGCAACTGGAACATACATCGCTGCATAAGGTATGCTGGAAACTTTGTTTTTATAAGAATCTTTTGAATCTTTAAAAATAGTGTATCCGAAATCTATCTGGGATGAGAAGTTTGCTTTATTGACCGTAGTAAGAAGAGCTGGATTTATAATTGAGAAATTCTTTCGAAATATCGAACTGATTCCTGTATATCCCATTCCTGAACCAAAACTATCCACTCCGAAATGCTCTTCTACAAATCCATTTGGAGAAAACATAGATGCACCGAACAATGGAACTGTCAGGCAGCAAAACAGAAGACATATTATTATTTTTCTATATAACATAGTACCTCATTTATTCTAAAACTGGTATTGTATAAATAATTCGAAGTGCTGGTGTGCTGTTCTCAAAAAATTCCACGAATGAATAATCCTTATTCTCATGGATTGAGACTAATGCTATGTACGGATTCGAAAGATCACCTCTAATTATTCCTTCCAGCAACGGTGTGATGGTTATTTGAGAAAGAGAATCACTTTTTATGAAATAGGATGTTGGAGTTGTTGAAATGTACGTACATTCATCGTTTAGGATATCAGAAACGTAATAGGGAATTATTGAAATGTAATCATCATCGACATAAGAGCTTTCGACCATAAAGGAATCTATCTGCACTTCAGCTAAATTTATACTGTACCGCTTTAGCTGATCAAGTGTAATTTCAAGCTGATTATATATGGAATCCACGTGCACTTTCATGACAAGCCGAGACGGTGGCAGATTAGCGATGATCATTTTCCCGGGATCATAATTCTTCTGCATGTTTTCATCAAAACCTATGAATGTATCCCTTGTCGTTCCGAGTAATAGAGTATCTTTCTTGCCTGTTTCATTACCAATAGCAACAATTCTCAGTTTAGGACCTTTATCATTGGAATTGAATGTATAGAACTCAACGAAATTTTCTGCGGCATCCGGAGCATCGAGAAGCATACCATAATTAAGGGTGTCATTAATAATCCAATCCTCAACTATTGTTGAATCAAAGGGAATAGGTAAAGAATCTGGACTTAATACAAAATCAACCGGCGTGGGAAAGTCTTCGAATTCTGTTCCAATAGAATCCCATGTGGTTGAACCAACCGACCAATCAACCAAAAGTTTGTACGCATGAATATTGATATCTGTCTCTAAATGTGATTTCCTTTCAAAAAGAATTTCGCAGCTTTCAAAAGAGGTAGAGTCAAGCCAAGCTGTATCCGGCAATGTGCCGAATCTCATCAAAGACCTGGTTTTCACTCCATTAAAGTTTCCGACAAGCATCACTGAATTGGAAGAATAAATCCCAATCGTATCTGTGAATGATCTTTCAAACGTAATCGCATTTAAAGTAGTATCTGATACTATCACAACTTGATCGTATCCCATGTAATTGTTCTTTTGTGTACATGAAATAAGAATGATTAAAAGGATGAGAGTAATAATGGAAATAAACTTTTTCATATTAAAACCTTTTCTAATCTAAAATAACATAAACTAATTAGTAGTATTTATAGGCATAGTGAATTTGTGGAAAACACTGCAAAGTGCCTGAAACTATTATATATAATGGCATAATATTCTGTGGAAGAAATTGTTGATAAATAGGACATATTCACATTAAAGGATGTTAACACCGAAGATATCAACTCAGACAAAGTTTTATGCACACCTTTGCACATAGTATGTGGATAATGTATTGAATAAAAAAATTTCATGTTTTATTTGAGAATACTTTCTGTAATTTCGTTTATTTTGCTTTTAAGATTATTGTCTTGGTCGATCCTTTGAGAGATGATCTTTTTCGCGTGGATAATAGTGGTGTGGTCTTTCTTATTATAATGATTAGCGATCTCGAGCAATGAAATATGAGGTATCAATTTTGCAGAGAGGTACATTGCTATCTGGCGGGGAAAGGCGATCTCCTTTTTACGCGTAGGTTCTTTTATCTGATTTTTTCCGATTTCAAAATACTTTGCCACTTCCTCCTGAATAAGGTCGAGGGTTACCGTACGCTTTCGGTTTGAAATCATATCATCTAATATTTGCTTTACATCAGCAAGTTCGATCTGGTGGGGTTTGACTTTTTTATATGAAGAGAAGGCAAGAATTTTTATGAGAGAGCCTTCGAGCTGGCGAATATTATCATCAAAATTTTCCGCAATGAATTCCAGAACTTCATGCTTTAAAGTGATATTTTCTTCGACACATTTCTGACGTAGGATTGCAACGCGAGTTTCATAATTTGGACGCTTTATATCAGCAAGAAGTCCCCATTCGAAACGAGATATTAGCCTGTCCTGCAGCTTTTTGATCTCTTTAGGAGGACGGTCACTGGTAAGAATGATCTGCTTTTTGGCATTATAAAGCGTATTGAAGGTGTGAAAGAATTCTTCCTGGCTGCCTTCCTTTCCGGCAAGGAACTGGATATCGTCGATCATAAGTATGTCATAGGTTCGGAATTTTTTCCGGAAATTGATCAAAGTATTTGTCTGGATTGCAGAGATCATCTCATTAGTGAAATCTTCACTGGGAGTATAAAGAACCCGTTTGTTTATTTTGTTATTTACTATCGAATTGCCAACTGCCTGCATAAGGTGCGTCTTACCAAGTCCAACACCACCGTAAATAAATAGTGGGTTGTAAATCTTGCCGGATTTGTCAGCGACTGCCTGAGCTGCAGAAAAGGCAAAATGATTATTGTTTCCAACAACAAATCTCTCAAAGGTATATCTTGGATTGAGTCCGCTATACTTATAGGAGTTGACAACAGAGGATTTCGTAAAGGAGAAATTGCTAGGAGTTTCTGAAGCAGAACCGATGAAATCAACAGAAATTTTTTCTGCGGTGAAATTGTATGCGATCTCCTCGATAAGAGTTCTATAATGTTGGTCAAGCCAGTCTGCAAAGAATTTAGTTGGTGCTTTTACTGTGAGGGTGTTGTCAACGAGACTGAACTCTTTTGTTTTATCAAACCAGGTAGAATAGGTTTGAGGATCTACCTGAACTTTTATCTCATCGAGAATCTGTTGCCACAGTCCTAAAGATTCAGCCATAGACAGTTATCAACCTTTTATATTACTAAATATCAGGGAGATACGAAATCCACCTTAATGTTATCCACAAACTTATCAACAGTTTATAAACAGTTGTAATTAGCTATTATTCAGGAGGATACAAAACTAAATACCGTCTGAATAATTTATTTATCCACATTTTGTGAATTTCACATCCTAAAAATTTTTCTCAAAAAAGGTTGATTTATATAACTCCTGTCAACAAAAAATTCATTTTGATGAAATATTGCATCTCCCGGTTCAGAGATTCCTTAAATCCAAACATAAATTAACGGAGAGTAATTTCCATTTATTCCATCAATTATACATCCGCCAGCTGGCGGAAAAACTTGACATCCATAATAATGAAGAAATAAATTAACGAAAGAAAAAAATTAAAAATTTTAAACGCAATGAGTGAAAAAAAAAGCTGGCATATACTAATTACGAGTAATTCTTCATCAGGAGTGAAGAACCTTCACATATCTAAACCATTGATACTTTTCTTTGTGATTTTTGTTGCAGTTTTTGTTATCGCCACCGGGGTGATCACTTATTTCTTTGTCACCAGCGAGGTTGACAGTCACCAGTTAAGAGAACTTCAAGACCATAATATCAAACTCAAAACAGAGATGACGAGAATTGATTCCCTGTTAGACACCATGCAATTCGAGCTGGAGAATGTTCAAGAAAAAGATAAAGAAGTAAGAAAACTTGAGGGATTGCGTTCCATTGATGATGATATTCGCCAGATGGGTGTTGGTGGTATTCAGTATTTTGACTCGACATTTTTCTCTGTGGACAGGGAGCTCTTTGACATCCATAATAGCGTTCTGAACAAGATAGATGCTTTCACACGACAGATAGAATTTGAAAAAATAAGCTTTGCAGAAATTTCAAAATATTTAACAGTAAAGAACACGATTTACAGCCACACACCTTCGATCAAGCCGACCTGTGGGAGAATCTCACAAGGATACGGATACCGTATTCATCCTATCTATAATGTACAGCATTTCCACCACGGAGTTGATATTGCGAACAAAGAGGGCTCTGTAATCTACGCTGCAGCAGATGGCAAGATTGCCGACAAAGGATATCACAAAGATTACGGATACTATTTGCTGATCGATCACGGATATGGCTATAAAACCTTCTATGGTCATTTTAGGAAGAGATTCGTTCAAGTTGGACAGGAAGTAACAAAATATCAAATAATCGGAGAAATGGGCTCCACCGGCACATCAACTGGGTCTCACCTTCACTATGAAGTGCGTTTTTACGGAAAGAGCACCAACCCGATAAATTATTTCAATAAGAAAAAATCTACAATCTACGTAGATAAAAAATATCTTTCATAACTATTTTATCGTATCTTGAGAAAAGCATATATTTTCTGTAATAATAGTTATATTGATTTTGCTCTGGATTTCCCTCTGGATGGTACGATAATAGCAGCGGACGGCGGGGCAGATTTCCTTCTCAGCAAAAAGATTATACCACAAGTTCTCATTGGGGATTTTGATTCTATATCGGATAATTCTTTGGGTGAACTAAAGAAAAAAACAAGGATTTTGCAGTTCCCCAAAGAAAAGGATAAAACAGATAGCGAACTCGCACTTGATTATTGTGTTGATGAGCATTATGATTCGGTGACAATGGTCAATGCAGTGAATGGTCGGCTTGAGCATTCTCTATCAAATATTTTCTTGATTGAAAATTTTGTAAAAAAAGGGCTTTCGTTATATTTTATTAATAAAGATAATGAAATATTTGTGATTCAAGGTTCAGGCGAGATCGAAATGAACACCAGAAAAGGTTCAGAAATTTCTTTAATTCCCCTTACTGAGCAGGTGAAAGTAGAGTTCATTACGGGTTTTAAGTATCCCTTGCAAAATGAGATCCTGTTCAGGACGCACACACGTGGTATTAGTAATGTGGTAGAAAGCGAGAAGATTTCAGTTAAGATCTCATCGGGAATTTTATTAATAATACGAGGAAGGTAAATGGCAGAAATAAAATTTGAAAAAGCACTGGAGAGACTTCAGGAAATCGTGGAAATCCTCGAAGAAGGAAATATTGATATTGAGAAATCTCTGGAATTTTACGAAGAGGGGATCAATCTCATTAAACAATGCTCCTCAAAGCTGAAAAAGATCGAGAATAAGATCGCCCTGCTTAACGAGATAGACGAGGACGAGGAAACACAGGATGAATAAGGTGTTGATTTAAAGGAGTAATCCAATGACCAAAATGATGCGACTGAAAAAGGACGTTAAAGAAAAACGGGAATTGGTTAATATTATTATAGATCGCTTTTTACCAAGAAAAGATGAATATCCAAAGATAATTCATAAAGCCATGCGCTATACTCTTTTTGCAGGTGGCAAGCGCATCAGACCCTATTTAACTATTACGACGTACCAGCTTTTTGGGCATATGGATAAGAAGATACTCCCGGTCGCTGCTGCAATTGAACTCATTCATACCTATTCACTTATTCATGACGACCTTCCGGATATTGATGATGACGATCTGCGAAGAGGGAAACCGACAAACCACATGGAATTCGGAGAAGATATTGCACTACTTGCAGGCGATGCCCTGATCGTGGAAGCTTTTCGGCTGATGCTCCAGATCGACGTAAAACCAAAGTTAAAAGCCCAAATGATTTCTGAATTTGCAGAGATAACCGGCAGCAAGGGCTTGATAGCCGGCCAGGTTGTGGATATTCTGAGCGAAGGTAAAAAGGTCACTGCTAACACTCTCGAATACATACATATTAATAAAACAGCCAAGTTGATCTGTACGGCGATCCGGTTTGGGGCAATCATGTCGGAAGCAAGTGAAGATGACATGGAACGCGTTACCGAATTCGGTGAAACCCTAGGACTGCTTTTTCAGATCGTGGACGATATTCTGGATGTTGAAGGAACAACAAAAAAAATGGGCAAGGAATCGGGAAAGGATGTAAGGGTAGGCAAAGCAACATATCCAAAAGTTTATGGACTGGAAGAAGCAAAGGAAAAGCGCGACGAGCTTATGCTAAAAGCCCAGAATATTATTTCCTATTATGGACCAAAAGCGGAGTTCCTGAAGAAGATATGTATCTATATTGCAACTCGTGAATTCTAATGATCAGTATAAAATTCAAGAAACTCACACAAACTGCACACACGCCAAAAAAAATGACCAAACACTCATCAGGTTTTGACCTCTATGCTGATGTTGATGAGCTCATTATACAACCCAAAGATGTGGCGCTTATCTCAACAGGGATCTCTCTGGAAATTCCTCCGGGTTATGATGCACAAGTTCGCCCACGAAGCGGGCTGTCTGTCAAACACAAGATCGGAATACTGAATTCCCCAGGCACAATTGATGCAGATTATCGCGGAGAAGTAAAAGTGATCTTATTCAATTTTGGCAACGAACCCTTTGTGATCACGCGGGACATGCGGATCGCACAGATGGTATTTTCCAAAGTGGAACATGCGGAATTAGTGGAAAGTGCTTCTTTAAAAGAGACAGAACGAAACGACGGCGGTTTTGGTCATACAGGATAAACGAACATGCCGGAAACCACACTGGATGACCTGCAATACAATGACATTCGCTTGCGCCAGAATAAACGGGGTTACCGAAGCACAGAAGACTCACTAATTCTCTTATACACCATTATAAGAAGGTTGGGATTTGACTACAAAGGAAATGCCTTTGAGTTCGGAACGGGTTCATGCATTATCTCATTACTTCTCGCCGCAAAACTGAAAAACATCACAATAACTGCAATTGAGATACAGGAATCCCTCTTTGAGCTGGCAAAGGAAAATATTTTTCATAGCGGATTGGAAGAAAAAATTATTCTCATAAAGGCAGATGGCAAAAAGGTTAAAAAATATTTCAAGCCCCAAAAATTTGACTGCGCCTTTGCAAATCCACCCTTTTTTCCAGAGGGTTCAGGAAAGCCCAGTCCATCAAAAGAGAAACTTCATGCCCGATACGAGTTGCTCTGCACAATGGACGATGTGCTGAGTTCCTTTGAATATATGCTCAGAGTCCAAGGTGTTGGATTTCTTATTTATCCTGTGGAGAGACTAGATGAATTTCTGGAAAAGATGAGATTAATTAAACATATGAAGGTATCCCGTATTCATTTTTTCAAAGACGTAAAACATCCCACCGTAACATGGAAATCTTCACAGAAGGAATCCGATTTATCTAAATGGGTGCAAAACAGCAAATTATTTGTAGCGGAGATCAAGAAGCGCCAATGAGACGATTTTTTTCACTCTTTAGGAAACTCTATTCTGATCTTATCGGGCATCTCATCATTATTTGGTTCATGATCCTGCTCACCGCAATTGTACTTCTGGCAATGTTCTATGCAGAAGAATATCTTGAGAAAGCACTGCACGAGGAAGTGGTGAAATCATCGGTAATTGTGTATATCAATCCTCAAGCACAGACAGAAGATGTGATGATGAGTATTTTATCATATCCAGTCATTGAGAATCACAGACTTATCACAAGCATGGAAACCATCAAAGAATTGCAAAGAACCTATGGTTTGAGCACTCTTCCCCAATGGGTTGATCCAGAAAAAATTCCGGATTTTGTGCATGCAAATCTTAATCCGCTAGAATTTTCAATAAAAAAATTCATGATCATGGTTGATTCGCTCACAGCCGACAAAAGAGTGCAACAGGTTGATTATAACTCCGTGGAAGTAAAGCGCCTTGGCACGATCACTTCGCTTTTTACGAAATTCAAATGGGCACCCCAAATACTTGTTCTTATTCTCTTCGGTCTGGTGCTTTTCCTCATCAGGCAGCTCATGCGAAGCAGGCAGAAAGAAAAGTGGAAGCTCTGGAAAAGCATGAATATCAGACCTATTTTTAAGGTTCCCCACCTTATTCTGGAATTTCTGATCACAACTGTTGTGGTTGGCGGATTGTTCGAGGTCCTCATTCTACTTTTCGGAGAGGACATGCTGCTTCTTTTCAACATCAACATTCTGCAGTTCAATGACGGCTGGCGGTCTGTATGTGCGCTGCTGGGACTTTATATGTTGATTTCACTCATAAATCTCATGTTCAAGGATAAAGGAAAAACAAGGGTGGTTTTCAGAAAAAGTGGAAAAATATAAACACCAAATCCCGAACGCGATTACTGTTTTCAGGATCATCCTGATCCCGATCTTTATTTATTTTGCGCTCAACGACTACTTCATTGTCACTCTTATCGTGTTTGTTGTCGCAGCACTGACAGATGCTTTTGATGGAGTGATCGCAAGAAAATTTGGATATGTATCAAATTTTGGAAAAATATTCGATCCTCTTGCCGATAAACTGCTGGTCGCTTCAGCGCTTGTAATTTTTTCGTACTGGGGGATTCTATTCTGGTGGCTTACTGCAATTATTTTGTTGCGAGAAATATTTATGACGGTTTATCGCGAGCTTCTTAAAAAAAGTGGCATCTTACTCGCTGCAAACCGATATGGCAAAATGAAAACTACCACACAGATGGTCACCATCATCGCAACCCTTGCATACAGAGCGATCAATCAAAAGGTTGTTATCATTGACACAATACTTCTCATTATGTATTTATTGATTGCAGTATTGGCCTGGATGTCAGCGATTATCTATGTGCATCAGGTTCGGAAGGAGCGGCATGAAGCGTAGATTTATCCTTTTATTTGTTGGGTGTGTGTTATTGATCATCGCGGGATGTGATAATGGACAGCCAGCACGGAAGAGCAGCTCCGACCACAAGAAACCACTTTCCTGGGGACAATCCCACCGCATTTTCACCTATGCTGACAAAAAAGCGTGGGATTACGGGCAGCTTGAAATCAAGAAATCACTCGAACGGAAATTTTTCACTACAACCAACGAAGTGCTCTTTACTGTAGAAAGACATGAGATTTCAAATATCCGCACCTATTATAAATTTGCCAATCTACTCTTTTTGTGTGATGTGAGTTCTAAACAGCCGGTTTCCGAGTATGTGAAAGAGATCATCCCGGAGCAGGCAGCAATGATCGGAGATTCCCTGCCTGCAACCATGCTCGCAGCAAAGAATCTCTGGGCGCGGGACCAGCGTGTTATATTTGTGCTGGGAAAAGACCTCGAACAATTGCTTCTCTACACCTTTGAAAACCTGAACATCATCTTTGATATCTATGAAGATAGCGAATTTGAGAGGATTGAAAACGTGGTTTATAAGCTCGGGCTAAATGAGGATGAGATTGCATACGAGAAAGAACATTATCCTTGGTATATAGAGCTTCCTTCTCAATACAGAGTTTTCCGCAAGGACGGTGCTCACAATTTTGTGTCCTATCTTTGCCGGGTAAAAAAGTATCCCGACAGATTCCTGGGTGTCTATTGGCAACCAATGGAAGAAAACAATGTATCAAAAGAATGGCTATATCAAAAACGGCTCGAGATAGGTGAGAAATACTACAGCAGCGATACGCTTTTTATAGATGATGTGCGACAGGAGAATGCGGATTATCTTGGTTATAATGCATATAAATTATCCGGCAGATGGCAGAATCTGACCAGCTTTACAGGCGGCACCTTTGCATGCTGGGGCTTCTATGACGAGAAGCAAAAGATGGCATACATGATAGATAACGCAGTGTTTTTTCCAGAAGGCGATAAGCTGTGCGCATTGATCGGATTGGAAATAATAAGCAATACTTTTAAAACAATAGACAAAAATTAACCATAGGAGGGCACCATGAGAACACACATAATTGTATCACTTGTATGTATGGTAACCGTGTGTGCAGTAGCGTTCTCATTGTACGCGCATGACATTAAGATCAACGAAATTCTTTACGATCCAGCAGGTGGAGACACAGGCAAAGAGTGGATAGAATTATACAACGTAGGCACTGAACCGGAACAGCTTGAGGGTTGGCAAATACAAAAAGCAGGTTCTAATTTCGAGGAATGCTTCACGTTTCCAGAGTATAGTATTTATCCCGGAGAATATCTATTAATTGGAGAATCACAGGTTCCAAATGCAGACCTTGTCGGTGTACTGGCTTTTCAAAACGGAGGTACTGAAACAGACGGCGTACGCATCATTTCTACAGAAGGAGATACGATCGATACGATTCTGTATGATTCTCCCAACTCAAATAATCTACCGGGCGATGCACACAATCCCGGCATCTATTTTGCTGTCGATGTCTCCTCGGGCAATACGCTTATCCGCTACCCCAACGGGCACGATACAGATAATTGTGAGGAAGATTTCTTTGAATGCGAATATCCAACACCCGGAGAACCGAATGTCATTCCGCAGGATGTGGTGTTGCAAAATGTTAACATCCAGCCATCTCATCCGGACAGTACAGAGATAGTTTCACTTAAATTTTCTGCATATAATAATTCAGACATTTCGATACAGGCGGATAGCTGCTCCTACAAAATATTTGTGTCTGGAGAGCTTGTAACCGAGGGCATAATTTCCGAAGAAATTCCCAGCCATGCGACACACCTGCTTGAAGTTCAGCTTGGAATATTTGAGAACGGATTGTATGAATATTATGTGGAATTGCTCCTCTCAACAGATACGACTCCGTCAAATAATTCCCACGAATCCTCTTTCCTCGTTGGCGAATCCCCGATCATCATCAACGAGATAATGTATATACCCGGCACTCCGAACGTAGAATGGATCGAGCTGTTCAATAATTCAGAAAATACTTTTCCTGTTCTGAACTGGCATATCAAAGATGCAACTTCCGGCTGGAATGTTGTCGTTACACAGAAAAGCATAACACCTTTTTCTTATATTGTCATAACTGAGGACACAACTGCTGTTAAAGATTATTACGAATATGATATTGTTCTTGTCCAGACTAACGATTGGGCTTCTTTAAATAATACAACGCCGGACGAAGTCCATATCTCTGATAAATATTACACGCTACTGGACTCGATGGGCTATGATCCCGACGAGTTTTCCTGCCCTGATAATTATTCGCTGGAGCGCATTGATCCTTATGAAAATATTCCTCACAACTGGGGCGTTTCTGTTGATAGTCTCGGCGCTACGCCCGACAAAGTGAACAGTATCACGCCGAAAGAATATGACATTGCGGTTGTATCTCTTTCAAAATTTAGCGAAGGCGAAACCATTGAATTGCAAGCTATGTGCAAAAATATTGGATTCAATACTGTGGATAATGCAGAATATATTTTCTTTGACGACGCAAATTGGAATGCGCAGTATGATGAAGGAGAGGAGCTGGATGCCGGTTATTTCAACATTTCAACAGGAGATTCTGCGAGTTTTTCCTATTCCTTCATTCCCGAAAGCGGCTATTACAGATATGGATTTTATGTGAAGGATCTGCAGGACATGGATATTTCAAATAATCAAAAGCTAACGACCCATAATACACCTGGCTCGCATCCGATTTGCATAAACGAAATCCAGGCAGCACCACCCGGAGAACAGCCGGAATGGATAGAACTTCTTAATATCTTTGATTATCCCCTGAATATTTCGGGGTGGACGCTTGCAGATCAGAGCGATACGCTGATTTTACAATCTGTAAGGAGCACCATATCTCAAAATGAATATATTGTGATACTTCCGGATGAAAATGATTCACTCACACTGAAAACGCACTTCGCCTACTTAGATACCCTTGCTAATTTTATCTTTGCCTGGGAGCTTCCCTCTTTGAGTAATAATGATGATATCCTTGTGCTCCGGGACGAAAACGGATGCCTTATCGACAGTATTCATTACTACAGCGAATGGAAAGAGATCGAGGACAATTCTCTCGAGCGGATCAATCCGTATCTTGCTACTGAGAATTACGATAATTGGGACAGCTCGGTAAGCAGCCAATGTGCGACTCCCGGAAAGCAGAACAGCTTGTATATCGAGCATATTATTCCTGAAGTAGAACTGACCGTTACGCCAAACCCGCTTTCCTACAGAGAGAAGAAATCTGTGCTTATCGAATATAATCTTCCCGAGCCAGTCACCAAAATTAATATTCGTATTTTTGATATGAAAGGACGCATGGTCCGTTGGCTGACAGACCAAGAGTGGGTTGCGGCGCAGGGCACGATAATCTGGGACTGTAAGAATGAAAACGGAAACGTGGTTCCAATTGGAATTTATATCATTCATCTTGAAGGAGGGGGAAAGCAGAGCAGCAAGATTTATGAAAAAACAACAACAATGGTCATAGGAGAAAAGTGAGAATCACAATAATTGTAATTATACTTCACGTTCTTGCCGGTTGTGCAATGATCACGCGAGGGCCGGTTGAAGAAGTAGAATTTACCAGCAATACAGACAGTGTAACTGTATATGTGAATAATAAAAACATCGGACAGACACCAACCACAATAAAACTATGGAAAATTAAAAAGAATATGGCAACGTTCTTTCTTCCGGACGGTCAGGAGCAAGATTATCAGCTTAAAACACATATGAACTCCGGTATGCTCAATAACGGGCTGCTTTTGCTTGTCGATCCAATACTTGGAGCTTTGGGATTTGGTGTGGACTGGGTGGTAGGTTCAGGGCGCTCCTTTGATGAACGCACCCTTCGATTTGAACATCTTAAAACAGGAAAGCTGGTCACTCTGGATATTCGGGCAAAGATATATACGCCGGAAAATTACACTCTATTGTTTCTTGGAGGAGGTTTGTTGCTCATTTCCGAAGACGAGGATAATAAGTGGCCTGAAAAACAAATACCGATTCCAGAACTTACCATTGAAATAATGAGATCATACCGTGACAGATACCATCTAGGTGTTGGACTTAATCTGCATTATATTGATAGATTCAGGGCTGAAGAAGCAAAGGTTTTGAATAATGTTTTTCAACTGAGTGCATATGGTGTTTTTAAGTATTCACCTTTGAATATTCTTAAAAATCTTCGTCCATATTTAGTCAGCGAATTAGGTACAGGAACATCGTGGGGGAAAGATAACGGAAAATCCACGGTGAATATGACAATGATATACATTGGTGGCGGATGGGGAATTGACTATAAAGAAAAATTTTATGCAGAAATGATATTGCAAAGCAGGTTATTTGATTTCATCTGGGGTGAGGGTATTGGTTTGGAAAATATACGGTTTATGCTCCGTTTAGGATATCGATTTGATTTGAAAAGCAAATAAAGATACCGAGAGATTCTTTGATGTTGAAAAAGGATACTCTCTAAAAAAATATAAGAAGTTATTATGAAAAAGAAAATTATCTGGTTGCTGATTATTGTGACGTGTTTATTCGTGCTGGGATGTTCGGATTTTTTCTCGTCTTCGGGAAACGATGATGAGAATACGATACTGTGGACAAAAGAACAGTCCCCGATCTATATTGAAGGATGTTATGTCGTGCCAGAAGGAAAAACACTGATGATACAACCCGGTGTTGAAGTAAGATTCAAGGGCACAAGATATGGAGATGATTATAATGACCTTGAAAGCGGAATGTTGCACGTGAAGGGCACGATAATAGCCCGTGGTACAAAGAATGATTCAATTAAGTTCATCAGCGATAGTGATGAGTATCGATGGACAATAATCTGTATTGACAGTACCTCAACGGAAAATAATATATTCCAATATTGTAAGATAATGCATTCCGGCAAACTAAAAAATCTTTATAGAACATGCGACTATATTTTTTATAGAGGTGGTGACATTGGGGCGATCTTTTTCTACAAATCTACAGGCACGGTTAAAGATTGTTATTTTAACAATAATATATGCGGCACCTTTTTTTATTGTAGTTCCACTACCAAAATCAAAAATAATAGTTTTATTGATAACGAGTTTGACGTGTATTGTGAAGAACTATCAACCCCTGTTATAGAGAGTAATACATTTATTGATAACCATGTAGTATGTGATTCGTGGGATACATCAATTCTTTTTAATAAATCCAGCCCAAAAATTATTAACAACCATATTACGGGTTATGTGTTAGCAATTCGTGGTAACACAAGCGGAAACCCCGAAGTTATAGGCAACACGATTGAAAGAAATTCAATTGGCATTGTATACTATGAAAATATTCAGGGAATTATTGAGGGCAATATATTAACAAGGCATCAATATCCAATCGCTTGTGGAGATGGTTCAAGCCCTTTTATTTCTAACAACCTTATTATTAAGAATCAAAGCGGGATTTCTTGTGGAGGGAATGCCAATCCTTATATACTCAACAACACGATTACTAATACGGGGTATCCAAAAGAAACTTATCGGGGAATATCCTGTGGAGAGTCCTCAAGCCCTGAAATATGTAACACAATTATTAACGGTTTTAGATACAACTTGTATGTTTGCGACGAAAGCTGCCACCCAACAATCGCCTATTCTTTCATCCAGTCCGACACATTACCTGTGGGATTTATAGACGGCGGGAATAATATCCTCGGTGCTTCTCTTGATCCTCTCTTTGTGGATGAGGAAAATAATGATTGCCAATTGCAATCCGACTCCCCCTGTGTAAACGCAGGATACAACAATGCGCCCAACTTGCCCGAAACAGACATCCTGGGAAACCCAAGAATATCCGGACCTGCAGTGGATATCGGCGCCTATGAATACCAGGAATCGGGAAAATATGAAAAGGCGGTCTACCCCAGATCTTTAAACAAATCAGGCAGGATTTATAAAAGAGAGAGGTTTACTTCTTTTTTTCGAGATAATAAAGGCGATTTTGATGTTCCGATTTCGGGAAAGGAACATCAGAGTATTTCACGACATTGAAAGAAGGAGAAACCAGGTCTCTGAACGCGGTGTCGCTTAAGTTCCACAAATAAAGCCCCGACTTTTCCTTATAGAAGTTATCCGAAACCTTCTCAAAATAGTCATCCTGGGAAAAAACATGCTCCGGGATTACGTCGTTCAATTTTACCAGCATTCTGCTCTTTGGCTTGAGAATTCGGTTCAATTCTTTTAGGACCAGACGCGAATCTTCAGGAAAAATATTGTCGAGTGTATTGAAGGATGCAGCCACATCAAAGGTATTGTCATCAAAAGCAGAGAGAAGCTCAATACCGCCTGCACGAAAATCCGTTCTGTCATCCATGTTGTTGTGCTTTGATGCCTTATCTGCACATGCGATCGCAACAGGAGAGATGTCGATGCCGACCGCGTTTGTAATTCCTAAAAAGACACTTTTAAACAAAAGGTTTCCGACCCCGCAACCAAAATCAATAATTGATTCAGCATCCTCAACCAGCCATTTTATGCCCTCTTCTATTTCTTTAAGCGGAAAGGGCTTACTTGGATCATAATACTTGTTGCCCGATAACCTTTCTTCACATCTCTTGTCCCAGAATATAATCGTGCCTTGATACTTGTTCATAACGTTTCTCCCAATCAGGTTATAATAACAAATTATTATTTATGGAATACTCGTCTAAAGTTAATATCTCAGAATATGTAAGAGTTCCCAGTAAATTTCCAGAATAATCATAACACGTTAAATTATCAAGTTCTAAAATTCTTTTTATCAAGCCCTGTTCTGCAATATAATCAAACTCAATAATATCCTCATCCCAATCGGTTCCAGATCCGAAGGGATTATTAAACCATTGGATTCTCCAGCAATTGAAATTACCGGCAGGTAGCTCAATTCTTGTCCAACCTAAAATTTTCTTATCTATTCTCCATGGTTCGCCATCATAGGTTTCTGTTCTATAACTCCACTCATTGCCTTTCTTAAGCGGATACACCAAGCATTGTACCTGATCAAATAGAATGCTGTCATTTTTTGTTTGTCCGAAATTACAATAGCCTTTCTCCACCAAATGTATAATTTCTTGTATATTATTGAATTTTTTTCCTTTGAAAGTAAGATAGGCAATGTCTTTTTCCACCTTTGGTGTAAGCATGTAAGGATTTGTGTAGCCGTAATCTATCAGTTGTGTTTCAGTATTATTATAATATTCGTTTCCAACATAAAGAGTGCCATCTTCATTTAGTGTTGACTTAAAATTGTAGCAGTAGAACTCATCGAAGATGATTTCCCGGTCTATGATTTCTACTGAAGCTGCCGAGTAAAACGAAGTATCGGATAGACCATTGCTTGTTGCCCCATCATCGAAATCATAAACTGTCAGTTTCTCGTAATTCCAGTAATTGCCGACCCATAAAGGGTAGATGAAATTCATGTCCGGCATGTTACTGTCACCGCTTTTAAAAAGGTTGCAGCTGGTAATCGTAAGAAAAGCGACCAAAGCCATACTATAGATAAAAAGTCTACGTTTCATAATAAACTCCTTGGTTTTGTATTCATGGGGATTTTTTTTATTGTAATAACTATTCATTACATTTGCCCCCAAGCGTATGCCGGGAATTAAACGCGTTTTTCAATTTCCTTTTCTTCATAATAAGTATCCTATATAATATATCCTACACAAGATGGAATTTGTTTATTTATGTCAAACAAAACTTTGCGAAAGTTTCAAAATTTCGCAAAGGTATTAAACACTTAAATTTTTCCCTAAATACTTCCACCGCCACACCACCGCAATAAACGACACCAGCACAAGGATTATCAAATGGAAGGCATAGCCCTTTATGGAAGCCCATCCTCCTCCCATTACGCTGAGTTTTATAAATCCGTTGAAAAAAGAAGTAGTGGGGATCGTATGAGATAGCCATTTGATAGGCACCGGCATGGTTGAAAGGGGCCACGAATAGCCGCATATTAAAAACAGGGGATAAGAGGTGAATGCTATAATTTCCATATACCTTTTCTGGCTGCGGAAGAAAGACGCAACGAAGAGCGTGTAGAACAAAACCGAGAACAGAAAGAGCATACTCATCACAGCCACGGCAAGCAGGTTGCCCTTTATCGGGATTTTGAAAGCATGAAAAACTACCGAGAAAAGGAAGATGAAATAAGCAACATACAAAAGCGCATAAAACCCGGTCTTGCCCGACAGCATCTGAAACAGATTATTTTTCCCCGCAGCAAAAAGTTTAGAAAATTTGTTCTCTTCATTCTCTTTGGCAATACTCTCGCCAAAACCGATCAAAAGTGTCTGCTGGAGGATGAGCAGAAATAATCCCGGCAGCAGGAAATTTCCATAGCAGTTTGTGGTATTGTAAACAGGATGCACATCTGCCATAATGGGTTCGACCAGTTCCATTGCTGTTGCCTGCGTCATGCCACTTGCTTCAAAGTACCGCAACCGCACACCAGCCCCATAAGTTAGCAGAATTTTCTGCACCGCATTATTCAGATCGTTGGATGGCAGAAAACGGGTCGTGTTCAGATAGAGCTTTACGGCAGCGCCTTTCAGAGATTTTACGTCATCTTCAAATCCATTCGGGAAGTAGAGAAAACCCTGAATGTCCATCTTGTAGAGGTGATCAATGCCTTCCTCGTAACTGCCAAGCGTGCCAATGAGTTTGATCTTCTGGTCGGAATCCATGAAGTTATAGATCTGGCGTGTGGTGGGAGTTCTGTCCATGTCCACTACAGCAAAATTTATCTGGTCGGCATCTTTATATAGATAGATCGAGCCGAGGAAAAAAGCATAGAGGAGCGGCGCAATCAGCACTGTAAGGATTATGCTGTGATCCTTGAAAATGATGCCCAGCTCGCGGGAAAATACTTTCAGAATCGTCTTCATGATGCGGTTTTCTGCAAGATTTTTTTTGTTCTGATGCAGAGAGCGATGACGCTTCCCACAAAACCGATCGCAATAAACAGAAACAGCGCAAGAACTTCAGGACGTGCATAGCGCGCAGGTGTGTTCATCTGGGCTAGTTTGAAAAAGCCGTATAAAAAGTGCGTATAGGGAATGAACTGCGCATAAAGTTTATCGAAAATGGGCATCGCAAAGATCGGGAATGTGAAGCCGCTGAAAACGAATGCAGGGGAGTTGTAAAAAAATGCTATATCTAAAGCGAGGATCTCGTCTTTTACAATCGAAGAGAGCATCAACCCAAGAAAAATTACAGAGACAAGAAAAATGATGAAAAATCCCAAAATGATGAGCAGATTTCCATTTATCGGGATTCCAAAGAGCGGATAGATAATCCCAATAATAAAGAGCAGAATGAGCAGCCCCGTGATCAGGTATGCAAATGCTTTGCCAAAAAGGATGTTGAGAATTTTTCCCTTTGCAGTTCGCAGCAATTCACCAAACGTATTGTTGTTAAATTCTGAATTTATTGCTCGTGTCGTAACAAAGAAAAGGATCATTTGCAGGAGCACGGTCATCAGCCCGGGAACGAGGTAGTACAAATAATTGTAATTGGGACTGAAGAGCGGCTTTGCATCCACCTGGATGGGCAGCGCAAGGTTCATTGCCTGCTCTTTCGTCATGCCCACTTTCACGAATTTCTCGATAAGGATGCCGGCATTAACCGTGTTCATAACATCTTCGGCTTCCTTATAAATAGTATTGCCGAAAATGATATTTGAAGAATTTGTATATACAGCAACCTTAGTGCTTTTTCCTGAAAAGACATCATCCGACAGCCCTTTTGGTATCTCATAGATCGCCTCTATGTTGTTGTTTTCCGGGAAGATGGTTTTGATATCATCAGTTGATGTTAGGTAGCGCACCACTTTTGTTTCCGGCGATGCTTCGATGTAGCGTATTATAGTTCGGGAAAGCTCGGTATTGTCCTTGTCATAAACCACAACCGGGATATCGTGAAGCATACCCTTCACATAAATAAATGAAAGCAACAGGAATACGCAAACCGGCACAAAGAGGAGCAGATTTCTCGTGGACTTTTGGTGAATGATCCTGTCAAGCTCCCGCATGGTAACGCGAAAGACTGCGGGTTGGAATTTCATATTTTATTAGAAGTAAACCTGCGCAGTCATGCCCGGGCGCAAATCCTCAATTGGTTTTGTGGGCTTGAGATGAACCTCAAAAGTTTTCAGGTCGAATTGTCCGGCGGCTTTTGTGGGTACCCATGTGGCAAAATCAGCCATAACCGAGATAAAATGCACGGTGAATTCGAATTCCTTATTTTTGAGTGCAGGAATTTTTACCTTACATTTCTTCCCTTTTGTGAATGCAGAAAGTTTGTCCTCACGCACGTTCAGCAACAGGTATATTTTTTCAGGAATTTGAATTGAAAGCAGCGGATAGCCGGCGCCCATTACCTCGCCGGGATTAGCAATACGGCTGCATACTTCACCGGATACAGGCGCGATGACTTCCAGCTCTCCATGATACGCGAGTGCTTCTTTATACACATTGTGAGCTTCGATATATTCGCCTTTTGCGGCGTCAATATCCTCGATACGTGCACCCTGAAGAGCCATGTCATAGATCGCTTTTGCTGCTTCCATCTGGTCTTCTGCAGCGCTGTACTTGAACTCGACCTCATCCATTTCCTGCGGGGAGATGATGCTGTCCGCATAGAGCACCTTGAAGCGTATGTAGGTCTTTTCTGCAAATTCGAACTGGCTTTTTGCCATCTCATACTGATTCTTGGCAGCGGTTTTTTCCTGTTCACGCGCACCGTGTTCTGCCTTCTCCACAAGCGCCTGAGCTGCCTGCAATACACCCTGTGCCTGCCCGAGCTTGGCATTCATGATATTCGGCTGGATCGTTGCGAGAAGCTCTCCTTTTGTGACCATATCACCCCGATCAACAAAGATCGTATCGATGCGACCTGGGATCTCTGAAGCAACATCAACAACAGTTGTCTCGAATGTGCCGGTGAAGACTTCCTTTGTGGGTGAACAGGAATGTATCAGCAGAAAGATGACCGCAATAATGACTAAGATCAGCGGAATGAGTAAAAGTAGATTTTTATTTTTCATATCATTCTCCGAAAATATTATTCTTGAAAGAGGTTTATGACATTCTCGGGTTGCCCGACTGTAATATACAGTTGAGAGAGAGATGTGTAGTATTTATATAGTGAGAGAAGGCGTTCTATCGAAGCTGCCTGGAACAGGAGCCGTGCGTCTATGACATCAATGGATTTACCCAAACCTTCGCGGAAGCGCTTCTCGTTGATATCCAGATTTTTCTTTGCAAGATCGACTGTTGGCTTCAGCTTGAGATAGCGGGTTTTGTTGTTTTCTGTTTTATAAAAAAGGTCCTCTGTGAGAAGCATTATCTCGTCTTCCGCATACTGCTTGGCGACCCTTACCTCTTTTGTGAGATGTTTAACGGATTTCAGCTCGTTAATCTTTTTCATTCCGTGAAAGAGGTTGAGTTCGAGCTGCACTCCCACAGAATAGCGAGGTAGCACAATAGGATAATCTTCCCTGATAAGATTGTATTCTCCGATCGCTACGATCTGAGGAAGGAATTTAGAACGCTTCACAGCGAATGCCTGGTCTGCGATTTTCTGCTTATGGTCGATCTCTCTAAGGATGGAGTTTTCTGCCAACGCCAGCTCCTTCATCTCAGTAAGGTTCATCTGAACATCATGGAAATACAGGGAATCAGTAAGAATTAAAGAATTATAGGTAGGCAAATTAAGAGTTGCCCTAAGCGCAGAGGTTGCAAGTGATAGTTCGTTCTTTGCATCTTCCAGGTTTCTTTCTGCATTGGCAACAGCGACCTGTGCGCGGATAATTTCCAGCGGGGTAATCGCACCAATTTCTATAGCCCGTTCAGCTTGATCTTCGTGCTTTTTCATGCCGTCAAGCACATTTTTTCGCAACTCCGCAACTTGCTCAAGAAGGATCACGGAAAGATACTGCTGCGTTGTGCTGTGGATTATTTCATTGCGGGTTTTGTTCAGTTCTTCGTTTGCAAGGTCCAGCTAAGCTTTTGCAAATTTCTTCCCCGCCCAGATCTCGCCGCCGAGGTATATCGGCTGGGTCACAACGAGGTTTGCATTCTTATAGGTTTGCTGGTCGATCTCAAGTTTGTATGCCGGAAGGTCAGCCAGTCCTGCAACTATCTCATCATGTATCACTTGCTGGGACCATGGAGAAAGCCCAAGCTGCTTTGCCATAACAGCGCCGTAATCCCCGAACATATCATCGATGGATTCCTTGATCTTTTCAGTATCGAATTCCGGATTATCACTCAGGTAAGTATAGCCGGCAAACAGATCAATCGAGGGCAGGAAATTCCCGATGGCAGCTTTGTTCAGATACTCCTTTTGCCGAACAACCTCTTCCTGCTGTTTGATCTTTCGGTTGTTGACAAGGGCGCTATCCACAGCACTTTCCAAGCCCAGAGAAATCTCCTGCGCCCTCAAGCAGAGCGGCAAACATATAGATATTACAACAAAAATAAAAAACATTCTTTTCATAAAACTTCCTTAAAATTATTCATAAATAAAATGAATTTCTGTCCTTGCTTTTTGAATAAAGTAAAAAAAGTCAAATTCATTGAATATTTTCATTATTCTGGTAGATTAAATTTAAATTTGCTTTTTCAAAATTAGGCATTATATTTTTCTTTATAAAGAGGTGTGTCATTTACTTGACAGCATATTGGGCGAAGCGAAATTTTGTATTCCTTTGACGCGGGGTGGAGCAGTTTGGTAGCTCGTCAGGCTCATAACCTGAAGGTCGTAGGTTCAAATCCTGCCCCCGCTACCATTTTTTGAATTCACGGCGATGTAGCTCAGCTGGTTAGAGCATCGGAATCATAATCCGAGTGTCCGGGGTTCAAATCCCTGCATCGCTACCACTTTTTGCTGCCGGCTATGGCAGTTTTTTATTCCATGCGCGCCAGTAGCTCAGCAGGATAGAGCAACAGCCTTCTAAGCTGTGGGTCAGAGGTTCGAATCCTCTCTGGCGTGCCATTTTTTTCATCTGAAATTTTATTGGAGTAGACTTACCACAGAGGTCACAGAGAGAATTAATAAATTTTTCCTTTCATAAATCTATATCAAGTATCCTTCATTAACCGAGACAAGTAAATTTTTTCAGCTTGTGTAAGACACGATAATATTCTATCATTAGGGAGCAGACCAAATACCCAGTAGCTCATCAGGATAGTCCGCCAGCTGGCGGATCTAAGCTGTGGGTCAGAGGTTCGAATCCTCTCTGGCGTGCCATTTTTTATATAATAAAAATTCCACACTTTATATCTTGACCGTTACAATGGTTATTTTCCTATTTGTCATATGTTCACAAAAGTCATTTCTTTTTCAATTTTAGGTATCGATGCAATCCCAATCGAAGTGGAAGTTGACACAAAACACACCTCAATGCCCTATTTCACAATGGTCGGACTGCCGACAAATTCGGTCAAAGAGAGTAAAGACAGGGTCACCGCTGCAATAAAGAATAATGGGTACAAGAAGCCGGCACGTGCATATACCGTGAATCTCGCACCTGCAGATGTAAAAAAAGAGGGTGTAGGGTTTGATCTGCCAATCGCTATCGGTATGCTCTCTTCACTTCGGCAGATATATCCAGTTATTCTGAAAACAGTTGGGATGGTTGGAGAGCTTTCCCTTAATGGCGAAGTTCACCCGGTGAGGGGTATTCTGCCAATTACTATTGCCGCAAAAGAGAAGGGATTGGAAGGATTGATCGTTCCTGAAGATAATGCAAACGAAGCTGGTGTCGTGGAAGGAATTTCAATCTATCCCGTAAAAACCCTTGCCGAATGCATTGCTTTTGTGGAAGGGCGCGAAGCGATAGAGCCATTAAGCGTTGACATTTCTACTCTTTTTGAAAAGGAACGCAGAGAGACCATCGATATGTTCGATGTGAAAGGACAATATAGTGTAAAGCGTGCGATGGAAGTTGCTGCTGCCGGAAGTCATAATATTCTTATGATAGGACCTCCCGGCTCGGGAAAAACAATGATTGCCAAAAGAGTTCCTACCATTCTCCCCCAGCTCACTCTCGATGAAGCACTAACAACCACGAAGATCCATTCTGTAGCAGGGAAAATTGCACACGAGCACTCGCTGCTCGCTACCAGACCTTTCCGCTCACCCCATCATACTATTAGTGATGTCGCACTCATAGGCGGAGGGAGCTATCCCAAACCTGGTGAAGTATCACTTGCCCATAACGGTGTGCTTTTCTTAGATGAACTTCCCGAATTTAAAAAATCCGTATTAGAAGTGCTTAGACAGCCCCTCGAGGATGGCATTGTCACAATTTCAAGAGCTGTTCAGTCACTTACATTCCCTGCAAATTTCATGCTCGTAGCATCAATGAATCCGTGCCCCTGCGGCTACTTCGGGAGTAATGTGGAAGGGCACACCTGTACCTGCTCTCCGACAATGATACAAAAGTATGTTTCAAGGATTTCGGGACCCCTTCTTGACCGCATAGATATTCATGTTGAAGTTCCGGCAGTGAAATATGATGAGCTATCAAGAGATCCAAAGGGTGAAAGATCAGAGGTTATACAGAAAAGAGTGAATGCTGCGCGGAATGCTCAACACCAGCGCTTTAGTGGGTCAAATAAGACCTACTCTAATGCAGATATGGAATCAAAACAAATACGAGAGTTTTGCCAGATCGAGGATGATGGCAAAAAGCTTATGAAGATCGCTATTGAAAAACTCGGACTTTCCGCCCGTGCCTATGACCGTATCCTGAAAGTTTCCAGAACTATTGCCGACCTTGATAAAAGCGAAAAAATTACTCCTGCCCACATCAGCGAAGCAATTCAATACCGAAGCCTAGACAGGAAATACTGGGTATAAATGAGTTCAACCGAGATCATTCAGAAATTTGACTGGAAGCTAATGGCAATTCTTCTGATTCTCCTGGTTTTCGGAGAACTTGCACTTTATAGTGCGTCTGTGCAGAGGGCTGGCGAGAAGATAATAGTAAGCGATTATTACGTGAAACAGCTTGTCTGGATCGCTTTGGGCTTTGCTGTTTTTTTCACCATACTATATATTCCCGACGTAATTTTAGATCTGCTTATTGTTCCATATAACATCCTGATCTTTATATTACTTATTGTAGTGTTGCTCCTTCCTTCAATAAAGGGGGTACACCGCTGGATAAGTTTGGGAAGTGTCTATGTGCAGCCAGCTGAGTTTGCAAAGATCGGGGTAATATTCCTTCTGGCAAAAGTGTTTTCAGCCAAATATATACCCACTTCCAGGATCGTGCTCTACGGCTTCCTCATAGCCATAATCCCGGCTATTCTTGTGTTAAGGCAACCCGATCTGGGAAGTGCGCTTGTGTTTTTCGCAATACTATTTCCAATGATGTATTTTGCAGGTGTATCATTTTTTACTCTATTTATTATTATCACACCGCTGGTAAGCATATTGGTGGCTTTCAATATCACTTTTTGGATCATCTTTGATATATTTCTTCTTCTCGTGCTGATCTTCAGAAAAGTATCATTTCTCACTGCGGGAGTTATTCTGGCAGGAAATGCTTTCGTTTCATTAGTAACTCCATACATGTGGTGGGGGCTGCATGAGTATCAGCGCAACCGCATTCTTGCGTTTATAAACCCAAAATTCGATGTGCTCGGAAGCGGGTATCAGATCATACAGTCAAAGATCGCTATCGGGTCCGGAGGTGTTTTTGGCAAAGGTTTTTTGCAAGGAACTCAGAAGAATTTGAATTTTTTGCCGGAACAGCAAACGGATTTTATTTTCTCAGTGATAGGAGAAGAACTCGGTTTCATTGGATGTTTTATTCTGCTGCTCCTTTTTACAGTGCTTATCTGGCGTATTGTCATAATCCTGAGAAAAATTAGGATCGATAAGCAAAGACTTATTATTGCAGGCATTCTCTCCTATTTTATATTTCAGATAGTCGTGAACATCGGCATGAACATCGGGAT
This sequence comes from Cloacimonetes bacterium SCGC AAA252-N17, assembly GCA_000404785.1. Taxonomy (GTDB): domain Bacteria; phylum Cloacimonadota; class Cloacimonadia; order JGIOTU-2; family JGIOTU-2; genus Celaenobacter; species Celaenobacter polaris. The sequence goes on from ASNI01000001.1 coordinate 70,602, forward strand.
CATTCCTGTTGTGGGAATTCCTCTTCCTTTTATCAGTTACGGAGGCAGTAGCTTGCTTGTTAATATGGCTTCGATGGGGTTTATTTTTAAATATGCACGGGAACGTAGTTTTGTGTGATTAAAATTGGTGAAAATTTTTCTTGCTTGTTTTTTTCACAATAAGAAAAATGTATAAATTATGAAAATTAAAGAATTATTTGATGATGCCCTTCGAGAACACAGGAAAGTTATCGATGGATTAGAAGCTTTTTATCCAGCTATTGAAGAGATAGCTTCAAAAATGTCCGAAACCCTTAAAAGAGGCAATAAGATCATGCTCTGCGGAAATGGCGGAAGTGCTGCGGATGCACAACATATTGCAACTGAGTTCATCGTGAGGTTCCGCGGTGATTTCAACAGAAGGTCTCTTCCTGCGATTGCGCTTACCACCGACACCTCACTGCTCACTGCGTGCGCAAACGATTATGGCTATGACGAGGTCTTTAAACGCCAGGTTGAAGGGCTTGGGAATGAAGGCGATCTGTTGATCGGGATAAGTACGAGTGGCAACTCCCCGAATGTGTTCAAGGCACTGGAATATGCAAACGAGCAGAACATCAACACCGTGCTACTGGCAGGGAGAGATGGCGGGAAGATCGCGAAAATCGCAAGATATTCAATTATCATTCCCCATAAGGATACAGCTCGAATCCAGGAGGCTCATATTACAGTAGGACATATCCTCTGTAGAATTACCGAAGAACTAATTTTTCAATAAACCAATAGATAGGAGATGAAATGGCGAAGAAAAAGAAAACTGACGAAAAATATGCCTATGATGCAAGGAAATTCTGCGTACCCGTAACAAAGATCGGCAGCTTAGAGAGCATTCAATTTGTGATTGATGACTTTATTGTGAAGAAGGTGAACTTCTGTGTTGACGGCAGCGATGAGCGCTGGGAAGTCTGGCGCCTCGAGGAAGAAGGTGATTCTGATAAAATCAAGAAAAAGGACTATCCGAGGAAGCCAAAATTTTTATACATTGATGGCGAGAAGATCGATTACGTTATTAAAAAATAAAAAGGAGAATATATGTCTCTAATAGATGGAATTTTTGCTCGTGAGATATTAGATTCTCGTGGGAATCCAACGGTTGAAGTTGATGTTATGCTTGAATCCGGTTATTGGGGTAGGGCTGCAGTTCCCTCGGGGGTTTCGACCGGCGAGTATGAAGCAGTAGAGCTTCGAGATGAAGATAATGAACGATACAATGGAAAAGGCGTGCTGAGGGCGGTCAAAAACATAAATGAAATTATTGCACCTGAAATTCTTGGGATCGAGAGCGATCAGCAGGTTGAAATCGACGCAATAATGTGCGAACTGGACGGAACACCGAACAAAGAAAAGCTTGGTGCAAATGCAATTCTTGGCGTGTCTATGGCTGTAGCTCGCGCAACTGCTCTGGAGCTTGAACTTCCACTATACCGCTATCTGGGCGGCACAAATGCAAAGACCTTACCTGTCCCTATGCTGAATGTACTCAATGGCGGCAAGCATGCCGACAATAATGTGGATGTCCAGGAATTTATGATTATGCCGCTGGGTGCCGACAACTTTGCACACTCACTGCAAATGGCGACAGAAACCTTCCATACTTTGAAAAAGATATTGAAAGATGGCGGCTATAGTACTGCAGTTGGTGACGAGGGTGGATTTGCTCCGAATCTGGAATCCAATGAAGATGCAATTAAATTTATTCTAAAAGCAATCGAAGCTGCAGGATATCGTCCGGGAGAAGATATTTCTATTGCACTGGATTCTGCCGCATCATCATTTTTTCAATCCGGGAAATATATTTTCAATACAGGCAAAACCGAAAAGCTCTCAAGTGCTGATCTTGTTGGAATTTACAAAGAGTGGGTAAAAAAATATCCCATTGTTTCCCTTGAGGATGGACTCGATGAAAATGACTGGAAGGGCTGGAAGCTATTGACAGACGAGCTTGGTGATAAAATCCAGATCGTTGGTGATGATTTATTTGTAACTAACATTGAGCGTCTAGAACGCGGTATCAAAGAAGGTATTGCTAATTCTATACTCATAAAACTGAACCAGATCGGCACAGTGACCGAAACCCTCGACACAATCAAGAGAGCAAAAAATGCTGCCTATACTTCCGTTGTCTCACATCGTTCCGGAGAGACCTGCGATACCTTCATTGCAGACCTCGCAGTTGCAGTGAATAATGGACAGATCAAAACCGGCTCAACATCTCGTTCCGAACGTATTTCAAAGTACAATCAGCTTTTGCGTATCGAGGAAGAGCTTGGTAAAATTGCGCAATTTCCAGGAAAAAGTCTCTTTAAACATAAAAAATAAACAGATAATGAATACCCGAAGAAGGAAGAAATCCGCAAGCTTACGGAGCAATGTAACGATTTTTCTGATCCTTCTCCTTCTCGGACTTGTGTGCTTTTTGTTTTTTTATAAATATAGTGTAATCAAAATTTTGAGAACAAACTTTCTCATGAACCAGAAAGTCGAGCGCATCGATGATCTTGCACAGGAGCGGGAAGTTCTGGAAGAAGAAAAGAAGAAACTTGAAGAACAGGATCCAAAAACAATTGAGAAAAAAGCCCGCGAATTAGGTCTTGCAAAAGAAGGCGAAACCATTATCCGTATCAAAAAAGTGGCTGAAGATGAAAAAGATAATTAAAGGGACGCTGCTGTCTCCAATATCTCCCCAAGAGGTGCTCTACCTCGACCCCGGATATCTTGTTGTTTCTGAAGATGGCAAGATAGAGGAGATCAGCAAAGAAATGCCGCTGGTGGCAGAAACTGATTCAGAATATTTTGATTTTTCCAGCAAGCTAATCTGCCCGGGTTTTATTGATATTCACAATCATCTTCCCCAGTTTACTTTAAGCGGATTATACAGAGGTAATCTTCTCGAATGGCTGAATGACATTGTATTCCCGGCAGAGGAGCGGTTTTCTTCTTCAAAAATCGCAGAACGATACGCAGAGGAATTCTTTCAGGAGCTGCTAAGCAAGGGCACCACAACGACGAGTTCTTATGTAACGATACATAAAAAGGCAACGGATATTGCTTTTCAGTGTGCTGAAAAATCAGGCATTAGGGCATTTCTGGGTAATGTGCTTATGGATCAAAATGCACCTGATTATCTCATAAAAGACACAACGGTCTTGCTCCAGGATTCCAAAGAACTTATTGAAAAATGGGATGGTCATGATTATGGAAGATTGCACTATGTGCTCACACCTCGCTATGCTCCTTCCTGTTCCTTTGGCTTACTGCAGGGAATAGGTAAAATCGCAAAGAAATATGATGTACACATCCAATCCCACCTTTCGGAAAGCAAAGCAGAGATCGCGACAGTTATGAAAATGTTCTCGGATTTTGAGAATTATACCAGCATCTATCTTAAGGCGGGTTTGCTAACACCAAAAACCATCATGGCACATTGTGTCTATCTGGATGATAACGAGATGGAGATGCTCAAGAAAACCGGGACTAAGATCAGCCATTGCCCTTCATCGAACAGATTTCTTCAGAGCGGTATTATGCCATATAGAAAATTAGAGAAGAGTGGAATTTCTGTCGGCTTGGGAACAGACGTAGGTGCCGGATACAGCTTATCAATGTTTTCAGAAATGAGGGAAGCGATCGAGTCCTCAAAGATGATACATTTTTTGAAATCCTCTGCAAACTATAAGCCCATTACTTCCATTGAAGCATTTTATCTTGCCACACTTGGAGGAGCCAAAGCACTCTCGATAGAAAATGAGACAGGCAATCTTGAGAGGGGGAAAAGCGCTGATTTTTCTGTGATTGATATTGCGAAACTCAATGTGTGCAATGAAGATTTTTTCTCAAACCCCGAAGATCTTATTTCAAAGCTGATCTATAGTAACGGAGAGAATTACATCGAAGAAGTTTTTGTAAGGGGAAAGCTGGTTTTTAGTAAATAAATGCCACGTCTTTACTTAGAAAATCCACAAATCTTATTTGTATTATCTGGCATACCTCCAATAATAAGGCGAATATTTTGAGGTGTTCGATTCCCCCGATGCGAAAACATTCCCAATTTGAGCAGACGGAGTTGGCAACTCCAAATAAAGAAGATTGTCATTCCCGAGCGTCCTCCGCCATCTGGCGGATTGGGGATCGGGGATCCGTTATTTTTCCTTTTAAAACTTACGGTTTCGGTGAATGTTACTATAATATTAATACCTTCTGGATTCCCGTTTTCACGGGAATGACAATACCGGTGTAGGGCTGATTACCATAAATCAACCGCCGATTTTTTTATAGTTACTTTAACTTTGCGAAAGATGCATTTCTTTCGCAAAGTTAAAACATCTATAAAATATCACTAACATCACAAGAGAATCCTATAATAATCAAGTATAGTCAGTTCTATGCAAATATGCCAATCCGTACTTGAGGTGGAATCTCAAAGAAGGAAAACCTTTGCGAAAGAAATGCAACTTTCGCAAAGCCTGCGAAATTGGAGCTTGAGACATGCCTGCCAGGGCGGAGCGGAACGTAGACTGGTCGGAGAGCATGTCTTAAGTTGAAAGTCAGCGCATTACTTATCACAAGCTCTTCGACTTGTGACAAGGTAATTCTTTCTTATTTTGGAGTGCATCGAGCGTCTCGATGTTGGGTAGCTCGAATTAGAAGCCGACAGAGTCGGCAACTCCAAATAGGAAATGGGCTGTCATTCCCGAGTCCCATCGGGAATCCAGTTCTGACTAATCGAGCTATTAGATTTACTTGTATTATCTCAACACTTTTCTTGAGAACGCAACCACGAAATAAGCCATTAAGAATAAACCGATAAAACCTTCAATTCCTGAGAATATACGAATAATACCTGAAGGATAATAATCGCCATAACCAATAGTAAGGAAGGTAATAGCGCTATGATAAAGTGCTTTACAAAAATTTGTTAATATATCGACTTTTTCATTAGTCGGATATATTCCACAATTAGAAAGCTTTAGAAGAAAAAAATATATGGCAGAAAAGAAGAAGTAAAAAATACCCATATTAGCTAACACACGCCAGGGATTTGTGCCAAATGAACCTAACCAATCTTTTACAAACCATGCAATCCAATATAATGGATGAGCCCAAAATTTATTGAGAAATTTTCCATTTATTCTTTCTTCTAAGACAGCTTTCATTTCGTGTTTACGATATTCGACATACGCTTTATCCTCATCATCGTATTGACCAATCTTGTGGAAATTCTCTTTTAAAATTCTAAATTGTTCAGCTTTTTCTCTATGGGTTGTTTCATTTCCCTGATTTTCAATAAGTTCTTTTACTTTATTTTCTTTCCAATCAATATTTATTCTTCCTAAATTCTGCATTCCAATTATATTTAACTTTTTGATATTAACCCTTAAATCACTATCTGGTTTTAAATCAATAATATCTCTAACAATTGTATTACTTAAATCTATATATAAACATTTTAAAACTCTCAAATCTGCGTAATCATCGAATTGTCTTTCTTTAAAAGTAATTTTAGAAATTTTTGTATTTAGGAAGGAAATATTACCTTTACCGAATTTGTAAACAGCTTTGGAGCCAGCAAAATTTGCATCTCCATTACCAAATTTTACATTGAAAAAGTATATATTCCCATCACCAAACTCTGTGTCTCTAAAATCTATATCCCCATTAGTAAGTTTAGAATCATGAAAACTTATATTTCCATTGCCAAATTCTGCATATCTAAAATTTACATCTCCAGAACCAAATTCTACATTGGAAAAATCTACATTACCATCTCTAAATTTGACCTCTGAAAAGTCTAATTCTCCCTTACCAAACTTACAACGAAAAAAATTTATGTTTCCTTTACCAAACTTGGCATCGTAAAAATTTACTTTACCGTCACCAAATTGTACATTGTAGAAGGATATAACACCATTTCCGAAGTCAGCACTTTGGAAATCTACATCCCCATTTCCAAATTTAATATCTTCAAAATTCACAAACCCATTATCAAATATGACACCAAAAAAAATTACGTTTCCATTACCAAAGATGGTTTTTGAAAAATCAATCTTCTTTAATTTCTCAAGAACAAATTTGGCAAAGAAGAAATCTATTTGTGGGGTATTTTTGCAATTGAAAAAAGCTTCAATCGCACTAACATCTTTCATTTCAGTGTATTCAAATTCATTTTTGCCTTTTGTATTTCTATATTCCCTTAAAGAAAAATCCTCAATATAGCATTGATCTAAATTAATTTCCTTTCCTTCGTCTATTAGCTTATAAACATCATTTCTATCTATAAAACCATAATCTTTATTATTCTCTTCGCCTTTATCGTTATATAATGTTAAGACTACTGTTTTATTAAAAACTTTCTTGTCAGAACTACGAACGAATTTATTGTTTGTTATCTTAAATTCATATTGCATAATAAATTCTACCAATCTCCACCTGGTCCACAATAAGTACCCATATCATTTTAAAAGGGATTTATATACCCGATGTTTATGCTCTATAATATTAGATGTCAACTGTTTATTTTGCCTTTTGTAGTTGTGTTAGTAGGGACGCCCGATTATTTCAGAAAAATATCCCTCTAAAGTATCAGGTTTAACAACAACATATGAAGATACTTTGAACCAAACATATTCATGGGAAGCATTATCAACGGAAAATGTAGTATCGTTTTTGCTGTAGTTTTGTCCAATACGATCGTATTTACCATAATAGTTATCACTAAAAGCTCCATAGATATAATATCCATTAGCATAAACGCTGTCATCTGTAACTGCCACATTCCATTTTATTGTATTAGGAACAGTCCATAGTGTATCTATACCAGGTGGTAGTAATACTACAATAATACTTCTATTGAGGTGTTCGGAATTTGAACTTCCACTGAAAGCATATACTCTATAGTAACAAGTATTGGATAAATAAGGGTTGTAATCAATGTAACTTGTAATGTTTGGTTCACTTGTGGTATATATTATCTGCCAATTTTCGGCACCAATTTTTCTATCAATTTTGTATCCTTCTTCTCCGAAACAATTATCTTTCCATAAAATAACTATATGATATTCTATATTGTAATTGTAGCAAAATATGATATTTGTTGGGGTCGTGCATTCTGCAAACCAGCCAGCGGGGATAGAACATCCAGAATAATCGTTTCCATCAAATGCTCGGACTTTGTAAGAATAAACAGTATATGAGTTGGTAGGAATATTATCAGTAAAAGTAGTAATATTGGCATCAACTTCTCCATAATTTTCTAACCAATCAAATTCTCCTTCTTTTCTATCAATAATAAACTTTGTTTCATAGTTAGAATTGTCCACCCAGGTAAGTTTTACTTGATTATCTCCAACTAGGGTAATCTGTAAATTAGAAGGTGGTGGGAGAAAATAATTTTGGCTGTATTGAGAATGAGAATTTCCGGATGCAGCAAAAATTCTGTAATTACAAATATCATATAAAGAAGGATTATAATCAATGTAAATTGTAGTGTCTGGTTCAATTATTTTATGGTTTTGCTGCCAATCTGCATCACCAATTTTTCTATCTATTCTAAAATTCAATTCACCAATACTATTATCCTGCCAGGTGATTTTTATACTATCTTGTGCAATTTGTTCTATTTGTAAATTTGTTGGAGCAGTTATATCTGCAAACCATCCAACAGGAATAGAATATTCTGAATAATCTTCTCCATCAAATGCTTTTATTCTATAAGAATAAATTGTATCTGAGTTAGTATGGATAATGTCATTAAAAGTTGTAATATTAGCTGCAACTTCATAATAATTTTCATACCAATTTTCTATTCCCTTTTTCCTGTCAATTATACACTTTGTTTCATTTGTGGAATTATCAACCCAATTTAACTGTATCTTGTTATTTTCAACAAGACTTATTGTGAGATTTGTTGGTGGTAATAGTTTTTCTTCCGGTGTAGTTGTTTTCTTTGTACAGAAGGTAAATACAACTAATGAAACTATCAGTAAAAGAATCAAAATCCTTTTGCTCATAAGGAACCTCCACGGTTTATTATTTTGCTTGATTGGTTAGTATATTTTAAACATTTGTTGTCAATTTTTTCTAAAATTAAAGAAAGCTTTGCGAAAGTTGTATTCCTTTCGCAAAGTTAAAACCCCACAAGATAATCTTTTAATGATTGAGTATAGTCAGTTCTATGCAAATATGCCAATCCGTACTTGGGGTGGAATCTCAAAGAAGGAAAACCTTTGCGAAAGAAATGCAACTTTCGCAAAGATGGTTTCCTTGTACAAATGGAAATTCTTGACACAATGCCTGCCACTAAAATTTTTCTGAACTTATGATAAAGGATATAGAAAAAATCATCGGTATTATAATTATTAATTCACCGCCCTGTCGGTTCTGACAAAAATTCTGTCGAGCCGCGACGGGGCAACCTGTGGCGGTTTTTTTATATTCAAAATAAATAAAATGGGGTTATACTATGTTCAAAAAGATCAATGTTAAAGCAAAACCTGCTGAGTTTGAAAAGCCAATTCGCGATTACTGGAAGCAGCACAATATCCCGCAAAAGAGCGAAGATTTCCGCGAAGGCGCACCCAAATTCGTCTTTTATGAAGGACCTCCCACTGCAAACGGTATGCCCGGCATTCATCACGCCATGAGTAGAACGCTGAAGGATGTGGTCTGCAGATATAAAACCATGCGGGGCTATCAGGTTAACAGAAAAGCCGGTTGGGATACTCACGGACTGCCTGTTGAGATCGAAGTGCAGAAGCAGCTTGGGATTTCCGTCAAAAAAGAGATCGAGGAATATGGCATCGAGAAATTCAACAAAAAATGCCGCGAGTCGGTCTTCACTTATGAAAAAGAGTGGCGAGAAATGACAAACCTTTTGGGTTACTGGTTGGATTTAGACAATCCATATATTACACTTAAAAATGAATACATTGAATCTGTCTGGTGGCTTTTGAACCAGTTCTGGGAAAAAGGAATGATTTATCAAGAAAATAAAATTGTGCCATTCTGCCCAAGCTGCGGAACTCCTCTTTCCAGCCATGAAGTTGCACTTGGATACCGTGAAGTTGAAGACCCATCTGTTTTCATAAAATTCAAAGTGAAGAAGGCAGAAGATACTTACTTTCTTGCCTGGACAACAACCCCGTGGACTTTAATTTCCAATGTGGCACTTGTGGTTCATCCTGAATATAAATATGTGAAAATAAAAGTTGTGGGGAAATATTTAATTTTAGCAAAAGCCAGATTAGATATAATTAAAGAAAAATATATAATAGTTGAGGAATACAAAGGTTCTGATTTTAAAAATATTGAATATGAACAATTATTCCCTTTTGTTATTCCTGATAAGAAAGCATTCTATGTAGTTTTGGGAGATTATGTTACTATGGAAGACGGCACTGGAATAGTTCATACTGCTCCAGCTTTTGGCGAAGATGACTATAAAACTGGCAAAAAATATGACTTGCCTTTTATCCAGCCTGTGAATGAAGAAGGAAAATTTACAAAAGAAGTTACTGACTGGGCAGGCGTTTTCGTTAAAGATGCTGACAAAGAAATTATTCGTAATCTAAAAGATAGAGGGCTGTTATACTATAGGGAGCAGATTAAGCATACTTATCCTTTCTGCTGGAGATGTAATAGCCCGCTTATATACTTTGCACGGAAATCCTGGTATATCAAAACCACTGCCTTTGCAGATAAGATGCGAGAAAATAATCGCAAAATCAACTGGTATCCAAAATATGTTGGTGAAAAGCGTTTTGGAGATTGGCTTGATAATAATGTTGATTGGGCAATAAGTCGTGATAGATATTGGGGAACACCGCTTAATATCTGGGTTTGTGAAAATTGTGGAACTCAGGACTCGCCTGATTCAATTCAAAATTTGATTGAAAAAGGCAAAATGTCTAATGGCAAACCTGTTCCAAAAGATATTGAACTCCATCGTCCTTATGTAGATAATATTGAATTTACCTGTTCCGAATGCGGTGGCATAATGCGAAGAACTCCCGAAGTAATAGACTGCTGGTTTGATTCCGGCTCAATGCCCTTTGCTCAATGGCACTATCCTTTTGAAAATCAAGACATTTTTGATGCAGAACTTTTCCCTGCAGATTTCATCGCAGAAGGTATTGACCAAACACGCGGATGGTTCTATACCATGCTGGCAATTGCAACTTTCATAAAAGGAAAATCTTCATATAAGAGCTGCCTGGTGAACGAACTGGTGCTGGATAAACACGGCAAAAAGATGAGCAAATCCAAGGGAAATGCAGTTGATGTGTTCAAAATTTTAGATAAATATGGAGCCGATGCCACTCGCTGGTATTTGCTTTCCGTAAGTCCTCCATGGATGCCTACCCGCTTTAACGAAGAGGGTGTGCTGGAAGTAAATAACAAATTCATCGGCACGCTAAAGAATGTAGCATCCTTCTTTGCCACATATGGAAATATTGATAATTTTGAATATGATGAATATAAAATCGCGGTTGAAGATCGTCCTGAACTGGACCGATGGATAATCTCACGATTAAATTCAGTCATTAAGAAGGTGTCTGAATTCAATGAAAAATACAACCTGACCCGTGCTGTCCGCCTACTGCAATCATTCGTGATCAATGATGTGAGCAACTGGTATGTGCGACGCATCCGAAAGCGTGTGTGGGCATCCGGCATGGAAGATGATAAAGTTACGGCATATATGACACTGTATGAAGTATTGCTAACTGTCTCGAAATTGTGTGCTCCCTATGCACCCTATATTTCCGAAGAGATATATAAATCTCTCACAGAAAAGGAAAGTGTTCATCTGGAAAACTATCCTGTGCATGATAAAAACCTGATCCAGCCCGAACTCGAAAAGGAGATGCAGTATATTATTGATATTGTATCACTTGCACGCGCTGCGAGAAATGAAGTACAGATCAAGATCCGCCAACCGTTACGCATTCTTTATGTACCGGAAGGGCTGAAAGACGTTGTAGAACGCATGAAATCACTGATCATCGAAGAGATAAATATTCATGTCATAGAATTTGTGAAAGACAAAACACGCTTCATGGATTACAGCATCAAACCGGACTATAAAGTTCTTGGACCCAAATACGGCAAGCACATGTCACACATTGCCCAGACGCTTCAGAATATGGATGCGAACCATCTTATTGATATTCTGAACAAAGAAGGTGTGTATCATCTCGATGTGGATACCAATGAGATAAAGCTCACAAAAGAAAGTCTGCAGATAAAGACACAGAATAAAGAAGGTTTTGTGTACGGCGAAGAGGGCGATGTGTTCGTGGCTCTCGATACCCGAATCGATGACGAACTTCTTCTTGAAGGAAATGCCAGAGAGCTGGTTAATAAAATTCAGTTTATGAGGAAAGAGCAGGATTTTGATATAATGGACAGGATAGAGATTTCTTTCTATACAGAATCTGATGAAATCAAGGAAACCTTTGAAAAATTTGTAGATTATATTCAGAAGGAGACTCTTGCTGTTGAGATCGCTGAAATGGAAAATTCAGATGGATTGAAAAGCTGGAATGTGAACGGGAAAGAGGTTTTCCTTCAAGTGAAGGTTATATCCGAGACTCCGCATAGCAAAATATCCTAAATTTTCAATTAAAAACAGTGGCTTCATAACTCAACATTATACCGTAAGTTAAAGTTCTTTTAGAAAATTATAGGCGTTTTTTTACCTCTTTTTTATTTTTGACTCCAAAAAAAATGGAGTATAAATGGTATTAAACCAAAGAGTATAATGAATTTTGTGATTTTGTGTTTGCTTGTGAAGCAGATGCTCTAAAAGCTGTTGCGGAATTTATGAAGAAATGCAAGTATTTTGAGATAACAGATATATCGTGCCAAGAAGTAAGAAAATATCAAGGCAAAGGACATCCTATCCGCCAGTTGGCGGACTATTCCCCCTATAGTTGGATACACGATTGATGGGATATTATCATCATCTTTAACAAATTACAATAAGATAAGAAGTTCAAAAGGGATGTTCATACTTGCTTCCAATGAGTTGGATAAATCAGTTTTAAGTTCGCCCTATATTCTTGTTGGTTACAAAAATCAGGGACGAGTAGAAAGAGGATTTCGTTTTTTGAAAGATCCTTCTTTTCTTGCTTCCTCAATATTTCTTGAAAAACCTGAAAGAGTAGAAACATTACTTTTCGTTATGATGCTGTGTTTAATGGTTTATTCTGCTTTAGAATATAGAATACGGAAGGAATTGAAGGATAAAGGTGAATACTTCCCAAATCAGACAAAAAAGGATATTCAAAATCTAACAGCAAAATGGGTATTCTTTTGCTTTGTCGGAATACACGAGATCATTATTGAAAATACAGAAAAAATAATTGCAAATCTAAAACCAAGTCACAGAATTATCCTTAAAATATTGGGTCCTATTTATCCCGATTTCTATCAATAACTATTCTAATTCGCTAAATAATAAATATGAAAAAAGTAAAATTATTGTATGCGGAGTCTAGGATATAAGAAGCAATTTCCCTCAACTCCATATTCATAATCAATTCCAATATGATTAGAGAATATTATCACCTATCTGCTTAGGGAATTTGGCAGACAGGCGCATATTATGTGAATTTATTTTTGCAAAAAATATTTTGGGAATTGTGTTGTATGTGTCTTTTTTTATTATTTTCATGGTTGTTTCCATAACTACCACAGGATATGCAAGTTATGGTAGGGTGAGTAAGACAATAGTGTAACTTAATGCAATCCCGAATTCATTTTTATTTTTCATAATAAACCTTTGCCAAAATACAATAGATCAAATAATTCTTTGTCAAATTTAATTTTCTATCTTACCTCAAAAGTACTAATTTTTTTACCGCCTGTTTCTCACCGTTTTGGAAAGAGCAGAAATATACGCCGCTTTTTACTTCTTTGCCGGTTTCATCCCTTCCATCCCAGGTAACAGAGACGGAGTGACCGGGAGAGGGGGAGACAGGGAAAAGTTCGCGTACGATTTGTCCTCTCAAATTATAAATACTCATTTGTGATAATTCATGTGAATTCAATTTTCCCGAAAACGAGATGGTGGTTGAGGAAGAGAATGGGTTGGGGTAACAACTTATAATATTATTATGACCAACAGGAGGTTCATCAATATCATATATTGAATATTCATAAATACTCGCAGATGTCTCCTCAAGATAGAGAAGGTAATTTGTGTTATCCCGTTTAAAGGGCACGATCTGTTCTGCATAAGACCAATTCCTGAAACAACAAAGACTATCGATGTGTCCGGCAGCAATTTCACTAAGATCATACACTGTGCAAATATCATTTCCTATAAAGAGGAGATGATTATCCTCATCAACAGCTAATCTGCCGCTATTATCAACAGTAAAACTCTCTATAGGATTTAACGGATTCGATATATCATACACAACGCAATGACTGATTGGATTGGAGGGAGACAATAATAAATAATCAATATATTCGGCTGTTTCGTTTTGATAATAGTAATAGGTAAAATACTGTCCCATTACCTGCATACTATCATTTGTATCGATATTATTAATAACAACAAAGGAATCAAATCCCAATATATATGCTACTTCGGGATGATTCTTAAGAAAATACACTGTCCCATAAGAAATAGGAATGTCCCGCGTGGCTACCTGAACCAATTCATTATTGCCATCAAGCTCATATTTGAATAACGTTGAGTTATATGATTCAAGGAAACCGACACCTGCCTTGTAAGCAAGAGGATCACCATAGGGAGACTCAAGGGAATCCAGAATAGCCGTGTTTCCGTCTGGTTGTATTAACAGTGGAGTATTATATTTCTCATAAGTATCTTTATCAACACTAACCTGAACTATGATATTTTCATCACAGGATAGATGGTAAGGGGCAACATATTCATCGTAATATTTACGGATAAAAACCGGATCATTAAGATTGGTTACATCCCATCTTTGTATGCCATCCTGCCACGTTTGAATGTAAAGATTTTCATTATAAAAATATGACGATCTTAACATACTGTTCGAATGATAAGTATAGTATTTATTCAGTGAATTGTTTTCAATATTATAACAGTTAATATCACCATTAAAAGATTTTGACACAAAAATTTTATTATTATATTCTGTTATCCCCTTATAGAAATTATAATATCCTATGTCATCGTCTGTAGTATGGTCAAGTAGTAATGGATTATGTACATCGCTTATATCATAGAGCCAAATATCGTCTGCTCCCCTAAGAATAATGTTATTATCTTGAATACTGAAATCATAGAGCTCATGATCTAGTTCACTTATTATATTCCAGTTGAAAGGATCGGATATATCATAAAATTTTACTCTTGTCAAACCGCTTGCTATTATAAAAACCGAATCCTGGAATATTGTTGTTATGTATGGAGATGATAAATCACCGATATATCCCGAACTATAGAGAAAGATACTGTCAGGATTTGATACATCATATAGATAAGCTTTATAAGAAGTTTGATAATTATTTATTACTAATCCCAAACCATCGCTTACATGTTTCATGGCACAATATTCATGCGGAACGTTGAAGGTTGTAATTTCTTGGAATGTATCATTATCATAGACATGCATCAACCATGAACCTGTCTCCAGAAGCTCATTGACAAAGAGATGGTCTCCATCAATAAAATAAGCATAGTTGCCAAGATAGTGAAGAGTATCTGTTATCGTAAGTTCGTATATATCAGATATGTAGATTCGATAAAGACGGCTTGTCGAAACGTATGTTGAAATATAAGTATAATCATTTTTTATAGATATATGTGTACACTTCCCTTCCAGATTATATTCGGTTAATAATGTTAACGAATCATCTTCTATTTCGAAAATCTCCAATCCTCTTATTCCAACAGCAAAGAGTTTATCATCCTTTACTGCCATGTTGTTATGTTGCTCACGCCTTTCGACGAATGAAAATTCGGATATTTTGTCTATATCTATTGCGTAAACATCACATAATGTAAAAAAGCTTAATATTAGTGTTGCAACAATTTTTTTCATATTAAATTCCGATGATAATTATTTTTTAGGTTTTATGTTTATATCCTTTTTGATTTGTTACACAATGCCCAATGCACTAAGCAAAGGACATTGTGTAACGGAACACGTTCAAAGGAACTTCATAGCAGGGTGATTCTTACTCCTCGGGTTCTTCCAGAGGCCCAGGATACGGCCACGGAACTGAATTGGATAAATGTAGGTTGAAATGATTATTATAAACTGTAAGTAAATGTGTTTCTTGATCTGTATGTTCGCCAACTACTACTCTTGCTGTTGCATCATGATTAAAAGATAAACCACAAACATCTTCGAAATAATATGTCCTTGGTATGTCAAAATCCTGTCTAAATGTTATTCCATAACAATACAACCACACATCACCGTAACCACCGCTAAATCCCGGGTCTGCTGTAATATGGACATATACGATTGTACGCTCTTCACAAAAAACACTGATAATTCCAATCATTAACAGTAACATTAATACTACCAGAATTTTCTTATACATTATATTCTCCTAATTTTTATTTACTCCCGTAAATGTCCTTCTTATATCAGGGAGTTATTTCCATATAAGAAGTAATTTCCCCAACTCCATTTCCTGCTCTCAGCTTCCGCTCCTTGAATGACAGAAGAGAGCTTTAAAAGGAATAACCTGCCTGCTTAGGGAAATTCGGCAGACAGGTGCATATTATGTGAATTTATTTTTGCAAAAAATATTTTGGGGATAGAATTGAGCAATTCTGTTTTCATAATTCTTTTGTGTTCTTGTATAACCACCAACCGGTAAGCAAGTTATGCTATAGGGGGGGGTAAGTTAATAGTGTATCTTAACAGATTCCATAATACATTTTTATTTTTCATAAAATTACCTTAGGCAAAAGAGTATATTAATAATTATTTTTGTCAAATTTTATTTTCTATCTTACCTCAAAAGCGCCAATTTTTTTACCGCCTGTTTCTCCCCGTTTTGGAAAGAGCAGAAATACACGCCGCTTTTTACTTCTTTGCCTGTTTCGTCTCTACCATCCCAGGTAACAGAGACGGGTAGACCGGGAGAGGGGGTGAAAAGGAAAAATTCGCGTACAATTTGTCCTTTTACATTATAAATCTTTATTTTCGATAATTCATGTAGATTGGTGGTTGCATTATATGAGATGGTGGTGGAGGTGGAGAATGGGTTGGGACTACAGGTAAGGATGGTTGAATTAGGTTCCGGCTCATCATCGGTTGAGACACATTCGCCAAAATCAAGCATAAGTTCTGTGAGAAAATCCTGTACAGTAGCGAGCTCCATAAAAAATAGCGGAAATCCAAGCACGACCGCTGCCTTGTCCTGTTTATCATCGACTAAGCCCACGACCTTTCCGGCATTTGCACCGGATTCGGAGTTATAGGTATAGAGAGTAACATCCATTTCTGCCTCAGGAAATTCAACAATATAATTCCACTTGTCATTCCATGGTGGAATAATGGTTCCATTCACATCGATGTAGGGATACCCGTCCTCACCAAGGGCACCGAGAAAATCAACATCATTAATAATGTTTGTATTTCCCAGACTGAAATAGTGTTGCAGAAAATATTCTGGAATGTAATCTGCTGTCTTCCATCCGCAGATGAGCACATGCCCGCCGCTCAAGATCATGGCATTGAGATTCTCGATATTATCAGCAATAAATTTTTCATTCATGTCCTCGTCATGCCAGATAATGGTAGAGTAATTTGCCAGCAAGTTTAAGTCCGGCTCGCCTTCATCTTCATAATCGTACTGAGTTATCTGGAAGTGCGTAAGCGCATCGGCGTAGAAATGATCAACTGTGCTATCTGCCGGTGTGGTTGGACCGCCGCTGCCGTTCTTTGTTTCATCAACCACAAGGATACCCTGATCCATCGGGAAGTTTATCGGAGTTGCAGAGAGAATGTTGGAATGCTCTGTTTCTCCGGAAAAATAACCGGAAACCACACCGTATGAAATCTTATAATAATATGTAGTACCATTCACGACATCGGTATCCACATAGCTAAGTTCATCTCCGGGTACTTCTGCGATGACCACAAAGTCTTCAGTGAGATTTTCACTTCTATAAATGCGGAACATTCCCTGGGAAATGATGTTGGGAAACTCTTCCCACATGAGAGATACCATACTGTTACCCGGAAGCGTTGAAGTTAGTTCAGGAATCACATAGGTATTTCCTCTATCCAGAATCCAGGAATTGGGGTCGAATTTAATGCTCAGAATTTCATCACCGATCATATACTCCGAACAGGTAAATTCCGGTTCGGTTTCCATAAGGATTGTCTCTGCACCCGATGTTGTGGTAACCCCAAATGGAATTGTCATATAAAACTGGCTCGTTGTCGGAGAAGTTGATCGGCTTATCATAAGTAGGTCAGGATCTCGCGAAGATCCAACACTTCTCAGATAGGCGTATTCAAAACTTGGTATGCCGCTTCCATAGATCCATGCATCAAAATAATTATCAAAATCGCGTCCTGCCACATCCTCGCACACAGACTGAAAATCTTCAGTAATCACACAGCTGCTTACGTAAAGCGAGAAGTAGGTTTGCAGAATGTCAAAGAATGTGCTGTCACCCACAGCAAGCCGGATCATGTGCAAGAAGGATGCAGGTTTTTCATAGGTCGCAGGCGTAAAATACGCCAGATAAGAGGGATCGTATACGGTATAAGTGTTGCTTCCAGCCCAATTAAGATAATATGTATGAAATGACGACTGCACATAAGCGCACATCGCATCATATCCTTCTGTGCCTTCTACATAAAGGGCTTCAGAATAGGTGGCAAATCCTTCGGAAAGCCACACATCTTTCCATGTGAGAGGCGTCAGGCAGTCTCCAAACCACTGATGCCCGAGCTCGTGCACGAAGATCAATTCGTAGGTTCCATATCCATTGATAAGTCCATTTCCGATTGAGGTCATAGTTTGATGCTCCATACCGCCATAACCGCCAAATATATTACATTCTGCCGCTCCGTATTTTTGCCAGGGATAGTCCCCAAAACGATCTTCATAGATACCCATTGCCACCGGAATACAGGCAAAGTCGTTCTGGGCAGCACCAAGATGACCTGGATAGACATAGTTAATGATCGGCACACCCGGATAGGTCTGCTCAAACGTGCTGTAAGCACCGATGCAGAGAGAAACGAGATAGGTCGCGATCGGATCGGTATTGTCCCAAGTGAAGGTCTTTGTGCCATCGCCATTATCCACTTCGCTTTCAAGCAAGCCGTTTGAAGCAACAAGCAGGTCGTCCGGAACAGTTATGATGGCTTTGGTGGTTGCCTTATCCCACGGGTGGTCGTATCCGGGCCACCAGTAACGCGCTCCATTTGGATCGGAGTAAGTGAATATGTATGATGACCAGTGTATGCCTGTGCTGTAGCCGTCGTTGCTGAGCACAGGATATCCTTCGTAAGAAACCTGTGTGGTAAAATTTTCCCCAATCGAATAGGTCTGATCCAATGTAATTGTCAGAATGCCGTTTGCATAGGTGTATGCTGCCGTAATTCCGTTCACGCACACATCAGTAACAGTGAGCCCTTCCAGTTCATAGGCGATCTCGGACAGACCGTTTTCTGTGGCAGTGATCTCTGCGAATACGTTGCCTTCAATATAATGTGCGGTTGGGAATAATTCAATCGTGATATCGTAGTGCTGCATGTCGAACCCGTGTAGGGAATCAGCGCGATGGGTGTAAAAATGCTGTTGAGCAACGGTTTTATGGAAGAGTTCGCGGGGGAGATAATCTGCGAAGAGAGTTGTTGATAAAACAAGTAAAAATATTAAAACAAATAACCTTTTTTTCATATATGATCCTCCTGATCTATAAATTAACTACTCTCTTGGTTCGGGGTAAACCTGAACCTACCCCGTTGTTTGAGGGTATTCACATTATCAATATTTCCATTATAGATCGATTTCGTCAATTTTAAAGACACCTTTACCGGTTTCTAAAAATATCATTGATGAATAAGGATATACATCAGGATTGGTAATACGTTTATCTTTGTATTGATTATTATGTATATAATTCAACTTTTCGAGATATTTTTTCTGGGTATAAATATTGAAATCATAGAAATATTTTTGCCATTTGAAGTTTATTTGTAATTCATTTCTGATATCAATGGCGGTTTTACCCTTGATGCGGTGCATGATTTTGGAGATATTTAATGGAGCATCTTTGGATAAAAGATTATAGTTATTATGGGGGTATTCAATCTCCCTCTTTTCCAGGGTAGGGGCAGGTTCATCCTGCTGCACAATCATATTGGTTCGGGATAAACCCGAACCTACCCCAATCCGGGTAGAGGCAGTTTTACCCTGCCTTCGTGGAGAAGTAAGCATTTCCTGTTCTTCAACCTCGAACCAGAACAATCCATGAAAATGATCGGGCATTATGGAAAATCCGAAAAGCCTAAATTTCAATTCCTTGCGGTACATTCCGATATTTCTCAACAAAATATTACAACATTTGTGATTCAAAAAGAAGGGTTGATGATTAAAAGTGTTAGTAGTGATAAAATGGACATGACAGGATTCGTTTATCTTGGGCAATTTTTTATGGTGCACAATTTATCCAATAACTATAATAAAAACGGGCAGGCGACCATATTTCTCAGATCAACCCGCCCAAAGGTTTAATGCTACTTAAAATTCAATCGAAGATTTTCTTCTTCGGTCTCGCGAACGAATTTCGCATCGGGAACGATCTGAAGGAAAAGTTCTGCGGTATTCCACACAATTCCTCCCAACAGATGCCCGCCGAGCATTTCGTGAGACCGCACTGCAAGTGCTACGTGCACATGCCACTCATGCTTGCCTGCAGGATTGATATACATGTTACCGCTGGTGGAAACCAGCTCTGCCGGATCGCTGATCGTCTTTATCTGATAAGTTCCATCACGATAATAGCCGATCTTAGCGCCCTTGAGCATACCCACACCGTTTATGATAATCGCATTTTTCAGATCCTGCTTCTCTGCAAGGGAATTGAGCTGAGCCAGAAAATCCTCGCCATGAAGCATTCTGATACAGTAGATCGAGTCGTACTTTTTTTCTATCATAATGTTACTATGTTTATTTAAAGAAGCCAATGATAACTTCTGCTACTTCTACTCCCACTCGACCCTGTGCTTCTTTGGTCGAAGCACCAATATGGGGAGTAACAGATACATTTTTGTGAGATACCAATTCAGTATTATTGGTCGGCTCCTCTTCAAAAGAGTCGATTCCTGCAAACGCAACTTTGCCTGAGTTCAACGCATCAAGAAGTGCCTTTTCATCTACTACGCCGCCACGTGCACAGTTTATGATCATTACACCGTCTTTCATCTTTTCAATTGCATCTGCATTAATGATATAGTGTGTGCCGTCAGTATGGGGAATATGCAGTGAAATGATATCCGAGCGCTTCAGTAATGTATCAAGATCAACGATCTCCACGTTCATATCTGTCTCTTTGATATAAGGATCATAGGCGAGTACTGTCATATCGAGTGCAATCGCTTTTTTTGCCAGGGATTTACCAATATTGCCAAAGCCGATGATGCCCAGAACTTTGCCTGCTACTTCTTTACCTTTGTACTGCTTCTTGTTCCACTCGCCATTTCTCATGGTGATGTTCGTTTGAGGGAGAAATCTGTAAAGCGCCAGCATGTGGGCGAGTGCAAGTTCTGCAACAGATTGTGAAGATGCAGTCGGAGTGTTCGAAACCGTGATTCCTTTTGAACGGGCATACTCATGATCGATGTTATCAATACCCACTCCACCGCGTACAATGAGTTTGAGCTTGTCTGCTGCATCGATTGCAACCTTGCGGACTTTTGTCGCGCTGCGGATCACGATTGCATCGTATCCCTGGATCATGTCAGCTAATTCTTCAGGGGTTTTTTTTGTCCGTTTTGATGTCAAGATCAAATCCTGCTTTATCCAACAGTTCGATACATTCTGCGGAAACAGGATCGCTAATTAATATTTTTGCCATTACGCCTCCATTTAGATTTTATTTTTGCAAATATAGCATTTTTTTGATTTCTGATGAATAACTTTTGGATTGAATCCGATAGAAATACACACCAGCACTTACTTCTTTGCCCTTTTCATCCTTTCCATCCCAAACCGCTTCTATCATTCCCAAACTGGGGTTTGGGAACGAGGTAAGTGATTTAACAAGTTGTCCTTTCAGATTATAGATTTTCAATGTTGGATCTGTTAGATTTTTGGGCATAGAGAATGTAATTGTGGTGGACCCACTAAATGGATTCGGGAAATTCTGATGAAGGATTAGTTCATTTCCGTGTGCAGGATCATCAACTCCGGCAAGCTCGATGAGAGCAACATCATCGATATACCAGCCGTAATAATTACACGCTGAACCATCCGAGGCAAAGTGCCAGCGGAGCACGATTTCCTGATTTGCATATGGTGTTAAGCCGAATTGCATAAGCGTCCATGCATCACGGGTGCCACCATAACCTTGTTCACCAAGAGCATAAATATTTCCGTCATAGCCGCCGATAGGAGTTATAAGTCCAAACGAACCTCCTCCGTTAGTTGAAATGCTTACATTTCCGCCATCCCACAGCGTAGAACTTCCCTCAAAGTTATGCAGGTGATAGAATTCGAGCATTGGATTGTTGCCGAGTTGGATCGCTGGCGAATCAAGATACCAGTCGGCATTGTCAACATAGAAACCGCTGAGGTTTGTAGCCCAGACCTTTATTCCTGAATATGCAGTGATGCCTCCCGCAGAGGGCTCTCCCCATTGCCAGCCGCCAGTTGGCGGATCGCTGGTGAATCCACCATCATCCTGTTCAAAATCCCAGAACAAATATGGCGCAAAGAGTTCAAAGTCGATGATATGGTTATCTTGTGTGATAGTAATATTTTCTGTCAAAGTGCTATATCCGGACGCAGAAACTTTAAATGTATAAGTGCCTTCCAGCACGTTATAAATTGCATAAGAACCTGTAAAATTGGTCTGAACCGGTGCATGAACAGAATCCAATATCTCCACGGTTGCATTTCCGATCGGTGCATTTGTGTCACCATCACGAACTACTCCGGTTATATCTATTGTTTCTGCTTCCTGCAATTCTACATCCACTCTCGTTGCTCCGGTATCTACAACCGTAATATTGCTTATTGTTTGTGGAATAAAGCCGTAGCTTGAAACTGTAATATCATACACTCCCGGAGAAAGCATACGATGATAATTTCCCACATCAGGATCGGTGAAAACTTCGGAGTTATCAAAATCATGATCAACGACTGTGATCATCGCCTCGAGCGGATTGTCGAGTGAATCAGTTACGATTCCGCGAATACCGTAATAAACATTTTGAATATATTTTATGAACGACCGCTTGTTATACGTCCAGTGTGCAGGTAATAGATTTGATGATAAATCTTTATCGTGAGATAATTCAAGCGTTACTTCCCGGCATGCCTGGAAATAGTTCATATAATCCTGGCGACCACCAGCGATAACATACCACAAACAGCCTCTAATGTAACCATTTGTGCTTACGCCTTGGAAGTATCCTCCAGTAGAATTTGCAAAAACAGTATCTGCATATGCTTTTGAAATGTCGATATACCAATCATCATCTGCATGAAGCGTATACCAAGTATCCCATGGATAGTTCACTACTTCTGCGCCGCTATGCAAATTTGCAGAATGAATTATACTATGTTCATCTGCGAAATCCATCATAATGATTGTTTCCTGTTGCCAAGGATGGTTGTCAGGATGAGGTCCTTCTCTGGGATCGGGAAAGTTTCTGTTCAGATCAACTCCATTTGCATTACGCCTAGTAGCACCTACTACAGTTGTATCAGCTACATGGTATGTTCCGTCGGGATTCGATAATGGATTGATCCAGATTTCAATTTCGTTCACCATTTCGGTGACTTCAGCATCTGTTCCGTAATTTGACAGAAGATAATCTATCAATCTCAGCATCATAATATATGTGACGATTTCATCTCCGTGCATTTGAGCAGTGTAGAAGAACTCGGGTTCATCTTCTTCGACTTCAACATTATCGGAAATTTTTACGCTTAATATCTCGCGACCGTCGATGGAATATCCAAGATTCTCCAATCTGCAAATAGATGGGAAATCGTTGGCAAATTGATACATCATATCAATATAAACACTATAAGTTGGATAACGATCCCAGTTCGCCATTTCTGCAATAGTGGTTGCCATAGTGAGATCTTCAGGAGAACCGTATAGAGGAATATATTCGATTTTATAGCCAAGATTTATGAGTTCGGCGAGTTCTTCCGGAATTGCATTGGCATACACGGTATTGCCCTTGACATTATCAATGGATACGATCCGAGTAAGCTGTTCTAGTTCGCTTTTTGCTGATATTTCAAAACTGAAATAGATTTCCCGAACATCTTCAATGTTCTGAGCTGCGGGTGTTGTGTTTGCACACAAGTTGCTTGCAATGAGAAGGATGAGCGAAAAAAATAATGCGTGTTTCATATTATACCTTTCAAAAATTAATTATTTTCATACACGAGGATCTTGGGATTTTGTCCCCGCCATTTATTGTATTCTGTTTTAACTTCGAGCTTGAAGAAATTTTCCTTATCCTCGTTCGCAAAGGTGATGATATTCATATAATACATCTTACCATCTTTTCCTCGGAAGGATTTCTGGGGAAGCTCCACGATGATATCTCTGTTTTTTTTCAAAATGGTGATCTCATTAAGAAAGACACCTTCTGTAATCTCGATAACAGCTCGTGCCTGGACGATACCTGTGTTTATGTCTTTAAATTTTATATTCATAATTTACCTGATTTGTCCAATATCTATGAGCATATCTTCAAACCATTTTTGATGAATATCAAATGGTTTTCCGCTATTAATTCGTTGGAATCCTATACAGCGGAGCTCGTTATTATTATCTTCGTCGAGGGCGACTACGCCGCTCTGTCCGTTGAGTCCGCAGCGAGCTGCTTCCGCGCAGGTTCTCTGAATGAGATCGAGGTCTTCCTTGTTCGGAGGCGCAGAACGTGCGAAATATCCACTCTTTTGTACGAGCACTTTATCTGCTTTCAGCATGGTTTTAAAGCGTTTTGCAAACCACTGTCCCGGATTGAGCTCGTCAAGACGAACATGCCCGAATGCATCGCGCTGTACCGGCTCTCCTTTTGATTCCATTTCCGACACAATCGTTTCCAAACCTGCGCCTTCGCTGAGGAATATGTTCACGGAATCCTTTCCATCCATGAGTTCGTTCAGACGCTTTTCCTCTTCATCAATATCAATGCCCATTTCCGGAATGTAAATCGCATCGATATCCCATCGTTCGCGCGCAAGAAGGATGTCCGGCAGGAATTTTTTCTTATGAAGGCGTTTTCGGTATTCCCGTGCAGTGACAGCAGTAAGCCACCCGCAGTGTCGTCCCATTACCTCATGAATTATGAGCTGGCGTGAACTGGTCGTGTTCTCATTGGCAACATTCTCAAAGAAAATTGCGCCCTGTTCCGCAGCAGTTGCAGCACCGAGAGTCTGATATATCGGAATTACATCATTATCGATTGTTTTGGGAAGTCCTACCACAGTGAGGTCATAACCGTTCATTTTCAGATAGGATGCAAGCTCGAATGCCATGATATTCGTATCGTCACCGCCAATAGTATGAAGGATGGACACATTATCTTTGACAAGCTGCTCTGCGGCAACTTGCAGGGGATTCTCGCCTTCTTGAATATAGCCCTTTTTCACGCAGTCTGTTACATTGGTAAGCTTCACACGGCTGTTGCCAAGCACGCTTCCGCCGTATTTCTGAAGGCATTTCGCTTTTTTTCTTACCTCTTCGGAAATAAGTATGCTGCTGCCTGTGAGCAGTCCTTTAAAGCCGTTCAGATACCCGATGATCTCCATGTCCGGCACGAGCCGAGTGTACTCGGTGATCAGCAATCCTGTAGATGCTGAAAGGCACGGAGCTATTCCACCAGATGTCAAAATTGCGATTCTGTCTTTTTTCTCACTCATGTAGCGTACTCCATTATGCTTTTAAATCACCAAAACTGATTCCAACACCTCTGGCAGTATGCACAAGATTCGAGTGCACGCTCACAAGATGGTAGGTATCGATGGCATCTTTGATTGGGACACATTTTATATCATTATTTTTATAAGCAACCATTTCGCCAAATTTTCCTTCAAGCACCATTTCAAATGCTTTTACGCCGAACTGTGTCGCAAGAATTCTGTCAAAAGCACAGGGAATTCCTCCACGCTGCAAATGCCCGAGAATGGTCACACGAATATCTGCTTGTGCGCCTGCATTTTCAAGTTCCTGTTTAAGCCGGATGCCTGCACCGCCGAGCTTGAAATTGTGGTAACCGATCTCATCAACTTCCTGCCCCACAACGCTTCCATGCTTGGGATAAGCACCCTCGGCTATGACGATATTTGCAAAACCTCTCCGGTCTTCGGTGCGTTCTTCCACCTTTTCTTTTACTTTTTGAATATCATAAGGAATTTCCGGAATAAGGCATACTTCTGCGCCGCCTGCTATAGATGAATAAAGCGCTATCCAACCGGCTGCACGTCCCATCACTTCGAGAATAATAATTCTGTGATGGCTTTCCGCTGTGGTTACGAGTTTGTCGACTGCATCGGTCGCAACTTCCACAGCAGTTTGGAAACCGAAAGCAAAATCTGTTGCGGAAAGGTCATTATCAATTGTTTTAGGAACGCCAACAATGTTGAGTCCCATTTCATAAAGATTTTGCGAAATGGTCTGCGAGCCGTCCCCGCCGATATTTATAACTGCGCAGATATTCTCTTCTTTCAGGATTTCCAGCATCTCTTTTGAGCGGTCGATCTCTATCCAATTACCCTCCCTGTCCTGCTGGGGCCATGCAAAGGGGCCGCCTTTATTTGTCGTTCCGAGTATCGTTCCTCCACGCACATGAATTCCTGCAACAGTACGATTGGTAAGCACACGAAGCTCACGAGGTTCCATGAGAACACCATTAAAACCGTCGATGCTTCCAACGATCTCCCAGTCTTCTTCCCGGGAAGCACGTTTTACGATGGCTCGGATAACTGCATTAAGACCCGGGCAGTCACCACCACCTGTTACAACCAAACATCTTTTTTTCATATTTTAGAATATATACTATTTAATATTAATGTAATTAATTTATAGAAACTTTCCAAGTTGTTTTTGTGTCAAGTTTGAGTGAGCTGGAGGAGGAAATGAAAGATTAAAAATGGAAAAAATAACACACCCCGTCTTCCGATAAATCGGAATCCACCCCTCTTTTTAGATGGGAAAAAACAAGGTTATCACATTAATTTACGTTTCAAGATCAATAAAACAGCTATTAATATTAATGATCGAAAGAATGTAAATCAACGAAAAAATCTCCTTTAAAAAGAGGAGTACGGCTTTAGCCGGGAGGTGTGTTAAATTTAAATTATTCTAAAATATTTTCCTCAACTTTGGGGTAAAGCAAATCGATCTCTTTCTGCAGCCCGATAGTCTTTTGTAACGCTGTTGCGATCTTGCAGTAACGGCGCGCATCCTCAAGTATTCTGCCTTTTCTGTCCTTTAAATATTTATACAGAACCTGATACCCGCCAATATGATATTGCCACAACTCAGAATTAATGCCCTCAAAATATTTGCCTTCATTAATGTATACACGTTGCTCAACTTCATTATACACAACTTTCTCGATGCGGTCATTCTCGCCGACTCCCTGATATTTTGCAATCGGCGTATCCAGTTCGTCACTTTCCAAAAGATGAAGCTGCACAAGCTGTTTGCCAAGTGTGCCCACCTTTCGGAAAAGTTCAAGATCAGAAGTAAAGGGCACACGCGGAAAATCTATCTTAAGAAATTCCGCATACTTTTCCCTGTACATATTGCTATAAAAAACTCCATAAATGTAATATAAAATCTCTTCCGGTGAAGGTTCTTTTCCGTAAGCAGTTCTGAGCATATTAAAAATTTCAGGAGCAATGTTAGGTTTCCGTTCGGTTTGATGTTTTTCAAAAAGATGGACATCATCTTTATTTGAGTAAGTAAACAGAGAGAATATATATCCTATTTCACTAGTTTTATTTGAGATATAACAGCTTTCGGTTATTTTATCTGAAACAAGAATATGAGACCAGACAGCTCCCACCTTTACTTGTCTTACAGTACAAATTCCTAAGTTATCACCATCAAGCATATTGTGCATAATTGAAGGTCTAGGCATACAATGGAAACCCCGTGTTACACCTGTATAATATGTCCATCTTGTATCAAAAGGTCTATATGATATTAGTCGTATTTTATCTTTATCTGGTCCGGACTTTTGGATATCTTTTTGAGCAAGATGCACTTTCCAATCCCTTGCATCTTTGCCTAAATTATATGTATGCCGTGCTATCTCTTGATCCATCTTCGCAAATTGATTAACCCTGTTCCATATTTCATGTTCATTCCAACTGATAGTTAATTTATCTCTTGCTGTGACAATACCTACACTATTTACTGGAAATATCTCAGATATTTTTTTCCATTTCAGGTAATGTTGAATATTCTGTGTATGTCTTTTTATAAAGAAATAATAGGGGCTTTTTGGTAAAATCTCTTCATATTTATAGGGCTCAACTTTATCTTCTTCAAGCCATCCATATTTTGTATTCCGTAAACCATAAAGGTCGTGATAAAAGACCTCACACCCTTTGTTATCGTGGTGCTTTATCATAAAACAGATTGCCACGCCCTGCCGAATATCAAAGACATTTTCGTCTTTACTGCCATCAGGTGCAGTCTCCTTTTTCAAGCTGTTCCCGTGCAGGTTGAGGATGAAGATCTTATTAAAGGTTTTCATCAAACTCTGCCGCATACCACGAAAAGTCGGATTATCCAGATAGCTATGGTTTGTGATCATGCCGATGACACCATGACCGGCTTTTTGTATCTTCCATTGAGCAAAGCGAAGGAATTTCACATAATCATCCTGAAGCCATTTTGGATTTCTTTCTCCTAATGGTTTCTCATCGACTTCGTAGTAGCTCTGCGCACCATCAATATCGGTTTTGAGAAGTTTTTCAGTCCATTCATTAGTATTTGAAGAAATTCCCGAATAGGGAGGATTTCCCATAATGACCAGAATTGGAATTTCTTGTTTTACTCTGTTTGCCAGGTGGTTCTCTTCGCTCAATGAACTAAGCCCGGGAATATTAACCGAATCCAGTTCGTCCATTTCAAGGGTATTTGTAAGATAGAGTTTGAATCGTTCGTCATCTCCCATTTTGTACCCGAGCTCTTCAAGCAAAAATCCGATCTTGAGGTGTCCGATGGCATATGGCGCCATCATCAGCTCAAAAGCAAAGTAATTTTTCAGAATATTATTTTTGATAAGGAAATGCAGTCCGCCCTGTCCGTATTTCTCATGATATTCATGAACTGCAATTTTGATCGCTTCTGCAGGAAAGGTAAGTGTTCCTGCCGCAGGGTCAAGCACGGTCACATTTTCGGAAGCAAAACCATCCGACAGGTCGAATTCCTTTTTCAGTATTTGATGTAAAGAATGAGTGATATATTGCACAACAGGTTCGGGAGTATAGTACACGCCACGCCGCTCACGGATTTTCGGATCATATTCGGAAAGGAAGGTTTCATAAAAATGGATGATCGGGTCTTTTCCCTTTCCTTCATGGAAAAATCTACTGAGGATACTTTTCACGTCAGTAACCCTAAGCACTTCGGAAATATCATCAACGATCACTTTTAGTTCTATGGGCGGGTCTTGCAGAGAAATGAAGCGAAAAACATCCCGAAGAATACCAATCGTGTGAGGAATATATTGATATGCAAGCTGTCTATTGAAATCCTTTCCTGTTCTTGTTCGCGCTGCAAATAGTCCATAGGTAATAGTTTGGGAATACAGGTCTGCAAATTGCTCATGTGTGAGCGTTCCAATGAGATATTTTTTGAAAGCTTCATAAAAGCCAAGTATGTCTTTATTTCCCTTTCGTTCTTTTTCTTTCAACTCAATACTGATCACTTCGTCGCGCAGGAATCGGGTTCTTTTTGCCAGTTCCTGTGCAAGGGTCTTGGCAGTATTAACTTTAGGCAATGAGAAAGAGAAGAAGGTTTGCATCAGTTTTATGAACTCCTCTTCATGCTCAGGAGGAGGAGCTGTTTTCAATCTGTGCGCAATTTCAGGTCTTCCGATCTGCACTGTGTCTATTAGCTGACTGTCTCTAAACAATCTGAATTCATAAAAGTCCGTAAGGATTACATTAGGAAAGGTCGAGCAGTATCGTTTAAGCTGTTCCGAATATTGAATTGCATTTAAGTTTATGTTTGTAGGTGCTTTTGCTTCGATGTAGCCGGTGATATGATTCTTTCCATCCCAGACACGAAAGTCCGGATTGCCGGCTTCGGTTTGTTTGGGTAATACTGTAATATCTACATTTTTTATATTGTATTTTTCAGCATAAGTCAAGATAAGCGTTTCGAGCTGAGAGTAATAACTTTCCTCGCGGGCATCACCTCGATTAAAGGTTTCCTGTAATGCATCTAAATATTCTTTGAGCATGATTCCTAATTTCTTTTTTTCGAGATTGTAAAACAACAATTTTAATGGCAAGAAAAAAGTAAATAAATCGCATCACACACGTCGGTCGTGTGGGGAACTGTTCTGGGGTGTTTTCCAAAATTCTCCTATAGCAAGAGGAGTATCCGCCAGCTAGCGGAGGAGGTGCAGGTTCATCCTGCACAATTGTTTGTTCTTTAAAACAGAAACTCACAATTTATTCTGCCTATGAACCAAGTATAACCGAATTCTGCTGAGAATCTCAAATAGGAACTATCAAAAATTATCATGCTATATCCCAAACCGACAGTTACGTTTGGAAACCACTTCTTATCTGGTTCGGGATCATCATCAAAAGGATTCTGCATTCCTGCATATTCAGCACCCACATTAGCACGAAAGAATAAACCTTTTGCCTGGATGTTTCCGAAATGTTCAGAAATTAAAGACAGGCCATAGGTTTTGTGGGATTCGCCTAAAAAATGATGATGAACAGCGAGGGTAAAATCAATAGCTCCTCCATCAAGTAATCGAATTCTACGGGTATAGCCAACAGCAGCGCCGGGGATAACATAAGGAGTGAGTCGAAGATAGAAGAAATCTTTCCTAATGGAATATTTTTCTTTGGGTAATTCCGAGATTTTTTTGTATTTCTTTTTATGGTAATGAACAACAAAATCCTCTTGGGGCATGAAATTCTCTCTTGTCCAGAAAAGTGTGTAAGTATCTTCATATTCCTGTAAACTATCCGGCAACATTGAGAGAGAATCGATCTTGAGGGTTTTGGGAAATGTTAATTGGAAGTCCGCTTTTTCTAATGGTTTACCCCATGATTTCGTTGTAGTGAAAATATATTTTGCCCTGTTCCCAAGGAGTTTTTGACGATATCTTATAGTATATTTTGCTGTTGAATTCGCTCCGATCTCAACATTGAAAAAAAATCCTTTCTCCCTTATTGCAGTAACAAGAGAATCCGAATCTTGAGATGAATCCTTTACCTCCACAGAATCATAGTTGACCAGCATACTATCTCGTGGGATCGGATAAAATAATGTTGCCTGTATATCGCGGTTTGAAGTGTTTCGGAAATAATAATTCCCGGCTACTATGAAATAGCCATCCTGAAGCTCGAACTGCAGGTCTTCTTTGAAGAACTCGATCTCTGCATGAACAATCGAACAAATAAAAATAGAAATCAATAAAAGAAGTATCTTATTCTGCATTAAGATGATGTTCTTTTAATGTAAAACTATTATCTCAGATACAGCATCTTGCCTGAAGCCAATGTCTCATTCCCGCTTTCTAATTGATAGAAATACACACCGCTCGGCACCTGGTTGTGCTGCTCATCTATTCCCGTCCATGAAACAGAATTTTCAATGTAAGAAACCGGAATTTCTTTAACCTTCTGTCCTTTGCTATTGAAGATCGTTATCGTGCCTGCAATGTGTTGGGGAAGTGAATAGTGAATTGTAGTTGCATCATAAAAAGGATTGGGATGGTTTGAGATTGAGATGGTTTTATATTGTGGTTGTGGATCAATATCATAATCAAGTATAAGTTCA
>ASNI01000002.1 GCA_000404785.1 Cloacimonetes bacterium SCGC AAA252-N17
AGATATCGACAGTGATCGTATGCTAATACACATAAAAGGAGGTAAAGGAAAAAAAGATAGAACCACTATTCTAGGGAAAACCTGTTTAGCCGTTCTGAGAGAATACTACAGAAATTATAGACCTTCCATATGGCTTTTTGAAAGCAAAGAAAAAGGAAAACAATATTCTGCTAAATCCGTACAAAATATTTTTAGGGCAAATCTGAAAAAAGCTGGTATTAACAAGCCATTTACTGTTCATTCCCTGAAACATTCGTTCTCTACTCATTTACTAGAACAAGGCGTTGATCTAAGGTACATTCAAGAATTGCTTGGACATAGCAGCTCAAAGACAACTGAAATATATACACATGTTTCCATCAAAAATCTGCAAAATATCATCTCACCTGCAGATCTCATTTTTTCGGATAAGGAAAAAATAAACGAATGATTTATTCGTATAATCCTCCAATATGGCGTTCTATACGTAATATGTCGTTTAGGAAGTAGTTACCTGCAATTGTAACGATGAAACTATAATCTAACTTTAAAATGGATAATAAATCAAAATATATCAGCGAACTGGAAGAATTTAAAAACCTTTTAATAATCTGGTATAATAGAGAACCAGCTGTTGATACAAGAAGCCAAATAAATAAAAAATTAAGGAATGCTAGAAATTTAGTTTTAAGAGCAGGAGCATTAAAAACTTTTACAATTTCACCTCCTCCAGCGATTGGTGGAATGATTATGCAAAATGTTGACCCTTTTGCAATGATTTTTGACCCACCATATGGACAGTCCTTAATTCTGCCTTTAATAGACATGATTGATGAAGCAATTGGAGTAATTGAAACAAAAGAAGATTT
Organism: Cloacimonetes bacterium SCGC AAA252-N17; assembly: GCA_000404785.1. Taxonomy (GTDB): domain Bacteria; phylum Cloacimonadota; class Cloacimonadia; order JGIOTU-2; family JGIOTU-2; genus Celaenobacter; species Celaenobacter polaris. The sequence continues at coordinate 849 of ASNI01000002.1, forward strand.
TGACCCAAATCCTCAAATAACATCTCAAAAAAAAGGAAAAGGGAAAAACGTTTCTAATAGGATATTTTTAGTTCATGGGCACGATAATGAACTTAAAGAAACGACTGCTAGATTTTTAGAAAAGTTAGGATTAAAACCAATAATCTTGCATGAACAATCAAGTAAAGGATTAACAATAATTGAAAAATTTGAAGAGTATTCGGATGTTGCTTTTGCCGTTGTTTTATTAACTCCTGATGACCAAGGTGGAAAAGCTGATGATAAGGAAAAATTGCATAAAAGAGCAAGACAGAATGTAATATTTGAATTAGGCTATTTTATTGGAAAACTTGGTCGTAAAAATGTTGTAGGTCTTGTCAAAGACAATATTGAAATTCCATCCGATTATACCGGAATAATATATATTGGTGTAGACAATAGTGATGGTTGGAAAATGATGCTATCAAAGGAGATGAAAGCTGCAGGACTAAAAATAGACATGAACAAGATATTTGAATAAACAAAAGCGGCTAACAAAAGCTATATGTAATGCGGGGTTCAGCGGGTAATTCAACCTCAGTTCTTCGTTGCAACACCGCCAATTCGTCTTTGACGATTGGCGTAAAAAAAGAAAATATGAATAAACGAATTGGCTCAGTGCAGGTTTGAAAGTGAAGTGCTTCGAAAACCCGCACTCCACATAGCCAAACCGTTATGCGCAATAATAAAGAGAGAGAATGACAACAGAGACTAATGAAAAATTAAAAGAATTTTTATCTCTTGCTACAACGCTAAAGGATGCAATGAGGATGAGTCTTGAAGGCGATGACTCGAATATTTGGAAATACTCCAGTTACAAGGAGTTTATGCGTAAATACAACATGCTAATAAAAGAAGTTGCGCAGGTTATTCAACTAAAAACAATTTTGGACTTATATGACCTAGAAAAAGTGCCTGGAAATTGTGACACAATTGCTATTCAGCAAAAGCATTATTTTGATTCTGTTTATTCAAACCTTTCAATTTTAGAGTCATTTCTCAGAAACCAATCTGAGATTAAAAACGACGAAATCAAAAATTTAAAATATTTCATTCAAAGCAATCTCAGAAAAGTTATTTTCAATGAGCCACAAAAAGAAATGGAAATTCAGAATGCAATTGAACAATTATATATTGGGAAGGGATTAAATAAAGGGATTGATTATGGGCGTGAAACAGGAAGAGTTAGTATCTCGGTTAAAGAAGTTGTTCCTGATTTTATCATGTATAAGTTAAATCTGGCACTTGAAGTAAAGCTTTCAAAAACTCGGACTAAGAGTAAAGAAATTGTTGATGAAATCAATGCAGATATTCAAGCTTATGGAAAGGAATATTCAAATATACTTTTTGTTGTGTATGATTTAGGTAGCATAAGAGATGAAGAAGAATTTAAAAATGATTTAGATAACGCATCAAACATCCAACTTATAATAGTAAAACATTAAAAACAAAATTTTAAATTATGGACTTAACAAAATTTGACATACATGGACTACAGAGCTTGCATATTAGCTACAAAAACGTTCTTAAAGACCACATAAAACAATTAGAAGAATTACCGCAAGATGAATTTGGAAAATTAATGGCAGAATTGTTAAAACAAAAAATCGCATCGTTTGAAACTCAAATCAGCCTAATAGAAGAAAAAATTAATGAAATAAATGCTGAAAAGCTTAGGTTCTCAACTGAGTTTATGTTTTGGAATTATGGATTGCATAAAAGTAGCGTTCAGGTTCATTTTCTTACCACCTCAAATGCATATAAAGTTTATGGTCCCTATGTCACTGGACAGGTGCTTTTTGATAAATCAAAAATTGAAGACTTATTGGAAAGAGTAAAAGCAAAAGGGCACAGTGATGGCATAATAAAATTTGAAGAAATTGTATCTGATGAAATGTCAGATGATGTAAAAGAAAAATTGAAAAATGAAGGATTCTATGCTTCTGAAATAAGCGTTATTTATTAAAACTTTAGCTTGAGGATAAAATTACATGCGCATAACAAAAGCTATATGTAATGCGGGGTTCAGTGGGTATTCCAACCGCAGTTCTTCGTTGCAACACCGCTAATTCGTCTTTGACGATTGGCGTAAAAAAAGAAAATATGAATAAACGAATTGGCTTAGTGCAGGTTTGAAAGTGAAGTGCTTCGAAAACCCGCCCTACACATAGCCAAACCGTTGTATGCCATTTAATAAACAAAGACAAATGAAATGAATAAATCAACTGAAACGTCACAAAAATTACCTGTGTGGTGGATATTCGTTTTAGCCCCGATGGGCATAGTCCTGACGACACTTGCTTACAAATTTTTTAGACCTGAAATTCTGGAATTCAAAACCTTTTTAGGAATTTCTCAGGGTCGAATATTTTCTTTATTGTTATATACATTTTCAACAGGAATTGCAGTAGCTTTTTATTTTCTTTTGTTAAAGAATAAAGGACTGAGCTTTCATAAGGCAGGTTACAGATACTCAATTTCTGGGAAAGGGTTAATTTATTCCCTGATTTGCGTTTCAATTGCAATTTTCTGCTATCCCTTAATAGAAAGCATTCTTAGGCTACTCAATATTCCTATGTATTGGGGAGACAAAATGTCTTTCCCTGTACAGCAAAAAGAAAACCAAGATATTTATTGGGGTGTTTTGACGGCAGTAATTCTTGCTCCGCTAACTGAAGACACTATTTTTCGAGGATATATAGTAGAGATGCTTAAAGAGAGAATGAGAAAATGGCCTGCAATTATTATAAGTTCAATCCTATTTTCTTTAGTTCATTTACAGTTTTTTGGACCTGGGTTGACAGTTTATATGTTAGCTTGGTCAATTTTGACTTGTTATCTATATGTGAAATTTGACAACATTTATCCAAGTCTGATTTTTCACGCTTTGAATAATATTTGGGCTTACATTTTTGTACCAATGATTTTCAAATGAAGAATAAACGGCATACAACAATGTATAAAAATAATAGCCGGTTCAGTAGTAAATGCAAGGGTTGTAGCCCGCTCCAACTTTCTTGTAACTTGACAGGAATGAAGCCCAAAATCGGCT
>ASNI01000003.1 GCA_000404785.1 Cloacimonetes bacterium SCGC AAA252-N17
TTTGAAAGTAGCTTGGGATATAGCAAATCCAAGTATTAAGGAACTATTGGAAAGTTCTCTACCTGAAAAAACTGAAAATGATATTTTAGGAATAATTAAAAATACTTCTGGCGTAAAAGGATTCCATAATTTAAGGACTAGGAAAATAGGTGACATTTTTGCAATTGAAGTTCACATTAAAGTCGATAAAGAATTGACAGTTGAATCATCGCATCAAATTGCAACCCAAGTTGAAAAATCACTGAGAGACAAGTTTGGTAATCAATCACATATTGGAATCCATATCGAGCCCTATTATGAATTAAATGATAATAAATAGAAACACTACACCCAACAATGTATAAAAATAATAGCCGGTTCAGTAGTAATTTCAAGGGTTGTAGCCCGCTCCAACTTTCTTGTAACTTGACAGGGATGAAGCCCGCAATCGGCTACTATTCTTATACGAAACGTTGTGCAACATATTAAAAAACCGACATGGAATCAATAATTGACTTTTTAAAAAATACGACTTTGAAAGAATGGATATTTCTTATTATTGGTGGGATTTTAGGATATTTAAGCAATTTAATATTTTACTTAAAGTCGAAAAATGATTCTAATGAGAAGAATCTAGATAGGCTATTTGACCTCTATGACCAAAGTCTGAAACAACCGAATTTAGACAATAAAATTCAAGAGATTAAAGACGAGATAGGAACTAAAAATAGTTTAGAGAAAATCGCAACTGAACTTATTAGTATTAGAGAAAAAATTGACAAATCACCAACGACTGATAATGTTTTAAAATATAAGATACTTGGAGACAAGTGGTCTGACGAATATCTGAAATCTATTGAACCACGAATATTAACAAAGGATGGCCTTTTATTTTATACAAATATTCTTGAATTTCATAAAACGATTTTTCCTCCTAAGTTTGCATGGGCAGGCAAGATAAGAACACATGATGTAGTGATAAGTGGTTCATTTGGAACAATGATGCCATCAACTTCTCAAGGTACTGTAGATTATTCTATTAAGCCAATTAAGCACGAGAATGTTTTTGAAAAGATTGAAAGATATTGCACAAAATGGAATACTAACGTTGAAAAATTACTGAATGAAAATTCCCAAGATAAAATTGAAAAGATTGCGACATTTCATCATGAATTTCAGACAATACATCCTTTTATGGATGGAAACGGAAGAGTTGGTAGAGTAATTTTGGAGGATATGACAGAATATCTATTAAATAAAAAATTGAGAGAGGAGTATGACAGAGAAGAATACTATTCTGCTTTGCGTTTTGCAGACAAGGGAGATATTATTCCTCTAAGAGATTTTATTATTAACCAAATGAAAAAATAAAATACGTTGCACAACACATGGTATAGTGCATGCGGGTTTCAGCGGTTTGCGAGCGTTCGTGGCTCGTAAAAAAGTCGGTGTAAACTGATAGGAAATCGCTTCGTAATCCCCAACTTTTCATATTGCCACCTTATGTGAAATGGCTTAACAAACTAACTGACATTTCAACTTAAGACTTAATGATAGAAATAAATATAAATTCCGATGAGCCACAATTAAGTTTGATTATAAAAGACTTGTGCGATTTCTTTGTAAAAAAAGAAGTAACCATCTTTTCTGGAGCAGGCATTTCTATTCCATCTGGTTTGCCAGATAGTAGGAAGCTTATCAAATCAATTGCTTCAATACTACATTTATCAATCGAAAAACTTAATATTGGGACAATTGAAGACCGCAAGTTGCTTGACAAAGTCGTCGCTGATTATAGACTCGAACGAATACTTGATTCTATTGTAAGTCACCATGGGACTGCAATACTAAGTTCAATTCTAAACTTTCAATCTTCTAAACCTACCTTCAATCACAAAGCAGCCGCTATATTAGCCAAACATGGATATCTTTCACACATTATAACCTTAAATTTTGATGTGCTTTTTGAAGAGTCTCTTCATAATAATATTGTTCCATTCGAATGGAACCTTCCTCTTGTTTCGGTGGCAGAACATTCAAAGAATGAAAAGTCTGTCGTTACCATTACAAAACCTCATGGCACACTCCCATTTAAGGATTTTTCTTATCAAGAATATTTTCTTGCGGCTACGCTTCAATATGCTGGCGATCATCCTCAAAATGAAAATATTCATGCAATTAATGAAATTGCCAAGAAGTCTCCTGTACTCCTCGTCTGTGGTTATGCTAACAATGACTGGGATATCTTCCCAATTCTTACCTCAATGCCATGGAAACGAATTTATTGGATTCAACATACCAATGAGACCCCTAATTCAGTGTTAAATTGGTTAAAAACTTATCCTCCGCAAGTATCGTGTCTTATCCATGGAGATGTTCGAGTATTATTCAAAAATATATTGAAGCAACTTAAGATTACATGTAATGAGCCTATAGATGAAATTTTTCCGACTTTAAATCCAGATTTGTCTAAACTCATTTCTAATCCTGCAGCGACAGCATTTGTTGCTTTGAGTCTTTTAGATGGTAAAAGAAACAGCCTTTATATAACCCTTCTCAAACAACTTGGGAATTCCTTACAGGTAACGGGGGATAAAAATCTACTACATAGATGGGAAAAAGCTATGTCATGGACCCATCATGCGCATGAACGAGATCCACACAAGGCTATTAGAAGATACCGAAAGGTAATATCTACTACATCGCAGGCGACAAAAAACGATTTGAACCGTTTGAATGAATGTCTTTCAATGTACTACGAGTATATGTCTACACTCAAGAGGCCGTATCTTAATCCTTTTCTACCTTTTGACATTTATAATGTCATCAAATGGAGACACGAAATCCTACAACGCATCGATGATATTAATTCATCTATTGAAAACAATTCAGTAATAATTAAAAAAGAATCCAAAAGATTAAAAGCATTGATAAGTTACTATTTAGTTGATTTATATCACAATTGGGCATACCATCTCTTGCCATTCTCAAGCCGAATTATTAAACCCTTAATCAAATTAATTTTTAAACGTATTGCTTTTCTGTATGATAAACTTGCTTACATTTATCCAGACATGGACTGGGAATACAGATTCGTGCGTAGAATAGAAGCTCACTTATTTGCAGGTTCCTTAATTGCTAATCAATTAAAAGAAAAACTCAGTCAAGTCCATGATATGTTTGAACAAACAGACCAATCTGGGCATCACGCTTATACTGAATCAGTGTTATCAACAATGCATTTAGACTATTCAGGATTTTTAAAGGCTAAATCCCGAATGACTGATGAACATGAAGTTGCTACACCGTCAGGTATGTTGAGAATGATTTTGTTTCAGAAGTATTTTTGGCCTAAAACAATTTCTACTTGGGCTGTACTGAGATACTTTGTCAATTATTCAAAACCAAATACATAATTCTAAAATGCCACTTCACATAACATCGTGTATAAGTAATGGCGGGGTTTGTAGCGTATTTGGGCGTTCTGCCTCGCATCAAGTTCAGTGTAACTTGACAGGGAAGTGCTCCGAAGTCCGCCACTACTCATACACGCAACCGTTACAGAAAAATGAATAGGCATTGGTTTTTTTTTAATAGTAAATTACTTATAACGTCATCAATATCGGTTCAATAAGCTCGAATGCTCTCTCTTTATCCTTTTCATATACCAATATCTGAATATAGCTTCGCTTGCTGGAATACTCAAAAAAAGTGCCGAGAGAAAGCCCTTTCCGACTATACGTATAAGGGATCTCATTGTTTTGCAGCATCTCAACTATGGCTTCGAACTGCAGAGTATTATGAGCTTTACACAACTCAACAATTTTTTCAGAGCTATCTGATTCTTTTATCTCATTATCATTCATAAACTATCTCGAATTCTATATCGTGAATTATTCTCTTCACCTTAACTTTAAGTTTCTGACACAGAACAAATCTCTGCTTGCTTCGTTTTCCTACAACAACGTAGTGCCTTGGATCGAACTCGAAGTAATCTCTTCCGATGGCAGCAAGTGGTATATAACCTTCAATCGGATACGAATCCAATTCAATATAGATGTTCCGCTTATTGAAATTAACGATCAATGCTTCGAAAACCTTATTCATATTTTCAAGCATGAAGCGGTTTTTCTTCAGTTCCCCAAGACTTCGCTCTGCGGTCATGGCTCGCACCTCCATCGCTGAGGAGTGCTCTGCAAAGGTATTTATTTCATTGAGAGAAAATCGCTTAGTCGTCCATTCAAAAACATACTGCTTTATTAGATGATGAACCACAAGATCGGGAAAACGGCGGATAGGGGAGGTGAAATGAGTATAGGATTTCAAAGCAAGCCCAAAATGTCCGATATTTCTGTATGAATATTTAGCTTTCATCAAGCTTCTCAAAAGAAGATAGTCATATACACGATGCTGCTTCTCGTCGCTAATAGACTGTAAAAATTGTTTGATCGCAGTGCTGATATCTTTATGAACAAAACTAAAAGAAAATCCATAAGCTTTTATGGTGCGAGCAAATTCAGCAATTTTCTCTCCATTGGGAGGTTCATGAATACGAAATATCGCTGCACTGCACTTTCTTGCGATCAATTTTGCTACAAATTCATTTGCTGCAAGCATGAATTCTTCAATAAAAAGATGGCTCTCTGTTTGATGAGTGCGTAAAATATTAATGGGACTGCCCTGCTCATCGAAAATAAATTCCGAATCAGGAAGATCAAAATCAAGACTTCCTCTTGCATAACGAGTTTTAGTGAGATGTTGAGCCAATGAACGCATCTCCAATATAATATTCTTAACCTCCGGCTTGATCTCTTCATTATCTCCCTGTTCAAACAGCACATCCACCTGCTCATAACTCAATCTTTGATCACTTTTTATGACAGAGGGATATACACTCGAACCAAGGGCTTTGAATTCTGCATCATAATCAATGATTATAGTCATTGTGAGACGGTCGACATCTGGCTGTAAACTGCATAATTTATTGCTCAGTTTAAATGGTAGCATAGGAATGACATTTTGCAGAAGATAAATGCTTGTTCCTCGCTCCATGGCATCGCTAAAAAGTGCGTAAGGTGTTTTCACATAGTGAGATACATCGGCTATATGGACATAAAGTTTGAATGTCCCATTATCTATTTTTTCAAATGATATTGCATCGTCAAAGTCTTTTGCAGTTTTAGGATCGATCGTAAATGTAATAAGATTCCTGAAATCCTTTCTTCGCGAGATCTCATCTTCAGAAATAGTATCCGGCAAAGCTTCAACTTCAAGAATCACTTCTTCTGGGAAAGTAGTGGGGAGTTCATACTGCTTTACTATTGCAAGATAATCCACATTCGGATCTTCGAGCGCCCCCAAAATTTCTATTATTTTCCCTTTGGGCAGCACTTGTTGATATCTATTTCCCCAATCTGTAATCTCTGCAACTATCTTTTTGCCTTTAAATTGAGTAAAATCACCTACCTCGATTAGTTCAACTTCAGTATCAAATTTTGGATTATCGGGAACAAAATAAACATGATTATCTTGTTTGAATGCAGAACCAACAAGAGTACTGTTTTTTCTCTCAATTACTTTCAGTATCTTGCCTACCGAACCCCGCTTTACCTCCTTTGTTACTATGAATTCAACAATATCTTGATGATAGGCATTCAAGCAGTTATCTTCATATATTTTCACATCTTTATGCTCAGTTTCAACAAATCCAAAGGGATAATTCTTTGCGAGAGCTGTTGCATCAAAAGTGCCTATATGCGTTTTTCGTGGAGATGGGGATGAGTAAGCTCTTTTATGTCGAATAATAATACCTTGTGATTCAAGATCCCTTAAAATATTTTTGATAATCCTGAAATTTTTCTTTTTTACATGAAAAATTTTTGCTAATTTGGGAACTGATAATTGTCTATCCGGATGCCTTTGAATGTAGTCTTTTATCTCTTTATTGAGCTCTTTTTGTGACATTAAAATTTATTTCCTATCTTTTCATTCAAAAATTCCATAATCTGCTCCCTTTCATCCTGTTTTTTTGTAAATCTTATTGACTGCCCTCGGAATCTATCTAAACCACGAGGACGATTAAAAGTGCTGAGCATTACACCTTTTTTGTCAGAATAAAAACATTTGAATTCAGTATATTTCCTTTCCCTTTTGAAAATCAGCACTTTCACAAAAACGTGATCATCGTAAAATTCATAATATGTTGGAACAAAAAATGAAAAGAGCGAGGAAAAAAGAAAAACTATAGAGAGCAAAACCCAGAAAAAATTTAGTGTAATTGAATAAACAAATACAGATGCTAATAAGAAAAACGCAAGCACCAAAGCTGACGATAGGGGAAATTCAACAAAAGGGTAAGATATCCATGCATAGATCGGTTCTTTATTCGACATTTAGCGCTTGTTCCTTACATTTTTCTATTTCTTCTTTGATATTAATTATATCCGAAAATATCGAAACGTTGTGATATTTAGCAGAGATCGTACTGATTTCTCTCTGCATCTCTTGAATAACAAATATCATGGAAAGCCCTATTGGTTTGTTCTTTACAGTAATTACTTTACGTGTTTTCATAAGATGACTTTTTAGTCGAACAATCTCTTCGGTAATATCTGACTTATCAATATAATAGTTGATTTCTGAAAGCAATTTTTCTTCATTGAATTTAGATAGATTAATATCTTCATCATGTGTTATTTCTTTACAAATGTTCCTAACTTTTATCTTTAATTCTTCGAGATATTCTGGAATCGAGTGCTCGATCGTGTTCAGAGATACCTCGATTTGATTGATCGATTTAATAAAAAACTCCTCGAGATGATTTCCTTCGGATTTCCTTTCATCAACAAGCTGTTTTATAGCTTTTATTAGTGTATCAGATAATACTTTTTGGAATTCCTCAGATAAATAGTATTGATCAATAGGGGAGTTCTCCATTTTTTGCAATGTCATGAGATCTGTTAATGAAATACTTGTATCAAAGCCAAGGTTTGATTTTAAAGTATTAAGTTTATCGAGTATTTTTTTGATATGTTCATTATCAAAATCCATATTTGCAATATCATTTCGGGAATCTTTCAAGGAAACTATTACATTTATTCCACCTCGGTTTACAAATTTTGGTATAAATTGCTCAATTTTGTAAGACAAATATTCAGGCAATTCATAAGGCAATCGTGTTCTTATATTCAAGTATTTATCGTTTAATGATTTAACACTTACGCGAAGATAGATGTTATTCTTATTGTATTCCGCTACACCAAATCCTGTCATGCTGTTCATAGAAGATCCTTATTAATTTATAATGAATGGAAAGAGTACTTCGAGTATTAATATGTCAAGAAATTAAGAATGGGGAACAGTACCTCATAAGTTCCGATACAAAAGAAAAATGCAAAAACATCTTCAAGTTTACATAATCTACATTATCAGACATTGCTAATATTCTTTAAAAAAAACCACGCCTTAAAAAGCCATATCACCGACAAATAGAACAAATGAAGGAGCAGTATCTTCCGGTGTGCCGGCATTATACTGATCGTGGACATAAGTTTGAATAGCACTTGCAGTAGTTCCGATCACATCCGTATAAGCTATTACAACGTTGAATCCCTTTTTTGTTTTCCATTCAATAAAATCTGTTAGAGTGCTTTCAAACATTCTGTCTGAAACGATCAAATATTTTACCGGATAAGTCGTCAGATCAGGATGGTCGGGATAATCGTGATCAACTCTGTAATTGTCAATTCTTTGATAAACCGCTTCGAAATATGTGGAAGAGGTGGAAGCTTTGATATTTTTTGATAATTCGATGTTGCTTCCTGTGAAATTCACTTCAAGTTCGGTCTCAATATAAACTTGAATGATACCTGTAACAGGATTATAGTTTACAGGAGCAACAAAGAGACGGGCTAATCTAATTCAACGCATTACTCCCAGAACTTCAACAGTTGCAATTTCAAAATCAGAAAATCTGTTCATAGAATAATAGTTCTCATTATATTCAAATTCAACTGAAGTAAAATCATCAATGCTTTTGGGAAGCGAAGGCTGAACAGGAATAATTGGATTATTGATCCCAAAGTTGCTCAAATTGTATTCAGTTGTGGAATAATTCAATACATTAACCGATACTTCCGCTCCAAATGGAATCTCGATCAGTTTTTTTACAGCAGGAAGTTTTGGTGTTCCTACTTCCCCAATATTATAAGTTTTTGGAATAGTTATTTCATTAAAAATTCCTTTTTTACTTTCAACTTCAAAACTGCTCATACCCTCGAAAGTGAGATTCATACTCAATTTCTGATAGTCATTTTCTTGTAATCTAATCGTATTTTCTTTTGTTCCGAAATCAATATCATAAGTTTTCGCAAAAGATAAAGATACGAATAAAATGAATAGCAAAATAAAACTGTTTTTTTTTTCATTATTTATCTTCCCTTATTTCTTTATATTTTTTTTAACTTACATATTGCAATTATGGTTGCTAAGCCTTGGCTTAGTACCTTTACACAATCGAAGCTTGACATGACACTAGCATAGTAAGAAAAAAAAGAGTCCCACCTATAAATTAAGATGGAACTCTTAAACACCTTTGCGCAGGTTAAAAACCTTCGCAAAACTTCAAACTATCTCTTGCTAACCCTTCTAAATTCTTTATTTTTCATTATCACAGGTAAAGGTGATGGGCAAGATTTCACTGCTGTTACTATATAGAAGTATTTAGTTCCAGTTGCAGGTTCACTCCAGCTTGTAGTTGCTCCATCAACAGAGGCATAAGGTGTTCCGTATGCAGGGGTGAAATATGGTTCAGTATCACGGTAGATATAGAAACTATCTACAGATGCTGGATATGTCCAGTTCAACTCTATGTTACCGGCATTGTATTGGATGGTCAAGTCAGTAATAGCAGGTAGAGCATTCCAGGTAATTGCATCAGGTCCCCAAACATTATTATTCTCATCAAGTTCTGCGATATTACTATCTGCATCCACCTGAAAATAGGATGACCAAATTATTCCTGTTGTACTTGAAATATTATAGAAATTAACAATAAGTGAATCTCCCGCCGGAAGACCACTATCAATATACACAAATTGATCACCTACTTGGAACCATGTAGGAGGTGAAGGTAAATTATAATACAAATCTACACAGAACCAATCAGTAACATCTACGTTCCCAATATTTTTAACAGTTACCGCAACATTAATAGTATCGCACACATAAGGATTAGTATCTGACCATACTGCATTTGTGATAGTGAGATCAGGTCCAAAACCAGACCAGTCTATTAAAGCATATGCATCATTTTCATAAGAAGGTCCGGCAAAATCACCTGTGGCACCAAAGAATTCAACATGTCCCTGATTCTGCGTCTTGGAGACATTACTTGCACCACTCCAGGTATTGGTTGGGAAATTGGCATTGGCAACTATTAATGTCTGATTATTATTGATGGTAAGAAGTGTTCCACCAGCAATTCCATTTCTGAACTCACAATTGCTCAGATTATTTGCCGGATCAATTACAGCACCATCTTTAACATTAACTCCATTTGCGGACATATATTCAAAGATTCCATAGTTTGCAATGATCGTGCTGCCACTTTCAATTTCAACATCATAATATCCAGAATGATGAGTTAGTTTTGCGAGATTACCAGCTGAGCCAATAAATTCTAATACTCCACCATTATTAACATTGAGAGCAGCTCCACCGCCGACTTCCAACCAAGCATTATCATCGATGGAAATAGTACCTCCGTCATTTATGGTTACATTACCTGTACAACGATAAAAATGTCCGTTCAAATTCAGAGTTCCTTCATCATTAGTCAGAGATCCACCACCGAGAGCTATACAATTAGAAATAAGAGTAACTGTCTGGGCTTTAGAACCATCTTTTTCCTTTGTCTTTACCAGTAATTCTTCACCAGTAGGAGCAGAATTTTTTACTGCTTTAGCTGTTTTATCAACTACCACATTATTGAAGTATCCATTACCACTTGGCTCATAATCAAGTGTTTGGTCAGCAGTGCCTTTGAAAACCAGTGTATTGCCAGTTGTGCCAGACCAACCTGCTCCCGCTGTAACAGTGAAATCTCCATATACAGAATGCGTCAAATAACTATATAAGTCGTACCAGAATCCATCGTTGATATTCAAATCACCGAACATCTCAACATTATTAGAAGGTCTGAAGTTACCAGCAGATTTATCAATAACAACATTATAGAAGGAATCAGCAGAACAACTACTCGTAACTATCTGGTCATTGGTTCCATTGAAAGTAACTGTCGAAGTTCCCGGATAAAATCCTCTCCAGGAATCGTAATAAGTGTTATCATTTGTCCAATTGCCACCAACAGAGATATTAAGTCCGGTATCGCTATAAGCATTCAGTCCGGCATTGAGAGCAATATCCAGATCATTATCAATATTCAAAGTAGAACCGGTATTCATTTCAATGTTTCCAACGGTTATATTCAAATCGTTAGTAACATCGATGGTGAAACCATCCATAATTTCCAGATCCTCCCAACCTACAGCAGTTTTATCAATACTCAGATCATAGAATGTCTCATCTGTGGTAATGTCTGATTCATTAATTCCATTGAAGGTCACTTTTCCTGTTCCTTCAACAAATCCGGTATCGCCAACATTATTTGTCCAGTTTCCACCGATATACATATCATATCCATTTACATCCAAGGCACCAGATAATATATTCAAATCATTATTAACAATAACATCTGTTCCAAGAAGTTGTGTATGAGTGCCTTTATCAATTATTAAATCGTGAAAATAATTTCCGTTAGAGCAATAGATATAACTTGGTAAATAGGTAGTTAATTCAACCAGTCCCCCGGAAGGTTCAAAGGTACCCGCATATTGAGCTGAAAATCCAATCCCTGTTCTTATAATACCACCAGATATAGTCGTCATGCACGTTGAAGAAATCCAAATGCTTTGATCAGATATCCAAAAAAGTCCATCACTTAAGTTAAAAGTACCTCTTAGATATCTCCAGGCTTTTTCTTTTGTATATTCATCTGTTTTAAAACTCCCACCATTTATGGTCAATGTGCCGGTTGTCGCAAGTTCAAATGTGCCATGAATAAGAGCATCTCCGGCATCAACATCGAGAAGACCATTCAATGTAAAATCAGAATTATTAGTAAGAGTTCCCCCACTTGATATATCCATATCAGCCGCATCTTCTATATCCAAAGTACCATCTACTAATAAATCTTTGGTTTGCAAATGGAATTGATTACCAGCGCTTACTGTCATATCTCCGGAAACACGCATAATATCTGTGCTTGAAGCGTGAATATAGGTATCAGCAGAAGGTCCTGCAGTTTTATCGATAATTAATGTTCCGAATTCAGCATCAGAATCATTGCATAGAACCAATGAAGCGATAGAACCATCGAAATAAACAGCATTTCCTGTGCCAAGTTGTGCACTGGTGCCATCTGCAAATGTCCAGTTTCCAGAAACAAATATCTTACCATCCGTCACAATATCGGATGAACCGGATTCCCAGATAATATCATTTACTATTAAAGAATCATCCGGAGATGACATTTCAAGCGTCCCAGAAATTGTAATATCTTCTTCCACAACTACTTTATATGTACTGATTTTCAATTTTCCTGCTACAATATCCATATTTTCACAGTAAATGGTAGGACCGAGGCTTGAAGGACGAACATATGAAGATCCGGAATTAATCACAATATCATTGAAATAATCATTTTCTCTAACTGATTGAATTGCACCGGGTGTTGTGCCATTGAATGTAACTACAGAATTAGAACCTGCAGAGAATCCTCCGCTGGCATTATAGTCAAACCAGTCTTCAACAACAGAGATGTTGATAGTTCCTGTGTCATTAGCATTTAATGAAGCTCCATCAGATATCCTTAAAGTATTACCTATTGCTAAGTTCGTTGGATTATTAAGCTCCATAGTACCATCATACAATCTTAAATCGTTTGTTACTATTACATCTACACCTGAACCCTGGGTGCCAGTTTCAAGTCCGTCAAAATCATAATAAGTTTTGTCTAAATTGAGATCATAAAATGTTTCATTAGTGAGAATATCAGCAGCATTTGCACCGTCGAAAACTACAAGTCCAGTACCTTCTATAAACCCAGCATCTCCTACATTATTCGTCCAATCTCCAGCCACATACATCGTAGAATCACTTGGATCAAATACACCTGCATCAATGACAAAATCTCCATTAATATCCAGTTCACTGGTTGCATAAATAGTTTCTGATTTTGCATATCTTGTTCTGGTCCCATCTCTGTTTTCAATCATCACATATTCCTTAGCTTTGGAACTTCCTGATCTGGCTTTTGTGGACTTATTAATTTCAACATCATAGAAGTTACTGCCTGCTCCCATACTCATATTTGCATCAGTTGTTCCATACAATTCTATTGTTCCTCCTGTAGGATTAAAATCAGCGCGATCTCCGGTGAAACCTCCGGAAGTCCTGATAGTCCCACCTGTGATATCTTCTGTTAATGTGTGAGCACCGGAAACACAAACAAAAATACCATTATTTTTGAAATCCAAAATTCCACCACTCATTGTGATAGAAGCGTCGTCTAAATAGGGCCAATAACTTTTTAACGAACCTCCGTAAACATTCATAGTTCCACCGCTAATTGTAATATCTCCGCGCAGATCTATCCATGATCCTCCGTCTTGATGAAGGTTTATTGTTCCGCCAGGATTAAGCCAGTAACCTCCATAAATGCCACTATCTTCTAAATCTAATGCAGTGAATGTTCCAGATAGAACATCTATTCCACCAGAAGTCCAATCATAAGTACTACAGGTAACAGTATGACTTACATTATTAACCCTTAATGCTGCTCCACAATCAACTTCTAAGATATTAAAGGTTTCATCTGAATAAACATATTGATGGCTAGAACCATTAAAAATGACCCTTCCAGTTCCTTCTATAAAGCCAGCAGTACCTACATTATTTGTCCAATTGCCGCCAACTATTATCGTTTCATTATTGGCATCCAATGCACCACTCTGAATCAGAAGATTGCCCTGTATCTCCAGTGTATCTGAGTAGCTTGTATTAAATAAAGTTGTCCCAGAGGTGTTTACGGTAAGGTTATGTAAATAATCACCAGGATTAGGTCTAATAGATGGCGAGATGCCATTAAGAACGAGAGTACCGTCATTGAAATAGTAATGAGCATTCTCACGATTATCAAATGAGCTACTGATATTGAGATTATAGGAAGAATAATGATAAAAGGATGTGCTTGCATAATTAAATATGCTTCCTTCAACATTAAGGTCCTCGGTAGAAACACTCTGAACTGACACCCAGGAGTTCGTTTTGTGACCCCACAAATTATTAAAGTGACAGTTATCTTCATAACTATAAATCCTTGAGCCACTAGAACCTGTGAACTCAACGATACCATCATCCAATTGGACATCCGCACCTGAATTAAAATACCAATGCTTATAAATTCTTATTACATTATATGCCTGTATATCAGAGGTGGAGCCTGACTCCCAAGTAATATTTCCATTAACAATTAATGTACCTTTGTCTATATACTCTTCCATTTGCAGATGTCCATGGATTGTCATATTACCAGAAACAGTCAGTATTTCATCATAAATTCGTAAGGATGCACCAGATTCAATAGTTATGTCATTGCATTCTTGGTCAGTACTTGCAATCCAACAGGTGTAAGGAGTTCCAGCAGGAATGTTTACATTTGTAGTAGAAGTTGGAACAACGTCACAACTCCAGTTACTTGCTGTATTCCAAAAATGATTTACATCCCCTTCCCAGGTGCCAGGTTGATTGATATCAATGTCATAATTGGCAGAACTGGCGTCATTTGCCCATACACAGAATCCATAATAATCCGATGTGGTTACAGTATATGAGAATGATTCAGCTACACCACCACCTGAATTTATTGAACGAGCAAGATAGTCCTGTCTATTGCCATAATAAGCTGAACTGGATGAACCAAACAATGCAATGTCTAAATCAGCAGAACCAGAATTGAAAGCTAATTCAAAACAATAATCACCAGGAGTAAGATAAACATCCCACATTTCTACTACATCGCCAGCAGGCCAACTGGTTGAATAAGTAGTTCCCGGAGTAATTGTCTCATTAGATCCTTCATACTCAACAGATGCATTATTAGAACCACTAGGACGATATGCTTTAATTCCTCTATACACACTTGGTGAGTGATGTCTATCCATAACTACAAAATCAACTGGATATGTATAAGCAGAAGAGACAAGTTCGGTTGTAAAGGTGTTATCAGTGTACATTTTCATACTCCAGTTTTCTCCTGTTGTATTACATCTAACACCAACTGCACACCAGGTAGAGTAAGTTTGATTAAATTGATAATAATCAGGGTCTGTTGTGGTATTGACTTTGGAATCATTGCCCAGTATTTCAAGAGAACCACCGGAATGGAATTTGAAATTACCCCAACTACCATCAGCAGCAGCTTTTCCTGAACCATCCCATATTTCAACTTTTATTCTTCCCTGAGTAGAGCTAAGTCCTGATGGTATTACCCAATCATATACACCATCATTATCTGTACTGGAAGTAATTGTGTACCAGGTTCCTTTACCGCCAGTATTACTGTAATACAATTTTGCATAATCATTAGGAAAAGAATCATAATCCCATGTGATTTCATAAACATTACCAGCATAGAGGTCTTCGCCATCACCATTATGATTATATCCAGGGTCACCTTCAGGTTTTTCCAGAATTACAGCACAGCCATATTGACCGCCTGGAAAGGCTTCTGTAATTCTATAATTATTAGTATAATTCCACCAATCATTGGGTGGATGCCAGGTATTATGGACAATCATAAAAGAATCACCAGCAGAGATTTCATAACCAATTGCTGTCATAGAATGATCGGGAATTCCACAATGCCAGGGTCTTCCATTATCAATCTCATCTACTTGTTCAGCCCACTTTGTTGGGTTAGAACCAGTACTATAAAAGGTTGTTGTTTGAGAGAAACTATACGAACCGCAACCAGTACAATTTGCCGCATCTACCAAACCTGGCCCAATATCATATATACCTGTGCTTCCAGTAAGTGAATCTGTATCCATATGAATGCAGCACCAGTATTGTGCATTAGTTACATTATAATCCGTTTCTCCTTGACCATGATCCCATCTTTGATAATGGTATTGAGTTAGATTTCCATAATCACTTGCAGAATAGTAACTATAATTGTCCCAATAATCTAATAGCATTGCACCAGCAGTAGGACTACAACCAAAACTCCAATCAAGAAATGGAACACATTCAGATTCATGAGGAATATACACAGGTGCCCTTGTTCCATCTCGTAAAGGAGTGCCTGATAGATAAGTATCCCAGGAAGAACGCGAACCTTTTGGAATTATCTCATCTAAATTATAATTATCTGCAACTTCCTTTTGAAATTCAGATTGAGAGAGAGTTTGCATTGGAGGGAAGATACGGACATATACTACATTTCCATTACCTATATACTTATAATATTTAAGCATAGGTGACAGGTAATAGATTTTATCCAGATTGACAGCATTAGTTTGCAGTTCATCAACAGCCATTTGTCTAATCTGAGCACCATAAGCAAATTCATCAGACAGGGCTTTAATATGTCTGATAGTAACAATGCGGTCATAACTGTTAGACATAATCAGATGAGCGTATTCATCAACACCCCAACGAGCATATTTGTCCTTATCATCCGCTTTACTTTCGCATTCATCGATAAGAGACTGCTTATCAGGGAAGCTCTTGTCAATTGCATAGTTAAAGGCATAAGCAACAATTTCATCATCAACAGAGTAATACGGAATAGCTTCAGTAGGATGTACATCTCCCCATAAAGATGCAGCATTCTTATCTGCAATCTCTCTTAATTTCTCCATTGGCACTATGTTACTTTCAGCATACAAAGCTAATGAAAACAGAGATAGACATAATGCAAGTAGTATTAACTTTTTTCCCGATAGATCGGGATTAATAAATTTTAACATTTTAATTTCTCCTTTTTTTTCATTTAATCTTAAAAACATGGAATTCAAAAAAAATAACAAGTGGAAGTTATTAAATTTTCTGATTGCTATGTCATAGTATGACCCTATTTGTGAAATTTACGATTAAATAAGTTTTCATCTAACACCATCTAATATTTATTTACTCGCTCTTTGATAATTTTTTAAATAATTTTGTCAAACTTTTTATTTTTTCCATGCATACCTTGAAGAGATGGCATTGAATACTTTTTATACTTGAGTTTAGGCATAATGGACAAAAGTTGCTTGCTATTTTAAATAGTATTCTGTCAATTTTTTTCTCAATAATTTAGTATCGGCATGAATTCTCAGTTTTGTTTTCAGGCGTGAGAACATACTTTCTATTGAATTTTTTGTATTAATAATGTGCTATCCGGGATGAGAATGGCTTATGGAATCCTAAATATGTGTGAAATTATTTCGACTCCTCGTTATTATATTCCTTAGGAGTCGAAGGGGTACGATTAAAGGGGTTGGAATTGTGATCATCATCCTCAAATATATCAACCTCTTCATCCCCTTTTATGACATCCTTCTCTCCTAAATTAAACTTGTTTATATGTTCTTTGATGAATTTAATTACAACTTTGATAAGCAAAAAAATAAGTATAATAATGGATAAAGTTTTCCAAAATTTTGTTTTTTCTTCTCTCTATTCTTCATCAGTTCTCCTAAATGCAAAAATTTTATTCTATTTAATATCTATGTAATTTTGTATGATTGAATCAGTAAAATTTCTTTGTCCAGAAATATGTTCAGGAGTTCAGTTTTTTGAGCATAAGCCGTATATCCGGAGCAAAGGTCCCTTGTGGAAACTCGAGTAAATAAGCAGTATAATATGCAAAAGCTTGTTCATTCAAACCAAGCTGGTTAAAGCAATTCGCAGTCATGAAGCACACATATTCCCTGTATGGACCATCATTGCTTTCTAGTAATTCTCTACAAAGCTCAACAGCGGATGCATACTCTCCCTGATTAAAATAATAATCGGCAACCTGCAACTTTAGATATGATACAGTAGCAGAATCCTGAAGGACAATAGATAATTGCTCAATATCTTTATTCAACAATGCATTGTTATTAAAATACATATTTCTAAGAAGTGAAAGAGCCGCTCTCTTTACATCATCATCTGCTTGCTTGAGATGTAACTCATTATTCATTGTACGATACATTCCGGCAATATCGTTTATAAATTTGGATTCATAATCATGAGCAAAAAAATCTTTAGAAAGTGAATCTGCTGCAGAAAAATCTCCTTTGAGAAGTACTGTTTCAATACGCTTCATCTTTGCTCTTTCCTTCACATCTTTATTGTAATGTTTATTATCAATAATTTCAGTTAATATTTTCTCACTCTTTACATAATCTTCTTGATGTAAATAGCATTGTGATAGTAATATGTTAAGCTCAGCCTTATCCGTTAAAACATTGGCAAAATCAAGCGCTTTTTCCAGGTATATTTGTGACTGCACAGGATTTTGATATTCAAAAAGCTCAAGATATGCAAGATTTTTATATGCTCCAAAAATATATGCTGAAGGCAGCGATGCTTTCGTCTTTTGATAAAGTTCAGTAACTTTTTTATAATGCTTATATGCCTTTTCGTGATCATTAAGTAAATAATATAGCTCCCCTATCTTATTTTCCAGAAAGAGAACTGTCTGCTCATCCTTTGTAGATTTAAGTACTTCAGAAAGACATTGAATACTGAGCT
Organism: Cloacimonetes bacterium SCGC AAA252-N17; assembly: GCA_000404785.1. Taxonomy (GTDB): domain Bacteria; phylum Cloacimonadota; class Cloacimonadia; order JGIOTU-2; family JGIOTU-2; genus Celaenobacter; species Celaenobacter polaris. The sequence goes on from ASNI01000003.1 coordinate 17,827, forward strand.
TGTACAAATTCTGTTTCTCTGAAAGGGTTGCAAGCTTTATCAAGGCATCATTACCAAGAGTTTTATATATTTCAAATGCTTGTTGATACTGACCTGCCAGAATATAGAATTCACCGATCAGCTCCTGCAATCCTACACCCGGCTCTTTCTCATATCGATCTTCTATCGCTGTAATTATCTCTTCATAAGAAAGATTGAGCTTCTCTAATCGATAACGCACATTTTTATAGGTTTTATTGTCTAAAATATTTAAGTACTCATTCAACGCATCGTAAGATCTTTCCTGTAACTGATAAACATTAGCTAATTCCTGAGCAAATACTATTGAATTCTTTGATTCCTTTCGTGCTTTTAGATATAATTCAATAGCATCATCGTAAAGGTAATATTTTTGATATACCTTCGCGACCTGCTTGATAATCGATAAATTAACTTTAGCATTTTTGAGCATAACTTCTGCCATTTTCCTGGCTTCATCAAGCTGATTTTTCTTGATCAGTAATTCAATTCGTGTAATTTCATAGTAATTATTAGTGAGGAAATTCTTCTCATCTTCAAGAAATCTTTCAAGAGAATCGAGTTTATTTGTTCTCATATAGAGATTTATTAAGCTGCTAACTACCTGTCTGTTATGCGCAAAATTCTCAAGTAATTGTTTATATAATCTTTCGGCTTTAATAATGTTTCCCTGCTGTTCATAATGCAATGCTTCCCGAATTTTTACCTGAAGTACCGCTTGATCATCAACTGCATAGATTGTCTGTGTGAAAAGTATGACAAAACAGGTTATTGCAATGAGATATCTAATTATTTTCATGCTGTATCTTTTCCAAATATTCTTTTATCAAACGATGGTACTCTTCCGGATAATTTTCATTAATATACTTTAGAATATCCCGAACTTCCATGTTTGTAGTGTCAATAATGAGATTGTCCGGCACATCCCACTGCTGTTCATCGGGTGTTTCGGATTCTCTTTTCTTGCTGTAATCCCGCTCATGGATAGAGCGCTGAGCATCAAGCAGTCGGGAGAGGATTTTGTTCTGCTGGCGGATCACCTGCTCATCAATTATGCCCCGCTGAAGCTTCTCCACTACTTCTTTTAACTCATTCTTCAATCCCTCCATATTTCCAAGTAATTTTTCAGCTTCAGGATAATCCCGCAGCATTCGTTCAAAATTCTCCTTTATCTGCTGCTCGTTGCCTGCAATTCTGTCTATCATCCCTTGCTGCTGTGGTGTCAAGCCCTTGCCCTGTTGCAATTGGCCCATCATTTGCTCAAGCATTGCCTGGGTAAGCATATTTATCGATTGCTGCCCCTGTGACATCTGCTGAAGCTGTTGTAAAAGCTGCTGCATACTTCCACCGGAGCCCTGCGGCTGCTTGCTCTTCGAGAGCAAAAGATCAATGATCATTAGATTCATTGCCTTAAATATTTCTTCTTTGTCTTTCTGAATATTGTAATGGCTGTTTTCAGAAATTTTTTCGAACATTCTTTCAAAGCTATTGAGTGCAATTGCAGAATGAGGAAAAAATTTTGGATCCATCATTAGAATGATCATGGGATTCTGAAAAAGCGTGTTGACCGAATTCTTGATGCCTTCGTACATGCTTATCTCTTCATCGAGAATATCATAGGTATTATAGGATTTATCAAGGAAACGCTCCTGTTTTTTGGAGAAGAAAAGCATCTCATTAAGGGTTTTCTTGAGCAATTTTTGAAACTCGGTCATGAGCGATGCCTGCATTTTCATCTGCGCCATGCATATTGAATTCCTGAGTTCAGAAAAACCAACAAGTATATCACATTGCTTCTTTTTAACCTGCTTGTCATTAGATTTAAGCTGCTGTGTCGCCATTTGAAGCGCATTAGTCAGTTTATGCTGCGCTGCTTGTTTGAGACCTTTCTCGATCTCATTTGCGGCATTCTTTTCACTATTTTCTGCAAGCTCTTTTGCAAGTTCCTCTAACTCTTTTTTGAGCGATTCATATTTTTCATGAATATCTGACTGCGAAGGAGCAAGTTCACTCAATTGCTGATCTTGATCAATACGTTCAGAGGTTTGCTGGTTTAACTGTTTTTGCAGTTTTTCCAGCTCTTCTGCCTGCTGCAACGCTTTTTGCAATTTCTGTTCAAGTTGAATACTCTTTAACAATTTTAAAGTTTGCTCGAGTTTTTTATTAAACTCCTCTTGTGAAAACTGGAAGTTATTCAGCGCATTTTTCATCTGATCGGGCGTGATCTTCTCTATCTGCTTTTGCAGTTCTTTCATTGCTTTTTCAAGCTCGGGAGATGAGATTTCCTTCATGATCTCATGGATCTGCTTCAATTTTTCTAAAGTTTCCTTTGCAACTGCTTTGTTTTTCTCGAGCTCATCAACAAACTTTTCATATTCTTTAGCTGCTTTTTCTGCCTTCTTAGCAAGCTCTTTTTGCTTCTTTATCACTTCCTTCAGATCTTCCTTCTGTTGCCAGTCCATCTCCTCATTTTTGAGAAATTTCCTTCTCAGTTCATCAAATTTTTCTTTGTTTTTTCGAGATTCTTCCAGCGATTCCCTCATATCATCCATATTCCCGGACTGCTGTTTTTGAATTTCTTCATAGAGCTCTTCGATCGAGGGAAATTTTAACAGGAAAATCTTTGTGTTAGAAGTATATGCTTCAGGAACAGTACAGTTATCATAAACTTTCAAATAATAGAATATTACATCTCCAGGAAAGAGTTCCTGATCAGAAACATCGAAATTGTAACTTGCCGTGAGCGTGGTAATTCCGGTTGTGTCAATAACTGTTTTTGAGATGTATTCACCATCATTTTTCTTGTAGAGAATTTCAATTTTTTGGATACCAAAATCATCTGAAGCGGTAAAATCAATACGTTCCTGCATGTTTTGAGCAAGGATCTTGTCCCGTGCAGGCAGGATGATCTCAATTTTTGGTGGAAGATCCTCTTCAGCAAATATAGTCCGTTCAAAAATGTTATTAGTATTTCCAAGAATATCTTTCAAATAAAAATGGTAACTTCCACTTTTCTCAACCGTAAATCCTGTCCTGTAAGTGAAATCCCCTATCTTCTCAAGTTCGTTTGTGGTGCCGTCAAAAAAGATGATCCTGTATTCAGTGAGCTCATTATTTACCGTGAGTTCTTCAATAATGTAAGTCCCCTTGATCGCAATGATCTTACCCGAGATGTCATTTTCAGTCCGATTTTTTAGTTGAGTATACGCAGGATAGAAGTAGCTTATCTGCAAATTCTTTATGATGGGTTTTTCCAGCACCAGCACCGTAAAAGTGTCCGACTGCGCAAATTTATTTGAGACCGCATAATGAAGACTGTCGGTGATATTATAGAGAACATGAGTGTTAGAGTTCATCTTCACAGTTTTCCGGCGTCTCTGCTGCTCTACGTGAATGTCATAGGATAATTCCTGATAGAAATTTCTTACTTCAATTTGCAGATTGCTTCCTTTAAGGATTGTTGTATTTCCCGTAGAAATTTTTATGAATGTGTCGTAATGCGGTGCAAATGCTGTGGGATGCAGGATCGTTTTTGCGGAGTTAGTAAGTAATACAGGATTTATGAGGAGTACAAGTATAAAAGCAACAGAAGAAAAAAGAATGGAATGAAAGCTTTTCTTCAGTTTTATTGCAGGAAAGATAACTGAAAACTTTACCTCTGATGCTTGATTATTTGCATCATCAATTGCTTTTTCAAGAATTTCTTGTGAATAGTGAGCTATATCAGATTGTGTTTCAAATTCAAGAGCAGAAAGAATTATCTCATTATTTTTTGTATCATATTCTGAGATTTTATAAGCTATTTGCTTTACAGATGGGATTGTGAAGAGAAATCTTATGATGAAAAATAGGATGACAATTCCTGCAACGAGTTTCGCGATCAGAGACCATGTTGTGAGGGTATCATATTTCTCATAGGATAAAGTAAGAGGTTGAATGATAAATGAAAAAACCAGGAAAAGAAGTATAAGAATTGTAATCAGGTAAAGTGCATTCTCAAGCAGTGAATTGAGAACATATTTATTTCTGAAAGAGATTAAAACTTTTTTATATAAATTCATTTATAATTCAAATATGGAGCCACCAGCGGGATTTGAACCCACGACCTACTGATTACGAATCAGTTGCTCTGCCAACTGAGCTATGGTGGCTTATTAGCACGTAATTAACATTCTATACGTAAAGTAAGAGAAAAGCAAAGTGAGAGGTCGGATTGTCAAGTTTTGGGGAAATAAGAAACTCTCAATTTCGACTCCTAAGGAACGAAGCGACAAGGAGTCGAGGTTTGAAGTGAAACAATACCTCGAATCCTCGCTGCGCTTAGGATTCGAAGTAGATTTATTGAGGTGATAAAATATTGACACAATTTATATTAAAATTAATCAATCAATTTCGACTCCTAAGAAGCGAAGCGACGAGGAGTCGAGGTTTAAATAAAAAGCCACTTCTAATCCTACTTTGTTATAAAGTGCGTTCTCCTATATTCTTTATATCTTTTCCCAAACCAGGGACCTTCATCAAGAATTTGAAGGAAATATTCCCGATCTCCTTTTTCTTCAATAAGCTCACCGGCACCTTTTGCAAGGTCGTAATATTCTTTCCACCGATCATCATCATTCAATGCCAGAGCCCGTGCATACTCCTCATAAGCAAAGGCAAGATCAAAATCATCAAAGCCGAATTTCTCGGTAATTTTAAGACAGTTCTGGGCATGATGAAGAGCGGATTCCTTTCTTCCAAGAATTGTGTACACGTGGGCTACCATCCACTCTCCCCGCTGCATATTTATGGGCTGCCCAACGATCGACCAATGAAGAAGCGACGCATGAGCAAGATTGAGCATTGTTTCGTCTTCTTCATAGTTTCTTTCAGGCATATCAAGAAAATTCCAGGTTCTGTTAAAGAAATCCACTGCAAATATCTGATGCGACTGCTCAAGTGTAAATTCTTTGGGCTGTACCTCTTCAGCGTCATCTGCAAAAAGAGTATATGTGCTGAGTAGAATCAAGGAAAAAACTATTATTTTTTTCATTATATCTCCAAGTTTAATTGCTGTATATTTTCCTGAAATGAACTGCATACTGTCAATTTATCGGGCTTAAAGAAAAAATCTCACTTTTAATTTGACAATTCAATTTATTCCATACCTTGTATGTATAAAATGATAAAAATCAGGAGACAGAAATGACAGATATTCAGCAGGATCAGCAGGAGAAGAAAAAGGAACTCTATGAAAAAAATTTGAATAACATAAAACGAACGATCGTGGTGATGAGCGGTAAAGGTGGCGTGGGTAAAAGCACTGTTAGTGTGAATCTTGCATATTCCTTAGCAGAAAAGGGAAACAAAGTTGGCATTCTCGATGTTGATATTCACGGACCCTCTATAGTAAAAATGACCGGTATCGAAAATAAAAGATTGGTTCATCAGGAAGGGCACTCCCCAACTCCTGTGCCAGTCTCAGAAAACCTTTTAGTGCTTTCCATCGCATCATTACTTCAGGATCCGGACAGTCCGGTTATCTGGCGCGGACCTATGAAGATGAACCTCATAAAACAGTTCATGGAAGATATTGAATGGCCCGAGCTGGATTATCTTATTGTTGACTGCCCTCCGGGAACTGGAGACGAACCTCTCAGCGTTATCCAAATCCTTAAGAAAATTTTCGGTGTGATCATTGTTTCCACACCACAAGAACTTGCCTATCTCGATGTACGGAAAGCTATTAATTTCGCAAAAAAATTGGAGATCCCCATTCTCGGTATTGTTGAGAATATGACCGAGATCGTATGCCCTTACTGCGGACAGAGGATCGAGCTTTTCAAGGCAGGCAGCGGAGAAAAGGCATTAAAGGATTTCAATATTGACCTCCTTGGAAGAATTCCCTTTGATGTGCAGGTCGTGCAATCCGGCGATACAGGCAAACCCTTTATTGGTGAAAATGCAGACACAGAAGCAGGAAAAATATTCAACGAGATCACTGATAAAATTTTAGAAAAATTATAAATCCTAAAAAACAAATACATAACTAAGACTCCTAAGCAACGCGAGGAGTCGTATTTTTTTTGTAATCACGAATTTATCCTGTTAAATAAAATCTCCGATTTTCCCGGAGGGATTTAACAGGGTTAACACGAATGAACACTCATAAAAAAATTCACTCTTTACTTGACAATCCTATTTGCCGTCTTAAGTTTTGAACATAAGTTCATAACAAGGAAATAAAATGCCACGACCAAGAAAGATCAGACGCGTAAGCAAGCCACCAATTTGCAGTAGGTTCAAACCCGTTGGAATACCCGCACGCCTGCTGGAAAGGGTCGATCTTTCTGTTGACGAATACGAGGCGCTCCGTCTCGCTGATTATGAAGGATTCGAGCACAAAGAAGCTGCTGAAAAAATGGGAATATCACGTCCTACCTTCACCCGCCTTATTGATCAAGCACGAAAAAAGATCGCATCAGGCATCATAGAAGGAAAAGAAATTTCTATCGAGGGCGGCGACTTCCAATTCATACAACATATAGTACGCTGCAGAAGCTGTGGTTCGCTTTCCAACTATTCACAACAAGCACCGGTAAAATGTCCCGAATGCAATGAAGCTGACCTGGAAAATCTTAATCAATATTATCAAAGAGGACGTGGTCGCGGTCGAGGACGATGGGGGCAGGGCAGATGAATAAAATTTTAAATAAATCACAATACAAGGAGGCATACTATGCCACGTGGAGACAGAACTGGTCCTAACGGAATGGGACCTATGACCGGGCGAGCAGCTGGCTTTTGTTCCGGATACGACAGACCTGGCTACATGAATGCAGCAGGTGGAAGAGGTAACTTTGGACGCGGATTCGGACGAGGATCCGGCTATGGACAAGGATTTGGTTATGGTCGCGGCTTCGGACGCGGAAGAGGATTTGGTGTAGATTTTGCACCCGCTTATCCTGTTGCATATGCACCATATCCCGCGTCTGCTCAAGCAGAGAATGAAAAAGATTATCTTGAGAACGAACTGAATATGATGAAAGAAAATATGAAGCATCTTGAAACTCGACTCAAAGAAATCAAAGCTGCAGAGAAATAGTAACCTTATCAGCTATTCATTCCACAAAGGACTCAGAGTTCATGGAGAAAGTTTATATGACTCTGTGCTCTCTGACTCCTCTGTGGTAATAACTTAGGAGTTTTTATGCCAAGAAGAGACGGTACAGGTCCGGAAGGTCGTGGTCCCGGAACAGGTCGAAGAAACGGTAGTTGCTTTGGTGCTTTCACAAAGAAAGATGGAAGCATCTCTGTATGGCGCACACTTGTCATACCTGCTATCGGTGCGATCATAAATGACCTTCGTAAACCAGACAGCATTTCACGAAAAACCGTGAATGCAATTGTAAATAAAGTGAAAACAAAACAGATCACAGATAAGAGAAAACCATCTGCGGAAGTAGAAGGCACTTATTCAGTGATCGATACTGAAAAAGGAGAATAACATGCCAAGAGGAAACGGTCAAGGCAGAGGTGTGGGTGGAGGACAAGGACAGGGTCGCGGACAAGGTGGCAATTTCCCGGGTCCCGGCGGTTACTGCGTATGTCCTTCTTGCGGGTACAAAGAAACCCATGTGCAAGGTGTTCCCTGCATGAACAAAACCTGCCCCAAATGCGGCGCAAAAATGGCACGAGAATAAAAAATAAAATACATTAGGAGATCTGATGCGGATAGTAATTTCTACAGAAAATGGAAACGTAGCTCAACATTTCGGACGATGTCCTGAATTTACACTTGTAGATATCGAAAACGGAGTTTTAGAAAAAAAAGAAATCGTCCAGAATCCCGGACATGCGCCAGGTGTACTTCCAAAATATTTCAATCAATTAGGGTGTAAGATCATCATAGCAGGTGGTATGGGTAACAGAGCACAGGAGCTATTCAGGACCTATGACATGGACTGGATAATCGGTGTGCAGGGTGATGTTGACTCTATCATAGATGACTATATTGAAGGCACAATCACAGCAGGCGACAGCATGTGCGAACACGGCGAAGGAAAGGGACCCGGAACCAAAAAGTGGGATTAACATTATTTTTAATACTTATGAAAATTACTATTATTTTTGATAATACTGCCTACGATCCTGACCTTCAACCTTCATGGGGATTCTCGGCACTCATTGAGATCAATGAGAAAAAAATCCTCTTTGATACCGGCGACAATGGCGATATCCTGATGTCAAATATGAAAAAACTTGGTATCGATCCTATTGACATTGATGCTGTTTTCATCTCTCATAATCACTACGATCACATCGGTGGATTGTCCTCATTCCTCTCTGAAAATAATGATGTAACACTTTATATCCCACCCTCTCTTCGAGGAATTCATAACGTGAAAGAACGTATCTATGTTGATAAACCGGCAGAGCTGTATGAAAATATATATTCCACTGGTGAGCTTGCCAATGTCGAACAATCCTTGGTCGTAAAGACTGAAAAAGGATTGGTCATCATTGTTGGGTGCAGTCATTCGGGAGTGGAACAAATCTTGGAAACAGCGCGACAATTCGGCGAACCCTATGCACTCATCGGTGGGCTTCATGGTTTCAAAAAATATTCTGTACTCGAACCGCTTACATTTGTGTGCCCTACCCATTGCACCGAGTACATCAAAGAGATAAAAAAGCGTTATCCTGAAAAATATATCGAAGGCGGAGTAGGAAAAGTAATCGAAATTGAATAATAGAAAAATCTTTCAGAAAAGGAATACCTGTGAATAGAAAAAGTTTAACCTCAAAACGTGTGAGTTCAATCAGCAAATCAGCTATTCATGAAATGACACGACTCTCAAAAGAGATCGAGGATGTCGCATTTCTTTCGTGGGCAAAACCAACTTCGGGAACACCCAAGCATATAAATAAAGCTGCAATCGAAGCAATAGAAAAAGGTCTTGTTGGAGGATATTCACCAAGTGACGGACTGCTGGAACTGAGAAAAGAAATTGTGAAAAAGTTAGCTCGGGATAACAATATTATTGCAAATCCGAACCAGATATTAGTGACTGTCGGCGCGATCGAAGGCATCGCTTCTGCAGTAATGGCAACCGTCGATCCGGGAGATGAAGTTATCGTGCCCTCCCCCACATATTCCACTCATGTACGGCAGGTGCTTCTCGCATCTGCAAAACCGGTTTTCGTACCTCTACATGAAGATGATGAATTTGCTTTTCATATTGAAGATATCAAAAAAGCGATAACTCCGAAAACAAAAGCAATACTCTTCTGCAGTCCAAACAATCCGACAGGATCAATATTCCCTGAAGAAACTCTTAGAGAAATTGCTCAAATCGCTATCGAAAACAATCTTGTGATCATTACGGATGAAGCATACGAGTATTTTGTGTATGATGGAAATAAGCATTTCAGTATTGCTTCAATTCCGGAAGTTCAAAACAATGTGATATCCTGCTACACTTTTACAAAAACCTATGCAATGACGGGCTGGCGGATAGGTTATCTTCATGCGCAGGAAGCGGTGATCCCTCAAATAAAAAAAGCACATATTCCTTTTGCGATCTGTGCGCCTGTAATCTCTCAATATGCAGCTTTGGAAGCATTGAGAGGTTCACAAAATTGTGTAGATGATTTCCGTTCTCATTACAAATCCGCACGTGATCTTATGTGCAACCGACTCGACCGGCTCGAGAATATTTTTTCTTATGTAAAACCAACCGGTTCGTACCTGATGTTCCCAAAAATTCTTCTCGATGAAGGCAAGGATTCAATAGATTTCTGTGTAAATCTACTGCAAAAAGCAAAGGTTTCAACAACGCCTGGTATTGCTTTCGGACCTACAGGGGAAAGTCATCTGCGCTTATCTTTCTGCGTTGATGAAGACATGATCAATACTGCATTTGACCGCATGGAAAAATATTTTTATCATGGAGGTAAGAAATGATCCATCATGCTGGACTCACCATCACCGATCCTACTGATATAATTAATTTTTATCAGGACATACTCGGTCTGAAGATTAAAAAAGAATTCACTCTTAAAAAAGAGCTCAATCAACAATTATTTGGTTTCTATGAAGATGTCCCAGTGACCATGCTCTCAAATGGTAAAGCAGATATCGAGATTTTTGTTACAGACCTTCCTGCCAGAAATAATTATTCTCACCTGTGTATCGAAGTAGAAGATAGAAACGAAATCATTAAAAAGGTTAAAGAAAAAAACTATAGCCATACGGTTATCGAAAGAGATCTTTACCCGCTTGTATTTATTCAAGATCGATTTGGCAACTGTTTCGAGATAAAACAAAAAATCAAAGTAGAGAATGTATCATGAAAATAGCAATTGCAAGTGGAAAAGGCGGTACAGGTAAGACCACTCTTGCGACGAATCTTGCCCATCTCCTTTCTCAGAAATTCCCTGTTATTCTCGCAGATCTCGATGTAGAAGAACCCAACTCCGGATTTTTCATTAAAGGGAATAAGATACGGGAAAAAAAAGCTTTTAGAATGATCCCTGAATGGGATAAAGATAAGTGTGTACTTTGCGGTAATTGCCAGCGAGTATGTAAGTTCAATGCAGTTATAAAATTGGGAGAAGAGGTGTTGGTTTTCAATCAACTGTGCCATGGTTGTTATGCATGCTCGGAGCTGTGTCCGCAAAATGCCCTACTCATGAAATCTTTTGAAGTGGGAAAGATCACAGAATTCAGAAAGAATGATTTGCATTTTTTAGAAGGAAAGCTCAATGTCGGCGAAGAACAGGCAGTGCCTGTGATCAAGAGAACATTAGAATATGTTGAGCAGAAATTTTCACCTGATATACTACGAATTTTTGATGCACCCCCAGGGACTTCCTGTCCTGTGATCGAAGCGACGAAAGATGCTGATTATATTATTCTCATCACCGAACCGACCCCCTTTGGATTGCATGATCTCAAGCTGGCTGTAGACGTTATGAGAGAGTTGAAAAAACAATGTGGCGTTGTCATAAACCGTTATGGTATTGGAAACGATGATGTGATACGTTATTGTAAAAAAGAACGTATCCCTCTCCTCGGTAAAATTCCTAATATGAAAAGAGCGGCAGAAACCTATGCAAAGGGTGGATTACTTTCTGAAACTATACCTGAGATCAGGAATTCCTTTGAAAAAATTATCGAGAACCTGCGAACTTTGGAGGTGCTGTCATGAAAGAAATAGTGATCATTTCAGGTAAGGGCGGCACAGGTAAAACCTCTATCACTGCTGCGTTTGCAATGCTTGCTGGCAACGATGCCGTTATAGCAGACTGCGATGTGGACGCTGCTGATATGCACCTTCTTCTTCAACCGGATTTCTCACAATCAGAAGATTTTTATTCCGGCTTCAAAGCAGTGATCGATCAATCATTATGTATAAAATGTGGGAAATGCCAGAAGATATGCAGATTTGATGCAATAAAAAATATCAATGACTCTTTCAATATAACACCTCTCGATTGTGAAGGATGTGGCTACTGCGCCGAAATATGCCCTGTAAAAGCAATACAAATGGTAGAGCAGAATGTCGGCAAATGGTATATTTCAAAAATAAAGAGCGGTACTCACATGGTGCATGCGAGACTCGGTATTGGTGCTGATAATTCCGGGAAATTGGTCGCGAAAGTCAAAAAAGAAGCAAAGAATGTTGCCCAAGAAACAAGCAAGGATATTATTCTTGTCGATGGCTCTCCCGGTATTGGATGTCCTGTAGTATCTTCTTTGTCCGGTGCTGATTATGTAATTCTTGTTACTGAACCTACACTGTCCGGATTTCATGACATGAAGAGAGTGTTTGAACTTATTCAAAATTTCAAACTTCCATCAGGCTGTATTATAAACAAGTATGATATAAATATTGAAATCGCAGAGAAAATACGCGATTTTTGTGAGAAAAATTCGATAGATCATATTTCAAATCTTCCTTACGATGAGAGCTTTACTGTCGCAATGACACAAGGAAAAACAATTATTGAAAGCAATTCCGAAACCTTGAAAATTATTTTAGAAGATAGTTGGAAAAAGATAATTAAGCTCACGGATTTTCACTGATGAACACAGATTTTATTCCTTATTTAAAAAAAATATTTTCAGTAAAATGTTCCAATTTTCAGATACATCTTTAAAAAATACATATATATTATTAGAAATGGCAACAATAAAAAAGCTATATAATTCTAAACCGCGTTTATCTGCGTAAACCAGTGATCTATAACATGAAATATAAAGAACTTAGTTCAAAAATCATTCAAGCTTTTTACAATGTATATAACACTCTTGGATACGGATTCCTTGAAAAAGTGTATGAAAATGCAATTCTGATCGAACTAAGTAAAATGTGTGTGAATTGTTCTAGACAAGTTCCTATCAGCGTCATATATGGAAATGAAATTGTTGGAGAATATTACGCAGATATACTTGTTGAAGATAAGATCATTCTTGAATTAAAAGCAATCAAAACTTTAACAAAACAAGATGAAGCACAACTTCTCGCATATCTAACCGCAACAAATATTGAAGTAGGTCTTCTCCTTAATTTTGGCGAGAAACCAGAGTTTATAAGAAAAATATATGATAATGACCGAAAGAAATATACACCAATTAACACTAATACTGATGAAACAACCTAATAATTTTATCAGCGCTCATCCGTGTAAATCCGTGAGCCAAAAAAACAAAATGGAGAAAAAATGAAAATCGCATTTACAACAAAAGGAAAAGAATGGGACTCCCCTATGGATCCCAGGTTTGGAAGAACAGAATATTTTCTTATTTATGATGAAAAAAACGACGAACTGACCTCAATTGATAACACTGATATCAATGAAGTTGCGCATGGTGCAGGTCCCCGTACAGCTCAGAAACTTTTTGAACAAAAACCCGATGTGTTGATCACCGGCAATGGACCTGGTGGTAATGCTGCGATGGCTCTCCAACAAGGAAATATTAAAATTATTACTGGTGCTGGAACAATGACAGCAAAACAAGCTTATGAGGCTTACAAAAACGGTACATTATAATTGTTTATGAAATTCAACGTCGCCTTTGCCACAGATGATGGGAAAACATTTATTGGTCGTCATTTTAGCGATGCACTCTTTTATGATATTTATGAACTTGGGAGCAAAAAAATTGATCAAAATGCGGATGAAATAATATGCCACAAATAACATTAATCACAATTTATTTTATTATCGGTACTTTTGCTGGTTTTATGAGCGGTATGTTTGGAATTGGAGGAGGGACTGTAAGGATACCTTTGCTTAATCTTGCAGGGTTGCCTTTATTAAGCGCCTTTGGAATTAATTTTTTTGTTATCCCTTTTTCATCATTAGTAGGTGCAATAAGTCAGAGAAAAAACATCGCCAAAGAGATAGTGATTTATGCGATTGTCGGGGGTGTCTTAGGAGAAATAATAGGAGCAATTTCTGTCAGATTTATCCCGACGCTAATCCTGGCAATTATCTTTGCTATCCTTTGTTTTATAGTAGCATTTGGCATTCATTTAAGTAAGATTGTGCCAAAGCTTGCCCAAAAGGTTAAACCTACTAAGAGAAATATTTTTGGCTCTTCTTTTTTTGTAAGTATTATAACCGGTTTAAGAGGGGGCAGTGGTGGTCAAATCTTTCCAGCCCTTTTTAAAAGTTTTGGTCTTGATACCCACCAAGCAATCGCCACTTCATTAACTGTATCAATTTTTACTGCCTTTGGTGCTATACCAATATATTGGCATCGTGGTAATATAGTCTGGATTCCGGCGTTATTTGTACTTATAGGCTCAATGATCGGTGCAAGAATTGGAAGTAAAGTTTCATTAAAGACAAAGCCGCTTTGGCTAGAAATTGGACTTACAATGCTTATTATAGTTCTTGCTTTTAGTGTAATATATAAAGCATTATAAATAACATAAACAAAAGAATATGGTAAAAAATGGAAAAAATAAGAGTAGCATTTGCCACTGATGATGGCAAAACCTTTATGGGAAGGCATTTTGGAGATGCGCGTTTTTATGACATTTATGAACTTTATGAGAATCAAGCTTCTTTTTTAAAAAGGATCGAAAACACAGTTGATGAAGAAGAGGATGTACATGCAGATCCTAAAAAAGCAAAGGGAATCAGCACCCTACTTCTCGAAGAAAAGGTAAATGTTGTTGTATCAAAAATTTTTGGACCAAATATTAAGCGCATAAAAAAGAAATTTGTCTGCATCGTAGTGAGAGATGATGAAATTGATATTGGACTGAAAAAAATCTGTGAAAATATTGAGAAAATACATGTCGAATGGGAAAAAGGCCAAGAGAGAACACATCTCTTAATGTAAATCCCAGAAAGAGTTGATTTGGCAAAAACAAGGGCATTCAATAATAATTTGCACAAATATGAAGAGTGGTTTGTAATCAATAAATTCGTATATTTATCCGAATTAAAAGCAGTTGAAAAAGCAATTCCAAAAAAATGAAAAGGGTTTTGAGATAGGAATCGGCAGTGGTCTTTTTGCACAACCTTTTGATATAAAAGAAGGAATAGATCCTTCTAATAAGATGAGGGGAAAAGCAAAGGAAAGAGGGATTAAGACCATTGATGCAGTTGCTGAAAATCTCCCCTACCCTGATGAGAGTTGGAATTATGCTTTGATGGTTACCACGATTTGTTTCGTAGATGATATACAAAAGTCATTTCAGGAAGCTCATCGCGTTCTCAAACAAGATGGCCATCTCATCATCGGGTTTGTTGATAAAAACAGTACTGTTGGGAAAACATATTTAGAATTTCAAGATAAAAGTGTTTTTTATAAAGAAGCAACATTTTTTGGAACTGAAGAAGTCTATGAATTGCTCCAACAAACGGGATTTAAAATTGAAGAAACCTTTCAGACAGTGTTTGGAAAACTTGATGAAATAACTGAAGTTCAAAAAGTGTTAGATGGGTACGGAGATGGTAGTTTTATCGTTATTAATGCAAAAAAAACAAAATCGTTTTAATAAAATATTTATTTAGCTATTATGAATTTGGATAATTATAAAAATCAAATTAAAAATAACAGAAAAGGAAAAGATATATTTTTCAAACAAAATTTTCAATCACCTATTTTGCCGAAAGAAAGAGCAAATTTCACAAAATTAAACTATTTTGAACCTTATCTCAAATATAGATTCGAATTGGAATTAGAAGAATTTTCCCACAAAGAAAAAGTGATAATCAAAGATACAGGTGGAAATTTAAGGAATTTTCTGAAATGGGGAAAATTTTCTTTCGAGGTGGAAAATAGCATCTGTGTTTTAAATGTATACAAATCTGAAGAATCAGAAACTCGACTTTTTATCCCTTTCAAAGATGCTACCAACGGAAAAAAAACTTACGGAGCAGGTAGATATTTAGACCTTTATGAGGAAAGAGACAAAATGGGAAATAAGTGGATATTGGATTTTAATTTAGCAACTAACCCTTGGTGTGCCTATAGTCCTAATTATGTCTGTCCCTTAATTCCATCTGAAAATATTCTAAAAGTAGAGATAAAAGCAGGAGAAAAGACTTATAAGCAATAAGGTGAAGAAATTAAGGATTTTTTAAATGTTAAAGCATTCCGAAAATATTGAATTAACGGAGAAAATAAAATGACAAAAATAGACAAAGAAAAATGCATTGGCTGTAGCGTTTGTGTTAATATTTGTCCTGAAGGTTTTTTAATTAAAAACTCAATAGCTGAAATTATAGACGAACATGCTTCATGTATTGATAAAGCGGCAAATGCTTGTCCGGTTGGAGCTATTGTCACAACCAAAACAGATAAAAAGAGCACTCAATCAAGAACAAAAAAAGAAGTGTTTTCTGAATCGACTGAAAGAATTGAAAATTCATTTAGTAATTATGGTAGAGGTAGTGGGCAAGGATTTGGTTCAGGTAGAAGTGGTGGACAAGGAAAAAACCAAGGACTTGGTTTCGGCAGTGGTGGAGGACGGGGAAGAAATCAAGGTTTGGGTCGGGGACAAGGTGGTTATTGTGTTTGCCCAAGTTGCGGACATAAAGAACCGCACCAAAGAGGTGTTCCGTGCTATCAAACTCACTGTCCGAAATGTAATTCGATTATGAGACGAGTTTAAATATTTGCATAAATTTTCGCATTTTTGGAAAGATGTTCATATTATAATAATGTGGAATATTTTAAAAAAATTAGTAAAAAAATGAAATATAAAAGAAATATAAAAGAAATTTTTTAGGAAATTTTGAAGGAGCTAAAAATGTTAAACAAAAGAATGATCATAGATAATGATCTTTACAATGAAATGGAAGAAAAAGCCATAAAAAGAAAGAACGATAACGTTATCAGGAACAGTATTCTGAATGTGGGACTTGATGAAGTTGCCTTGAATCATCAATCTAAGTCAGATATGCAGCACACATTTTCTTTGGAATTAAAAACCGGCAAGATCACAGCTCAGAATAAGAGCGGTAGATGTTGGCTTTTTGCCGGATTGAATACAATGAGATTCAAAATTATGAAAGAACTAAACCTTAAGAATTTTGAACTTTCCCAAACTTATCAAATGTTCTTCGATAAAATAGAAAAAGCAAATTACTTTCTGGAAAATATTCTCGAAACCTTAGACGAAAAAACAGATTCCAGAATTATAATGTGGCTTCTTAATGCACCGCTGAATGATGGCGGACAGTGGGATATGTTCACCAGTATTGTCGAAAAATACGGCGTGGTTCCCAAAGCTGTTATGCCAGAATCCTTTCATAGCAGTAATTCTGCCAGAATGAACCAAATTCTAACATTAAAACTGAGGGGATATGCTTCTACATTACGAAAGGATCATCAAACCGGCAAAACATTAGAAAAATTGAAAAATGATAAGAAGAAAATGATCCTTGAGTTTTACCGGTTATTAACGATGTTTCTGGGTATCCCACCCAAAAAAATTACCTTTGAATTTACCGACAAAGATAAAAAATTCCATCGTGATTTAGAAATTACACCAAAAGAATTTTATGCCAAATATGTTAATCTGAATATGAAAGATTATATTAGCATTATTAACGCTCCTACTCAAGATAAACCATTTAATAAAACTTTCACAGTTCAATACTTGGGTAATGTGGAAGGTGGGAATAATGTGAAATATCTCAATGTCGATATAGAAACTTTCAAAAAGCTTGCATTAAAACAACTAAAAGAAGGAGTTCCTGTCTGGTTTGGCAGCGATGTCGGAAAGAAAATGCAGAGGAAAAAAGGAATTTTGGCTGAAAATATCTATGATTATGAAAACGTACTTCAATCAAAATTCGAACTTGATAAAGCCGGCAGATTGGATTATGGAGAAAGTTTGATGACTCACGCAATGGTATTTACCGGTGTCAATCTGATCAACAATGTTCCGAATAGATGGAAAGTGGAAAACAGTTGGGGCGAAAAAAACGGAGAAAAAGGCTATTTTGTGATGAGTGATAAATGGTTTGAAGAATACACGTATCAGGTTGTGATAAATAAAAAATATCTTTCTGAAGAATTAAAAAACGCCTGGAAATTAGAACCGATTATTTTAAAACCATGGGACCCAATGGGTTCTTTAGCCTTATAAAAAGGAGTAATAAAATATGGATTTTGAAAAAAAAGTAAAAGAAACTATTGAAAGCGTACAACATCCCGCTATTAATCACAGTTTATATGATCTTGGCATTATCAAATCTTATGAGATCAATAAGGATAATGTGAAAATTGTGATGGCTTTGCCCGCTTTGAATATTCCGATTTTTGATATGCTTATCCAAAGTGTGAAACAGCCGTTGGAAGCCATAAACTCTCAAGTGAATTTTGAAAAAGTGATGATGACACAGGAAGAAATGCAGAAATTTTTAGCAATGGAAAAAAGTGCTTGGAAAGGAATGTAGCAAATATCTTTAAAAGTAAATTCAATAATAGGTGGAAATGACTAGTATCTTAACAAAAAAAATATCGAAAATTAATTTTAGAGCCTTAATCTGGCATGGAATTTTTCTTTCGCTTGCTTCCAATTTTATGGATGTCCATACTATCATTCCATCAATGCTGATAAAAGCCGGGGGAAACGCCGTTATGTTGGGCTTTCTCACTGCAATTATGGTGGGAGGGTCCGGTTTAATGCAAATTATTTTTGCCGGATTTTTATCAAACAAGACACATAAGAAAAAATATCTTCTGTTGGGAATTAATTTCAGAATTATTACTTTATTGTTATTAGCTTTTATTCTTTTCAGATCTGACTTCATTAGTAATCAAATGCTTATTTTTTCTATTTTTATATTAATTTCAGTCTTTTCTTTCAGCGGTTCTTTTGCAAATATCTCTTATGTCGATATTATGGGGAAATCCATTGTACATCAAAAACGCAAAAGATTTTTCTCAATAAAACAGGTAATAAGCAGTATTGGGATTTTTGTTTCTGCCATAATTGTACGTGCTATCCTCAAGCATCTTTCCTATCCGAACAATTACGGTACATTGCTTTTGCTTGCTGGAATATTGTTATTCTTAGCTTCTTTCGGTTTCTGGAAAATAAAAGAAATCAGTGTTGAATTCATAAATAAGCAGAGTTTTTGGAAATTTTTTAAAATGATCCCACAGGAAATTTCACAAAATTCTAATCTGAAAAATTACCTATTTATCATTAACTTTCTGGGGCTTGCTTTCAGCTTCATCCCCTTTATGATCTTATTTGCTAAAAGAAATTTCGAGCTGAGTTATAGCTTTATTGGAAATATTCTTCTTTTAAAGATAATCGGGATGTTGATAACCAGTTTAATTCTTTATAAGCGATCAGAAAAATTTGAATATAAAAAGTTATTGTATTTCAGTTTTGTTTTAGGATCAATTATTCCACTTCTCAGCTTGTCCTTTGGTAATAACCAGCTAATCTATCAGTTGCTTTTTGTTCTTACCGGAATTTTTATCACTACTTTCAATATTTCCAGAAATGGTATTTTAGTGGAGATTTCCAGCAATGAAAACCGAGCAACATATACCGGAATTTCCGGCGCAGGAAATATCCTGTCCACCTTTTTCCCGCTTGTTGCCGGAATATTAATATCTCTTCTGGGATATTATATCACATTCAGTATAGTTTCATTAATCGTTGCTTCAAGTTTTGTCTTCATAAAAAAAATAAATTGCAGATGAGCTGGAAAAACATGGAAAAATTATATCCTAAATCCAAAGTGGAAATCCAAGGTTTTACTGCAAAATTTTATGATAATATGTTGAATATAGTTACATTGGGCGGTTATAATTTTTTTATTAAAAAAGCCATTCATACAATGAATATAAACCAAGACGATAAAATCCTCGACTTCGGTGCCGGAACAGGAAGAAATGCGCTTTTGATGAATAAATACCTTTCCAAAAAAGGTGAAATTCTGGGGCTGGAAATCTCCGACTTGATGATCTCCCAATTCAAAAAAAAAACCAAGAAATTTGAAAACATCAATGTGATAAATCGGCGAATTGATCAACTTTTTGACTTGGAAAAGAAATATGACAAAGTCTTTATTTCTTTCGTTTTCCATGGTTTTCCCTTTGAAATTCAAAAAAATATCATCCAAAATGCCTTCAATGCCTTGAAAGAAGGTGGCGAATTTATTATTCTTGATTTTAATGAATTTGTTACTGATGAAACACCACTCTATTTTAGAATTCCTTTCAAAATAATTGAATGCAAATATGCATTTGAATATGTAGAAAGAGATTGGAAACAGATCCTAACGGAATTTGGATTCAGCGATTTCCAAGAAAAATTATTCCTTAAAAAACATCTTCGATTATTAAATGCCAAAAGGGGGAGCAATCAATGAAACTATTGATGATTTATACTGATAAATTTGCATATAAAACCAATATTAAAAATTTGGAATCTGTGGAGAAATACGAAGAAAATAAGCAGATAAAAAATGCACTAGTCGGCTTTATTCAGGTAGAGCAAAAAGACGAAGAAGATATTGCCAAAGCGGAAACCAAAATGATTAAAAACCTGAAATGGGCTGCAAAGAAAAACGAAACAAACCATATTGTCTTACACTCTTTTGCGCATTTATCTATGAGCAAAGCAGATGAAGTGACAACCAAAGAGATGTTTAATCGGGCAGAAAACAGATTGAAAGATTCAGGATATGAAGTTTCGCAAACTCCGTTCGGTTATTTTCTTGATTTGGATATTCAGGCTCCAGGAAGATCGTTAGCAAGAATTTTTAAGGAATTCTAAATGATAGAAGAAGCTGCCAAACTAATCAAGAATGCAAAACACGTTACCGCTTTTACGGGAGCAGGCATTTCGGTAGAAAGCGGAATCCCTCCTTTTCGGGGTGAAAATGGCTTGTGGAGTAAATTCGATCCCTTATTTTTGGATATTAATTATTTTCGGCAAAATCCTCTCAAATCATGGAAACTGATCAAAGAAATCTTTTATGATTTCTTTGGAAAAGCAGAACCTAACTCAGCCCACACTGCTCTCGCCGAAATGGAGAAATCTGGTTATTTGAATTCTGTTATTACACAAAACATTGATAATCTTCATCAAACAGCAGGAAGTAAAAACGTATTTGAATTTCACGGGACTTCTAAAAATTTAATCTGCACAAATTGCGACAAAATCTATGCTGCAAAAAACATTGACCTATCTCATTTACCACCAAAATGTATAGATTGCGGAACTATTCTCAAACCGGATTTTGTCTTTTTCGGAGAACCGATTTCCGAGCCGGCAAGAATTAATTCTTTTGCGGAAGCAGAAAGAGCGGACGTTTTCATACTCGTCGGTACAACAGGTGAAATTATGCCTGCATCCATAATCCCGATTGAGGCAAAACGGAATGGTGTGAAAATCATCGAGGTGAACATTAAACCATCAAATTATACAAATACGATTACAGATGTTTTCTTGAAAGGGAAAGCAACAAAAATAATGCAAAAATTACTCAATTTTATAAAAGAAAAATAATTATACACGAATATGTTTACACGAGAAGAACTTCAAGTATGCACCCGATGTTCACTTTATAAGACCCGAACTCATGCACTTGTAGGGGAAGGAAACATACATGCTGATGTGATGCTGATCGCTCAAGCTCCAGGAGAATTGGAAGATAAAGAAAACAGGATGTTCATTGGACCTTCCGGTACTATTCTTCATACACTCCTGAAGAATGCGAATATTTGTGAAGATGAACTATATATGACCAATCTTATTAAATGCACACTCCCCAAAAACAGACGACCAAAGCAAAAGGAGATCGAAGCATGCTCTTTTTATCTGGATATGGAAATTGATGAGGTGCAACCATGGCTTCTTGCTCCCCTTGGTTACTACGCAACTAAATATCTGTTCTCCCGATTCGCTCTCAAAACTATATCGAGAAAGGAATTTCCTCAACTGATCGGCAACAGTGTAAGGACGAATGGTTACCATATACTTCCTCTTTCGCATCCTGTATCTTTACTGTATAATAAAGAATATTTTTCTCAATCTCTTGCCAATTTTCATAAGCTGAAAGAATTTATGAGTTAATGAATAAACATCCCAAAAATCATGAATGCAAATGGTACCCTGTGTGTCCTATGAAATACTACTATGAAGCCGGCAAACTGGCTGAGAAATGGATTTTGAATTACTGCAAAGGTGATTGGTCAAAATGTGTGCGCTATGAAATGGAAGAAACCGAACAATATCATCCCGACAACATGCTCCCCGATGGATCGATTGTAAGTGATTTGTTATAGCTGGGATAAATAAATATGTTTAACCACCAGTCTACGTTTCACTACGCCTTGGCAGGCAGAGGACACAGAGAATATCTTAAGAATATTTTTGAGTTGTCATGGACCATTCCATGACAGAAATACACTGCGAAAGGAACTGAATGAAAACCTATTTTGAATGCTTTCCCTGTTTCGTCAAACAAGCGCTTCGTGCTGCGAGATTATTCACAGATGACCCGAAAGTAATAAAATCCATCATAGATGAAGTCGGAATGCTCTTTCAAGAAATTTCTTTGGATAAAACTCCTCCAGAAATTGGAGAGTTCATTTACGGTAAAATCAGGGAAATTTCCGGCGTAGAAGACCCTTACGAAAACCTTAAAAACCAAAACACGGATGAAGCATTGCAGCTTGTTCCTTTTTGTGAAAATCTTATCTCAGAAAGTACTGATCCCCTTTTTACAGCTATCAAAATGGCAATTGCCGGAAATGTCATTGATCTTGCGATCCATCAAAATATTGATATCCCCTCGGAAATTAAAACGATCATTCATAAAGAATTTGCTATAAACGATTATGAACTATTCAAAAGTCGGTTGGAGCAATCTAAAACAATTCTCTATATAGGAGATAATGCAGGCGAATCAGTGTTTGACAGATTGTTGATCGAGCAGTTTGCTCATAAAAAAGTGATTTATGCAGTTCGTGGAACTCCTGTTATTAATGATGTGGTTGAAAAGGATGCAAAACGGGCAGGTATCGATAAAGTAGCTGAAATCGTGTCCTCCGGTTCAGCAGTTCCTGGCACAATACTCTCAAAATGCAGCGGAGAATTCAAAAGGCTTTTCATGAATGCTGATATGATCATAAGCAAAGGGCAGGGAAATTATGAAGGTATATCTGAAGAAAGTAGAGAGATCTTTTTCCTCCTCAAAGTAAAATGTGAAGTACTGGCGAGGGATATTGGTTTTCCTATTAATTCGCTTGTTTTGATGAGATTAAGCTAAAGTATTTTCATCCATGTTGCAAAAGTATACTTAACAGATTATCAACCACGAAATACACGAAAAAACACGAAACAATATTAATGTAGAACCAAAACAAATAAAGATTGTCATCCTGAGCTTGTCTAAGAGTCTATTTATTATGCTCATACACCGTCGGGATAAACCCGTCTCTACCCTATCTCTCGTTGCGAAAGCTTTAGGACGTTAAATGCTTGCCCTGTGTAATCCACGAAGTGGTGCAAAGCAATTACACAGGGCGGGCAAATTTAACTGTTCCCTTTTTCGCAATGCTTTGGATGTTCAAACATTCAATAAAAAAAATGACGTCATCCCCGATCGTGCCTGGGTATCCGCATGCAAAAAAGGCGGACGTTTTCGCTCCACTCAAATTATAAGTGTTTGATTGTAAATGCTCTCCCTGAATGGCTTTTCAAGTATCTCTCAAATGAGTGGGCTTTTTCTTTATTATCAAACGCTATATATGTCTTGATTTTCCAAGGTTTGTATTTCGTTGTGTGTTTTACTTCCCCATTGTTATGCTTTTCTAATCGAAATTTCAAATCTGAAGTATAACCAGTATAGTAATTATCTGGGAAATTGATACTTTTCAGAATATATACATAGTACATCATAATACTCCTGTTGGCTTGCCGATGCGAAGTTTTGAGCAAAATAAAAATCGTCGATCAGCACGGCTTCATTCGCCGCTGGCGATTACGCCGCTGCAGTCTTCATTTTTCGCTTCGCTCAAAACGAAGACTGGTGGAGGTGGCGGGAGTCGAACCCGCGTCCAGAGATTTGGCTGTAAGAAATTCTACATATTTAGAACATCGTAATTTGGTCATTTCAGAAAGAACAATGTGCAAACCTTTCCGAAACCAAGCCTATGAGCTTCAATACTGTGTATAGACATCGCAGCATCTAAGCCATTGAAAACGGCATTTAACAGGTTGTCAATGGCACCATCCTATCAAATGAGTTGCATGTTTATGCAGCTAGTGCTAGATTTTCATCTGCATTTACAATTTAGTATCACCGGGTTTAACGGGATAGGTAATCTGCCCGATATGCTATTCTTACCTCCGGAGTCCCTGTCGAAACCAAACACCCCCTATGTATTTTTCAAAAAGCGATTTAAACAACTTATAATTTAGCACCACAAAATCGGCTGTCAAGTTTGGATGTAAAGAAAAACGGCTTCATGGATATCCACAAAGCCGTAAGTATAGTTTTTTCTATGATTAGAAGCCTAGATCAATGGCAAGTTTATGAGTTGCACCTTCATCAAGAAAATCAGGTATATAGGCATAGTCAAAGCGGAAATCGCTTAATACGATCGAAGCGCCCATTGTGAAATCTTCTCCATCAAGACCGGCACGTACAGCAAATAAGTTTGCAAGCCAGCCCTCTACGCCGAGGTGTAATTTGAAATCATTTTTCTGATCGCCTTCACGTCCAAGAGACTGAGAAATTTCCGCAGTACCGATCAAATCAAATGAGGTGAGCTGAAGGTCTGTTGATGCGCCAAGACGAAGCATGGGAAGTATTGTATCTTCATGGTCAGAATCAGTGTCCCATTTCATCTTTCCACCAAAGTTTAGCAAGCTTGCGCCTGCGCGGATCTGTTTTATCAGTCCGCTGGAAACAGGTGAGATGATCATTGCGCCAAGATCGAATGCGAAACTTGATGCCTTGTTGTCATCGATGGATTGCATAATATACTTGGCTCCTGCACCAAAGCTGAGCAAAGGTATGATCTTGCCACCTGCAGAAATACCCAGAACCATATCATTGGAGCTAAATGTAACTCCGCTTGGACCCTGACCGGGCAGGCATTCAATAATATCGCTCACTCCAATACTATTGAAGGTGACCGCCATAGCTGCATCACGCTTGCTGCCTACAATGATCGATGCCTGATAGTTCATTCTATCTAAGCTCATAATATTGTACATAGCACCCAAGCGTGTGCCTTTTATTTGGCAGAGACCAGCGGGATTGAAGAAGGGAGCTGAGCCGTCATCTGCAATAGCAGTAAATGCATTTCCCAGACCGGCAGGACGAGCACCAACAGGAATTCTCAGGAAAGCACCTCCCTGTCCGCCTGCAATATCTTCTTCTGCAAACGCAAAGGAGGTGAATAATCCAAGTATTGCCACGAAAGAAAGTACTGTCTTGATAATTTTATATGTTTTCATTGTTATCTCCTTTCCTAGCGTAATATCGCTACTTTGATGATTTTTTTCTCACCAGCTTGATTTTCAACGATGATAAAATAAACACCATTTGCGACAAAGTCGCCATATTCATTTTTACCATCCCACCGCATACTGATATTACCTACATCATCGCTTTCTTTCACCAGTTCACCGGCTATGTCGTATATTCTAAGCTTGGTTTTAGGAGAAATGGGATCATCAAAGTTTGGAAATATTTCACCCTCATTAGGATATCCCTCATGTCCAATCTTAAATGGATTTGGACAGAAGCATGGTTCATCAGTAGGTGGTTCAGCAGTTCCAAGCTCGACTATCACTTGGTTATTATCTTCATTATACTCTTCTATATCGTAATCGGCATCCGCATGAATATAAATATCATGAGGAAGTGTATCTGGCATAGTCCAATTCAGAGAAACTGTTTCAGTATTTCCATTTCCCATTGGTCCAATAGTAAATGATCCAATTGGATTGACTATTATTGTTGGATCACCATCATAAAAACGAACAACAAACTCACCAACAGTAGCACCACCCTCAGTATGGCATTCAATGGCAGCTTCAAAAGATACTACCTCTCCTTCGGCAGGATGAAGATTTGATACTGTTACATTGTTTTCTGTTAATTCAAGATCAACATTTGATGTCCATAATGTAACATATTTTGGAGCAGTTGAATCAGAACAAGCATTTGCTGTATGGACTCTTAGACCAATAAGACCTGAGTACAAATTATCAAATACCACATCAGTTGTTTCACCAGTTGCATCATCATATTGTCCATCGCCATTTGTATCCCATTCGTAGAGTATGATTTCACCACCATCTGGATCATACGAACCAGAGCCATTCAATGTTATAGTTTCACCAATTTGACCAAAGTAAGGACCACCTGGATCTGCAATTGGAGCATGAATTACACCATCATCTACTATTGTAAAATGGACATCTGTATCTGTTAAACTGTCACTACCAGTAACACGCAAAGTTACTTCAAAAGTATCTTCCACAGAATATTCCCATGTTACAAATTCACCAATAGCATCAGGATTATCCCAGTCAAGACCATCACTTGCATCAAAGTCCCATTCCCATTGAGTAATAAATTCCTCAGGATTTTGATGATATGAATTTGCACCTGAATAAGCAATCGGAGTATCAGTTGGTTGAGGTAGATTAGAAGAGCTAATAACTGCTATGGGTTGTAATTGAACTACACCACGAGTTAATACTAATATTGCAGTAGGAGTTGTTCCTGCTGTCCATGTAATAGCATAAGTTCCACCGGGCCAGGAACCATCAGCATTTTGACCATAATAGCTATTGTCAAGAAGGTAATCTGAAATCTCTTCATACCAGTCTATTGGTCCAGTACCAAATGTTGTAATATCGTAGAATTCCATTGCTTTTTTAAAACCATAAAGTGCATAGTAATTCCCACCTAACATTTCACCAGCCGATCCATCATAGGTATCATAGAAGTGAACATCTAAAAAATTTAGACCATTTACAATTGTAGAATCAGTAATTGGTGTTCCAATATAATAATGACTTGCCAGACCTGCTCCTGTTTTAACATTATTATCCCAATAACCGGGGGATGTATATCCAAAACCACCATCAATATACTGACTATATTCAAGCCAATATGCCAGTTCAGTTTTTACCCATTCTGGTGTTTGTATTGGTGGCATATTTTGTTCAATTGCTTTCAGAGCAAGCACAGGCCATTGGACAGCTGAGTTATCACTTGAGCCATAATTACTAGTAGCAGCACCATATCGCCAACCACCACGTTGATTTCCAGAGGATGCGTCAGTTTGTGACCATGCAATACAATTCATAGCATCTTCCATTATTTCGTAATATGTCATTCCAGCAAGGTTACCACTTGCAACAACACTATCCGGTTGATTGCTTGCTGCAACAGACAAGCACCCAATACCATTTGCATATACATTAGTAGAAAAATAAACTCCAATACCATCTCCATCAGTATCTGGATCACCAGCAGTTTGTACATTAATAGAAATGTTTCTGCCATGATGATTTATTATCCAATCTAAGCCTAATTGAACAGTTTCAGCATAAATATCCTCATCAGGATCATTATTTCCGTGATGTGCATTCTCTTCAAATGCCAATACAGCCAAGCCAGTCGTACCCATTCCGTAATAATCACTTGAATCGTACCACCAGCCGCTTGCGTTTTGATTTAAATACAACCAGCGCAAACCATCTTCAATTGCAGCATTAATCCGCTGTTGTTTAGCAACAATCGGGATTACATCAATTGTTGCTTGATCAACATCTATTAGTCCATCGTCATCAGTCACTGTTAATGTGGCAGTTTTTATACCACCTGTAGTATAGGTATGTGTTACAGCAATATATCGAGCATCTGCAACAGCACCTGTCAGAATATTTCCATCACCCAGATCCCATTCATAGTTTCCAGCTGAGATATCACCCCAATGTACGTTACCCCAAATTGTAATTTCTCTACCAACCCAACTATAATAATGAGGCATACAATTTACCATTGGTCCAGCTTGTTTTGATTGCATTATTTCATTCCAGTCATCAGGATCATTCAATTCAGGGGGAGGAGGTGCTGTTGAATATTTCTCAAGCAACTCCTGGGCTCGGTCTATCAAATCATCTGCCAACACAGATGATAACATAAAACCTAATGAAATAATAATTCCAATAAGTATTAATAATATCTGTTTTTTCATCCTGTTCTCCTTTTAATTTTATTTTTTTTTAGGAAACCTATTTAAGAAAGTAGTATCCAAAAATATGCCTATTGGAGACATTAATTGATCTGTGTGCATTTTAAATTTTTCCATATTATTTCGAAAAGGGACACGCTGCAATACAGCTTGAACATCCGCCGCCATTTTCAACCCAAAACATGTAACATTTATCAACATCAACAGCCCAGCGTTTAACTCCGGGATTATTTGAAACACTCTATATTATATGAAGGTTCTACATCGCACGAAATCGCAGACACTTCACATGCATCAATGCATACTTTACATTTTTTGCAAAAATCTTGTAAAGAAAAATCTACGGGCTTGTCAACTATTTGTGAAAAATAAGTAGAAAATGTGCAATTTTCTGTTCGGATAGAATAGGTTTGCTTGTTTTTGAGTGTTGCATAGAATGAAACCAACATCGTTTATCCTTTTAAAATCTCTTCGAGACTAATGATGCAATAGGTTGTCACAAGTACTTTATTATTTTCCCACCATCTGCCGTTCTCATTCTGCCACCAGCCCTCTTCATTTTGTATTTTGATAAGTTGGTTTGAGAGTTCAGCTCTCCAGTCATGTTGGATACCATCATCGCCGACAATAATATCAGTATCATAGGCAGTGAGCGCTTTTGCCATCATGAGATAATAATAAAAAAGTCCCTGATTGCCAAGTAACGGATTTGTTTCTACCACAAAATAATTGCTTATCCAGTTATACGCTGCCTGTACGCGCGGGTCTTCTTTATCAAGCTTTGCATAGATCATACTTTTCAAACCAGCATAGGTCATATTTCCGTAGGATGTTGAACCGCCGGCTTTACTTATACCGGGTTCGTACATAAATCCTCCATCGTTTTCAGAATATGATTCCGGATTATACTCTTCAAGATTCTGGCAACGCTGCAGAAAAATTATCGCTTTATCAAAAAAGAGCTTCTTTTCTTCAATATTGATAATTTCTTTCTTATTGATTTCAAGCTCATCTGTATAGACCGGTTCGCGCTCAAGCATCGCTTCCAAAGCCCAATGCAGGTTGGAAAGGTCAGGGCGCTCATCCCCACCATAGCCAACTCCGCCATAATATAAACTGTCAACGGTGTAACCCTCTTGCTCGTCGATTTGCAGACCCAGCAGGTATTTCTCACCCCTATCGATGATCTCGTTATACTGGGAATCATTTGCTTCTTTGAGAGCCATCAAACAGATCGAAGTGTTATAATTGGGCATATCATCGCCATAAATAGCTCCGTTTGGTTTTGCGCAGCTTGCAATGAAACCAAGCCCTTTTGCAACGGGCTCGAACTGGTAGCTTATATTTGGATTGCTGTTGACAATTGCAATAACAGCGAGTGCAGTGATCGCAGGATAGTATTGCCAGCTTCCGTTATCTTCCTGCTGCTCAACAAGCCACTGCAAACCTAACTTAATAGAATGTTCCATCTCATGAGCTAATGAGAGATCAATTTCTGCATGGCTGAAAGAAACAACAATAAGTGTCATAATTATAATTAAAAAAAATCGTTTCATGCATATCCTCCAATAATTAATCTAATGCTTTTATCTTGATCGTTGCTTTTGTTCCTTTTTCAGGAACTATGTTTTTGTTTGCTTCATAAAATGTATCATCAGTAATGGTAGGAAGCGGACTGTGGATTATCGTAAAAGGATCATGATATGTTCTCATAATATTTTGATCGAGACCTGCCATAAATTGTCCATTAACGATCTTTGAACCGAGGAATATCCAGTGAGTTTTCAGCATTTCACGTTTCTGGGGAATATTCCACACTAAACGCTCGACCCGCTCTTCATGTGTTACCCCAAGAGTATCTGCCCAGATCGCATATACAAGCAAAGAATCTCCTTCAGGCATTGTGTCATAATTGCCAAGTTCCATATTTTGTCCGCATTCCAGTCCGAGAAGCAATAGCGAAGTCTGGATATATGCAGGGAGAGCATCTGTTTTCAATATAGTTTCATGCAATCTCCCTTGGGGACCAACGAGAATGGTTTCGATGAGTCCCCTATTCATATTGAATTCTGCTGGGAAAGTGATCTCTCTGTTGGCAATATCAATTTTGATGTTATCTATTTTGTAGGTGTTTTCATCAATTTTCATAATTAGTGAATCAGGGGTTTGTGCACATAAAAATGAGGAGAAGAATATCAGTAACACGCCAACCATAAATACTTTATAAAATTTCATATAAACCTCTTATAATATTTCATATTATTTGCTGATAATAATGTCAAGATAACTGCACATTTATTTTACCGAAGTACTGCAATTTTAATGACAGCTTTTTCGCCGGCTTTATTTTCCACGATTATAAAATATACACCGTTTGCAACAAAATCGTCGGATCCGTTCTTTCCGTTCCATGTTACTTCTTCGGAACTTATATTTTTATTCTCTAAAACCAGTTCACCTGATGTGTCGTAAATCTTCACTTGTGTTATTGGTGAATCATCATGTGCAAAGTCCAAATGCGCAATGCCCAATCCCCCATTTATTTCCGGATTATATGGATTCGGATCAAAATAGGATTGTGTGATAGGAGTAGCGCTTTTTACAAGAGTTTGAATATATTTTGTTGTTGTGACAATATCATTTCCAATTGTGCAATAATTGATGAGCGTGTCTGGAGTTTGAATGCCGGAAAGCACTCTCACTTCTACCCAGACTTCCTCTTTTTCTCCACCTGCAGGCAGATTTCCGATATTCCACGTAATAGTATGCTCCTGCTGATTATAAACACCGTCAGAGCTCATATTATGCATTGATATATGCTGATCTGAAGGAAGCCAATCTGTTATAAGTACATTGTCTAATGGATAGTTAAGTAAATTTTTAAATGAGATAGTATAGCGCATCACACTGTTTGGAGCTATCCATGTGAAAACGCCATCATCTTTCTGCACATCAAAGGGATTGTAGCCAATATCTTGATCCGGTATGCACATTCCGGAAGGATAGACTATCTCTTCATCTTCAAGTACATAGAGCACCTCAAGAAGGTCATCGAGCACAAGAATTTTATTTATACCTGATGTTGTACTCAAAGAAGCAAATACATTTCCTGTGAACTTATCAACAGCTAATTTCATGACATAACTGTCTGCAGTGAGTGCATAAGATCGTAATGTTGAGGATTGGAGATCATATTGAAGTATCTTGGAACCATAGTTACGGTTCGCAACATAGAGATATCTCCCGTCATCGATGGCAATCGATGTAGGTTTTTGAGATACTTCCACGCTTCCTGAATGAGACAGGTCATACGCAGAAAAATAATGAACATACTTTTGAGAACTGTCAGCCACATATAGCAGATCATTCTTCTCATCAATTGCAAGATCCTGACCGCTCACGATATTTTCGAGTTCAGTATAATAAGGAGCAAAAGCATTTGCATAAGCAAAGGTCGTATCCTGATAATGCCAGATATAGTTATAAAGTTTGTTGGTATTCCTTTCTAACGCATAAAGAGTATTCGTTTCATTATAATATTTGATACTTGCAGGATTAGATATTTCTCCTAATTGAGCACCCCCCCAGCTTGTAAGCATGGATGCATTTACCATTTCGATTATATTACTATTTTTGAAAGATATAAATAGAAGCTCGTTTTCCGGCTCTACGCAAATATCATACGCACCGGTTCCATGACTGGGAATGTTCAGTATCTCCTGTTTTTGTATGCCCTCATGCTGAAGATCATAAGAGAGAATGACCGTTGTCGGCGCTCCGTACATATTACCGATGGCAAACATCGATTTTGCTGAGACATTACAAGTGAGACTAAAAAAACTAATGATAAAAATCAGAAATATTCTTTTCATGTTTTTCTCCTGACAAAAATTTAATTCATCTTATCGTATTTATTTTTGAACTGCTTAATGCTTGTATATATCGCTTTTGCAGCTCTTTCCTGAAAATTCTTGGAAAGCAGTTTTTTTTCTTCATATTTATTTGACAGATAGGCAACTTCAACCAGTACAGCAGGCATGAACGCACCGCGAAGTACATAGAAATTTGCCTGCCGCACGCCATTATTTTTTGTGGAGAGTGTATTGACAAGCTGCTTCTGGCACATTTCTGAAAGTTCGCTGCTCTCATTCAGATATTCAGTTTGGCGCATATCATAGAGAATAAAATCAAGATCAGTGTAACGGGATATACTCTCCTGATCCTCAAACTTGATAACTTCATTTTCCATTGCCTCAACAGCTCGCGCTTCATGTGTTTGTGCAGTGGAAAGATAATATACTTCGGAGCCGTTTGCCTTAGTGTTATACGCTGCGTTGCAGTGAATGCTCACAAAAATATCTGCCTGATTTTTATTGGCAAAATCTGTTCTGTCGCCCAAAGATACAAACCTGTCATCATGCCGTGTAAGAAGTACTTTCACATCGAGATTTTTCTCGAGGTGAGCTTTCACTTTTTTCGCTATATTAAGCACAATATCCTTTTCTTTCAATCCGATGATCCGTCCCACCGCACCAGGATCCTTTCCCCCATGACCGGGATCGAGCACAATTGTCTTTATAAGATATTTCTGCATAGAGGAAAAATTTATGATGATCGAACCGTCATCCAGTGTGACTTCATCAGGGAAAAATTTATCAGCACAGAGGTTAAGAAAATAGTCCGGAACATAAAAGAATCCGTTGATGACCTGAATATCATCGTGAAGATTGTAGCTATGTTTGCCAAAACGTACCCAATTATTGAAAAAAGAGAAATCGCACTTTTTCTCAAATGTAATAAGACCAATGGTTTGTGATTTCTGATCTGTTTTAATAGAACCATCAAAGATACGTTCAAGATCATAAAGGTTCAGAAAATTCCTACCCTCGATCTCCATAACTGGCAGATGGTCATTGCGCGTGGAATTCAGGTAAGACACAGTATATTCTTTCGCCCAAAGCTGAGAGCCAAAGAACAGCATCAAAATTATTATTAAATATCTCTTAATTATCATAATTATATTGATTGATATATTTTCAGTTGAGTAATTTTTGTCAATTTATTATTGACACTTCGGAGAAGCACTCAGGAAATGTTCGTATGAAAAAACCAATTTATGTCATCGATGGAACAGCCATAATATATCGTTCTTATTTTGCTTTCAAGAATCGTCCACTTATCAATTCAAAGGGCGAGAACACCAGTGCGATCTTCGGTTTTTTGCGAACGATCATATCCTTACTTGAGCGTTTTGAACCTGAATATTTTGTGATAACTTTTGATGAACGAGAGCCAACATTCCGCCATAAAACCTACAAAGAATACAAAGCAACGCGGGATAAAATGCCTGAAGACCTGGTCGAACAGCTTGAGCCGATCCTTGAGATAGTTAAGCTATCGAACATTGCAAAACTATCCAAAGCTGGCTACGAGGCAGATGATATAATTGCCACACTGGCAGAGCGTTATGAAAATGAGCACGATATTGTAATTGTGTCTACAGATAAAGATCTGTATCAGCTTGTTGACAACCATGTTAAATTATATGATCATTCAAAAGACAGATTCATCGGCATTGAAGAGGTTGAGGAAAAATTTGATGTTCCACCCGGAAAAATTGTCGATCTTTTAGCTCTTGCCGGGGATTCATCCGACAATGTACCAGGCATTCCAAAGATAGGACCAATAACAGCAGCAAAGCTCATTAAGGAATATGGTGATCTGGAAGAAATTATCAGCCATGCTGATGAGATAACTTCTGAGAAAATAAAGAACAATATTACTGAGTATGCAGATCAAGGACGGCTTTCTAAGAAGCTGGTAACGCTTGATATGAACGTTCCTATCAATCTCGAAATAGATTCAATGAAAGTGCCGGATATTTTTACTGACGCATTAAAAGAATTTTGCATCCGCTACGAAATGTTTGCCTTCATGAAGCATTTTGATAGTGAGATCGAGCAGACCAAAAAGAAAAAATTTTCCGCCAGCTGGCGGATAGTTGATAATGAGAGATCATTCTCAGCACTTTTGTCTTTGCTGAAAAAGAACGAATATATTGCAGTTGATCTCGAAACGGATTCCTGCAGCCCGATCGATGGTCGTATTGTAGGCATTTCCTTTTGCGTAAATGATGAAAAATCCTACTACATACCAGTCGGACATATCTTTGGAAAACAACTCGATAAAAGCAGAGTGCTAACTGACCTTAAAGCGATTTTAGCGGATCACTCAAAAAAATTTATCGGGCATAATATCAAGTTTGATTATATGGTTTTTCAAAATGAAGGCATTGAAATTCATAATCTTTATTTTGATACTATGATCGCATCTTATGTGCTTGCTCCTGAAGAACACCGTCACAACCTGAATGAAGTCAGCATGAAATATCTTCAACACAAAATGGTACCCATCACAGACATAATCGGCAAAGGGAAAAATCAAATCCAGTTTGGAGAGGCTGAGATCGAAACTGCGGCAGAGTACGCTGCAGAAGATGCATGCATTACCTTTCTTCTTTGGGAAAAACTCAAAACCCAGATAGATAAAGTCGAGCTTTCAAAACTTTTTTATGATATTGAAATGCCTTTAGTGAAAGCACTTGCACAAATGGAAAGAAACGGCATTTATATCGATATAGATATCTTCAAGAGGATCTCAAAAGAGCTGTATCAGAAGCTCGAAGAGTTGCAGGATACAATCTATTATAAAACCGGTGAAAACTTCAATATTGATTCACCATCACAGCTTTCAGAAATACTCTTTGATAAGATGGGAATGCCTATCATCAAAAGGACTAAAACCGGCTATTCGACTGATATTGAGGTGCTTACAAAATTGAGCAGAACCTTTGAGCTTGCTCGGGATATCATTGATTACAGGCAGTTAAAAAAATTGCAATCAACCTATATTAATGCCTTCCCAAAACTAATCAATCGCAGAACTAATCGCATACATTCTTCTTTTAATCAGACTGTTACAGCAACAGGGCGGCTTTCAAGTTCCAATCCAAACCTGCAGAATATACCGATCAGAACTGAGATTGGCAGAGAGATGAGAAAGGGTTTCATTCCGGGGAAAAGCAACCATCTTATCCTCTCTGCCGACTACTCACAGATCGAACTCCGCATTGTTGCATTGCTCTCAAAGGACCAAAAAATGATCGAGAACTTCAATAAAGGTGAAGATATACATTCACAAACTGCTGCTACGATTTTTGGAATCGATGAAAAAGAAATTAATCCCGATCAGAGGAGACAAGCAAAAGTCATAAACTTCGGTATTATTTACGGAATGGGTGCATTCTCATTATCAGAAGATCTTGGCATTTCCCGGGCAGAAGCACAGAAATTTATCGATAACTATTTTTCCTTTTACAAAGATGTTTACAACTATCTTGGATCAACAAAAAAATTCGCTCATGATAAAGGATATGTTAAGACCA
The DNA here is from genome assembly GCA_000404785.1 of Cloacimonetes bacterium SCGC AAA252-N17. Lineage (GTDB taxonomy): Bacteria > Cloacimonadota > Cloacimonadia > JGIOTU-2 > JGIOTU-2 > Celaenobacter > Celaenobacter polaris. The sequence continues at coordinate 52,998 of ASNI01000003.1, forward strand.
TTTTTAATAGACGGAGATACCTTCCGGGCATCAATAGCAGGAACAGAAATGTGCAGGCAAATGAAGAACGTATGGCAATAAACATGCCAATTCAAGGTACTGCAGCAGATATGATAAAAATCGCAATGAATGCACTTTACGGTAAGATATTTAATAAAATAGATGAGATAATGATGATTATCCAGGTTCATGATGAACTGGTCTTTGAGATTAGAAAGGATAAAATAGATTTTTATCAAAAATTAATAAAACAAGAAATGGAAAATGTGCTACCGAAAGAGTATGCCGGCATCGTTCCTATAAAGGTTGATATCGGTTATGGTAAAAGCTGGTATGACGCACATTGATAAGGATAAAATGAATATAAAATTAAAATATGGAAAAGAATACAAAAAGTGTGTAATTCCTGAAAATAATATGTTAGGAATTCTTGGAATGGAACATATCGATGCACATACAGAGCCCAAAAAGCTCATTCGGGGAAAACTGGAATCCCCTATTGGAAGTCCTTCTTTACAGAAGATGCTTAAAAAGAAAAATCCTAAAAATATCGTCATTATTGTAAGCGATATTACTCGTCCCGGTCCATTCGCACTTATGCTGGAAACACTTCTCAAGGAACTGCTTTCTTATGATTTTCCACATGAAAGAATTAATTGTGTAATTGCAAACGGCACACACAGAAAAATGACTGAATCCGAGATGAGATATCATTACGGAGATTGGGCTGTTGATAATTTCCCTATAGAAAATCATGACTGCAGAGCTGGTGATCTAGTAAATCTTGGTATGATGGTTTCCGGCAATGAGCTACTCGTAAATAAGAAGGTTGCTGATGCTGATTTTCTCATCACTCTCGGTGTGATCAATCCGCATTATTTTGCCGGATTTAGCGGTGGAAGAAAATCAATTCTTCCGGGTATTTGCGGGTACGAGACCATTCGTCATAATCACTCAAATATCGTTCATGATTATACAAAGCTCGGTAACATTGAAGACAGCAATAAGATTCATCTTGAAATGGCTGAAGCCGCTGCAATAGTCGGTGTGGACTTCACTTTGCAAGCTGTTCTCAATCATAAGAAGGAGCTCGTTCAATGCTTCGCCGGAGCGCTCGATGATGCATTTCTTGAGGGAGTGAACTTCTTTATAGAACATAATTCTGTAAAATATTCACAAAAAGCAGATGCGCTTATTGTATCTGTTGGCGGCTATCCGAAGGATATAAATTTTTATCAATCCCAGAAAGCATTGAACAATACATTTGAACTGGTAAAAGAAGGAGGTACTGTCATTCTTCTAACTGAATGTCAGGAGAATATTGGGCAGAATGAAATGGAAAAACAGCTACGCAATGCACATTCTATCGATGAACTCCTTCGGATGGATAAAAAAAATATTCAGATCGGCGGACATCGTGCATTCGCTACAGGCAGATTGCTGAAGGAAGCTGATATTCTTGTTGTGAGTTCTATGGACCCCAAACTTGTCAAAGCAGTGCATTTTACTCCCATAAATTCTGTCGAAGATGGACTCGAATTCATAAAAGAAAAAGAAGGCGAAGATTTCTCTTGCTACATTATTCCAAATGGTGCAATGTTCTTTCCGCACAGCTCACAAACTTAAAGGAACCTATGTACAAAGTTATTGCTAAGAAATGTTTAACTTATGACATTCCAAGGATCAAATATGTTATAGATTCGATTTTCACTGAAACCGATTTCTATCCCACGCTAAACTCCCTCTCATCAGTGCTTCTGAAGCCCAATCTTCTGGGCGCATACCCTCCCGATAGAGCGATCACGACGCACCCTAATCTTGTGGCTGCAGTTATTGAAATACTCAAAGATCACAAAATTGCGATCTCACTTATGGATAACCCGGGCGGAACTGTGAGCGCTATGAAAGCATATCAACTAACCGGAATGGAAAGTCTTGCAAAGCTCTATGGAGTTACCCTTATAAATCCGATCATGAACGGAATTTACACATATAATAAGAATGCAAAATACACTGTGAACAAAGCATTCATTGATGCAGAAGCAATCATTAATCTGGCAAAATTGAAAACCCACATGTACACCTTATACACAGGTGCGATTAAGAATTTTTATGGTATCATTCCGGGGCTTGCAAAATCAAATCTGCACCGACTTGCACCGAATCCAAAAAAAATTTGCAGAATTCGTGGTTGATATTTATGAGATCATAAAAGACAAAGTTGCATTCAACCTGATCGATGGCATTATTGGAATGGACGGAGACGGTCCTTCAACCGGTAATGTTAAGAAATTCGAGCTTATACTGGGCAGCAAAAATGCCATTGCACTCGATTACTTTGCGAGCAAATTCATGGGCTTTGAGCCGGAAAAAATACCCATTACACGCATTGCTGCCGAACGTGAAGGATTGGATTTCAATAATTTTCAATTATCTGGAGATGTGGATGAGAATTTTGTACTTCCAAATTGCAACATTCAAGCCAGTAAAAGAAAAAACAGAATTATTAGCTTGCTTTCAGTACCCTTGAAAGGTTTCATTAAACGCTTCTTCTGGACTATCCCCTATTTTGATCCAAAAAAGTGTGTACAATGCAAAGCATGTGTAAAATTCTGCCCCGGAAAAGCCCTTACTCTCGAAGATAATGAGCTCGTACCGCAATTGGATACACAAAAATGTATACTCTGCATGTGCTGCATTGAGATATGCCCTGAAAATGCAGTCTCATTGAAAAAAAGTTTTCTTGGCAAAATGCTCATTCACGAACATGATGCATCAATATCATAAACTAAATTATAAACTAACAAACATTTTATTCATAGTATATAAGCTGGCTTACTAAGATTCGGAATGTTGTATCGTTTAAGTTGTACCCTATTAAACCATCTGTTCTACTACATTCTATGATTACAATGTATAGAAAATTTGTGAATAACAATCAAATGTGTAAGTTTAAATAGAGCTTAATTATGTAACATACTATTGGTGTCATATAACCATTCTTTATCTAACTTATTGTTACAAAAATAGTAAATGAAGATAAGTTTGAAAAAATATTGGAACCATATCTTACATCTATAATGTTTGATACGTTGTTTTTCTAATTCAATTTACATTTTTTTATTGACACAATATTCTTATAAGAATTTTGTTGACACCTATTAAGTGTCACAGTTTTTTAGTAATTGAATTTAGTATGAAAAAATATGCTATAGAATTTTGTCCAAAGATCAAGGAAAAAGAGTAAAATGAAAGATAATTGTTATATTGAGAATTTGCAAACAATTGGATTATCAGAAGTTGAGTCTAAAGTATATCTAAATCTTCTGAAGAAAAAAAATTTTACCGCAACTGAGATTTCAAGATTATCCGGAGTTCACCGGACAAAAATCTATGAGGTTTTACATCAGTTAGTAAAAAAGGGCTTGTGCTTTGAAATATTAGGCAATGTAAACAAATATTCCCCAACAGATCCCAGTAATGCATTGAAAAGACTTATTCAAAAAGCCGAGGATGAGTACAAAAAGGAATTGGAATATAAGAATATCATAGCATCCAATATTTCAGATAGTCTTGCACATATATATAATTCTGAAAAAGGGAATACAGATCCATTGGATTATATTCAAATAATCAGAAACAAGAGCGCAGTAGCAGAACAATTTGAGTATTTACATAAGACAGCAAAGGAGGAAATTCTATGTTTTGCCAAAAGCCCTTTCATGATACCTACAGCAAAATATTTCCCGGTGCATTATGCTCTAAAGAATAAACTTATTGTGAAATCTATTTATGAAATAAAAGATTTGGAAAACATAGATTATAAAAATGAAGTTGTCTCTTTTATTTAAGAAGGTGAAGAGGTAAAATTTTATGAGGACCTTCCAATAAAAATGATGGTTTTTGATAGAAAAATTGTTTTATTGGGATTAGTTGATAATATATATCCTAATGAAAATTGTACTACATTAGTGATTGAACATAAAGATATAGCAAACACATTTATACACTTATTTGATAATTGTTGGAAGAAAGCAATAGATAGTAATGATTTTAATATTGAAAATAATAAAATATTAAAGGAGCAATAATGAAAAAGTATAAATTATCATTCTTATACTTAACGATTCTTTTCTTGCTATTCACCACTAAATCATACGGTCAATGGCTCGAGACGACAATTCCAGTAGGAAGTAATCCTAATCACTTAGTTTATAATTCAACCGATAACAAAATATACACTGCTAACTGGGGTTACGGTGCCAACACTGTTACCGTGATTGATGGTGCAACCAATAGTGTCATCACAACAATTCCAATAGGAAATGCTCCTCATACCTTATGTTATAATCCGACCAATAATAAAGTATACACTGCTAATCCTTTTAGCGACCCTTCCACTGTTACCGTGATTGATGGTGCAACCAATAGTGTCATCACAACAATTCCAGTAGGAACTTATCCTTATGGTCCAATGTATAATCCGACTGACAACAAAGTATATACTGCTAACTGGACAAGCAACGATGTTACGGTGATTGATGGTGCAACCAATGGTGTAATTACAACAATTACACTTGGAGCGCCCGCTCCCTGGGGACCCTTTGACTTAGGTTATAATCCGACCGACAACAAAGTATATTGTGCTAATTGGTCTAATAGCACTGTTACCGTGATTGATGGTGCAACCAATAGTATAATTACTACAATTCCAGCCGGAACTTACCCCTGCGCAGTCGTTCATAATCCGACCAATAACAAGGTCTATTGGGCTAATTCAAGCGCCTCGAGCAGCAGTGTTACCGTGATTAATGGTGCAACCGATAGTGTAATTACTACAATTCCAGTAAAACGTGTTCCTTATGCCTTAACTTATAATCTAACCAATAACAAAGTTTACTGTGCAAATCAGTGGCGCGACACGGTTACTGTGATTGATGGTGCAACCGATAGTGTCATCACAACAATTCCAGTAGGAGATGAACCTTCTGCTTTATTTTATAATCCGACTAATAACAAAGTCTATTGTGCTAATTCAGGGACTTACTCCAGTATGGGTAGGACTATCACAATTATTGATGGTGCAACCAATAGTGTACTTACTACAATTGAAGTCGGCAACGGTCCTAAAGCCTTTACTTATAACCCGCAATATAACCGAGTCTATGTTGCGAATTATTATGGTAACAGCGTATCAGTAATTCGGGATTCGATGCTAACAGCACCAGCATTCTCCGTCACGCCTGAGAGTATCGATTTTGGCGAGGTATATATCGATTCGAGCAAGACCGAAAGTGTTACTGTGACTAATACGGGCAACGCAACACTGGATATCACCTCAGTGATGTCAGATAATGCTGAGTTTACTGTTACACCAAACAGTGGTAGCCTTGCTCCAGCAGAAAGCATGGAATTCCACATCACTTTTGCTCCGACCGATCCCGGTGCCGAAACAGGTAACATCATCTTTATGCATAATGCTACGACCTCGCCAGACACGGTAACCGTAGTTGGAAACGTGATTGTTGGTATCGACGAAATAGAGTATGATGGCATTCCTGCATTCTACGCTTTATCACATAACTATCCCAATCCATTCAAGACCGAGACCTACATTCACTTTCAATTGCCCCGACCTGGTGTTGCTGCAATTGCGATCTATAACGTCACTGGTCAACGCATAAAAACTCTGGTTAACGAGCACATGGATGCCGGTTATCATACTGTTCGTTGGGATGGCAAAAGTGAAGATAATCAAAGAGTAAGTAGCGCTGTTTATTTCTGTCTGATGAAAGCTGGTGAATATACTTCGGTGAAAAAGATTTTCTTAATGCGTTAAGAAGCGGATTAATTGAAGCGAGTTGATAATATAAACAGAGATATAAGATCCTCGTACCTACCTCTTGTGGGGCAAGATATGCATGTTGATCGAGATTAAAGCAATTTGTGCGGAAAAGATGACCAATAAAGATCAAAACATCATAAGAGGAGGTGATATAATGCTTAAGCAAAGCTTACAAGCAATTGGTTTCCTTGTTGCTATAGTGTGCTTGCTTAATAGCTCACCTTTGTTTGCCCAGAGTCCTCCAGATACTCTCTGGACAAAGGCATTCGGAGGCACTGACAAAGATTGGGGTGAGTCAGTTTGCCAGACTTCTGATGGAGGATATATAATAGCTGGCTATACAAGCTCCTACGGTGCGGGTGGATTTGATGTTTATCTTATTAAAATAAATGCGGAACCGATAGAGATAGACAACCAAGAATCCTTACCGTCATGTTCCCCATTCCTCCAGAATTATCCTAATCCATTTAACTCCAAAACATCTATAAAATACTCATTATCACATCCGGGTAATGTACAAGTTGAAATTTACAATATAAAAGGACAATTAGTAGAAACCCTTTTGGATAAAGATACATCCATCGGCTTTCATACTATTGAATGGGATGCACAGGATATGACTCTGGGTATCTACTTCTGCAAACTCGTTGCTGACAAGAAGGAAACCGTGAAAAAAATGGTGCTAATAATGTTATAATTTCAAAGTTTAATTCCATACATTAGGAGACATGAAACTGTTCAAAAAAATAAAAATTCAAAGCATAAACCTGTTCCTTATCAAAATAAGCAGAAACACAAAATTAAAGAACGGAGGTAAAGATGTTAAAGCAACCATATATAACTTTAACAGAAAAGTTACAAAACCTAATAATGCATAAAAAATTACTAATCAGCATATTCATAGGATTGGTGATATGGATTTTAAGTGCAAATCTATGGGCGCAACCAGATACTCTCTGGACAAAGACTTACGGTGGTACAGGTAGTGATCGTGGTGAGTCTGTTTGCCAAACAACAGACGGTGATTATATAATAGCTGGATCGACACGATCTTTCGGTGCAGGTGGATCTGATGTATGGCTTATAAAGACAGATGCAAATGGTGATACACTCTGGACAAGAACATTTGGAGGTACTGATACTGATCGTGGATTTTCAGTCTGTAAGTCAACGAATGACGGCTATGCAATAGCTGGTTATACAAGCTCTTATGGTGCAGGTGGAAATGATGTATATCTTATAAAGACAGATGCAAACGGTGATACACTCTGGACAAAAACTTTCGGCGGTACAGGTAGTGACCGCAGCCTTTCGGTTTGCAAGACAACAGATGATGGTTATATAATCGCAGGTTATACAAATTCATATGGTGCAGGCGGAAATGATGTCTATCTTGTAAGGACAGATGCAAACGGTGATACACTCTGGACAAAAACTTACGGTGGTACAGACAATGATTGGGGTAGATCGGTTTGCCAAACAACAGATGGAGGGTATGTAATAACTGGTGAGACATTATCCTACGGAATAGGTTTATATGATGTATATCTCATCAAAACAGATTGTAACGGGGATACACTTTGGACTAAAACATATGGAGGAACCGGTAATGATTATGGATTTTCAGTTTGTCAGACAATTGATGAAGATTATCTCATAGTAGGTTATACTAGTTCATTTGGTAAATCCTTAGGAGATGTATATCTCATAAAGACAGACTCAAATGGAAATACCTATTGGCAGGAAACATACGGCGGTTATTATACGGATTGCGGATATTCAATTTTTGAAATAGTAGGTGGAGGGTATGTCATAGCTGGTGAGACATGGTCCTTCGGAGCAGGACAAGGTGACGTATATCTCATAAAGACTGACATTGCGGGTTGTATTATATGGACTAAGACAATCGGAGGAATAACCAGTGATCATGGTTATTCAATTCGTCAAACAACGGATGAAGGGTTTATTATAGCCGGTTATACGGACTCATTCGGGGCAGGTGGAAATGATGTGTATCTTATAAAAACTGACATGGATCCGGTTGGAATTGATAATCATGAAGATACATTATCCAACCTACAATATATACAGAATTACCCTAATCCATTTAAAAATCATACTGCAATAAGTTACACATTAAAAAAACCACGTAATATAATTATGAGAATTTACAATGTGAAAGGAAAATTGGTACAAGAAATTTTTAAAGGAAACAAAGATACTGGAACACACACAATTGAATGGGATGCAAAAGATATGACTCCTGGTATCTATTTCTACAAACTCACTGCCGACAAGAAAGAAATCGTGAAGAAAATGGTGCTGATGAGATAATCTTACACCTCTTTACTTAAAAAGAGAGACGTACTTTTGTGCGTCTCTTTTTTGTAAATTGTTGAAATATAACAAATCATTAGTTTATCAACTTTCAAAACCTTAAAAATTTGACAATAATTTACCTGAGCTGGCATTGTTACTCCTACGTTTATGGATAAATATATTATATGTGCAGCGGGAGAAAAACATGTGAGCCCAACAAAGATGGGCTTTACAAAATTGTGTGAAATAATAGCACCACAAATCATATATTACAAGGCATTTATGGAATTCATAAGTGCCTTTTTTGTTATCATATATTTTTACTATCCTTTAGGAGTTAGGCATGCTTAACGAGATCAAGGTTTTACGAAATCTACAGGAACTCGATGATAAGATCCTGCTAAATACAAAAGAAATCGAGCGTTTACCAAAAGTTGTGCAGGAACTGGAAGAAAAATACAGTTCTGAGCAAGAGTCCGTCAAGAACATCACTCAGCGGCTTGAGCAGAATCTTTTGCAGCAGAAAAAACTGGAGCTTGACATCACATCCAATAATCAGGATATTAATAAGTACGAAAACCAGTTGCTCTCAGTCAAGACGAACAAAGAATACAAAGCGCTCAACGCAGAGATCACTCATCAAAAAGAGAAAAATGCTGATATAGAAGAACAGCTTATCGAATTCATGGAAGAAGAATCTGTTCTCAGAGAAGAAAAAAAGAAATTTGAAGAACTCTTTCAAAAAGATCAGAATATCTTTGAAGAGGAAAAGGCAAAAATAGACAAGCAGGTTGCTGAGCTTCAAAAGAAGGTAGATGAGCTGGAAGCTGAAAAGCTCAAACTATCAAAGGAAATCCCTGATCTTTTATACCGCAGGTATCAGCGCCTTATTCAACATGGTAACGGAAAAGCTGTTGTCACATTAAGCAAAGGTACTTGTACCGGCTGCCATTTTCGTGTTCGTCCGCAGATCATGGTTGAAGTTTCCAAGAATGACAGGATCATTACTTGCGAAAATTGCTCTAGAATATTAATTGCACCTAAATAGTGTGCATAAGATAATAAGACGATCGCCCTCCGATAAATCGGGGGAAGGAAAGTCCGAACACCAGGAGCACGATACTACGTAACACGTAGTTCCAGCGATGGAAAGAAAGTGCCACAGAAAATAAACCGCTCTCGATTAGTCGGGAAGCAAGGGTGAAAAGGTGGTGTAAGAGACCACCAGTGCCGGTGGTGACATCGGCAGCTCGGTAAACCTTATTGGTGCAAGGTCAAATAGAAGAGGAATCCGCCAACCGGCGGATACGAACTGCTCCATTCGTCATACTCTCGGGTAGACCGCCAAACTCAATCACAGAACGGACTGTGAGTTCTTCTTCGGAAGAGTGCTGTGAAGCTTGAGATAGATAAATGATCGTCGTCCCGAACTTGTACTTCGGGAAACAGAATTCGGCTTATTATTATCTTCTGCATATTATAAGGTTTGGAGAATAGATGAGAAAAAAATGGATTAGAGAAGCACTTGATGTTGATCAGGAGGTGCTGGATGAGCTTGTTGAAAAGCTGAGCTGCCCTCCTGTTATTGCGAAATTACTTGCCCTTCATTGTATTGACACTCCCGAAAAAGCTGAGACCTTTTTTAATCCATCCATCGAAGACATGCATGATCCTTTTCTCTTTAAAGATATGGACAAAGCAGTCGAGCGAATTATCCGTGCTATCGAACAAAAAGAAAAGATAATCATTTATGGTGATTATGATGTGGACGGCACAACAGCTACTTCGATTCTCCTTATGGGTTTGCATGAGCTGGATGCGAATGTAGGTTTTTACATTCCCAACAGAATGATCGAGGGTTACGGACTTTCTTTTACAGGCAATAAGGCAATTGAATCCATGCAGGCACAGCTCGTTATTACTGTGGACTGTGGCATCAATGCGGTTGATGAAATTGCAGATCTGAACACCTGCGGCATCGATGTGATCGTGACAGACCATCATACCCCAAAAAAGATATTGCCGGACGCACATGCAATCATTGATTCCAAATTGAAATATTCTACATATCCATATATCGAACTTTCAGGCGCCGGCATCGCACTCAAGGTACTCACTGCACTCTTTATGAAAATTGGTAAAGATGGTCATGAAGCTGTTGAAAGATACTGCGATCTTGCAGGGCTTGGTACTATTGCAGATATTGTTCCTCTCACAGGCGAGAACCGCATCATTGCACGTCTCGGGATCGAGCGGCTACAGCAGCGAAAAAATATGGGCATCAACTATCTACTCAATCTGTCGGGCTTAAAACAAGTAGTGCTCAAATCCAGCGATATTGTGTTCAAACTTGCACCACGCATTAATGCGGCAGGACGAATGGGTAGTGCTGATAGAGCTGTAGAACTTATGACTGCAACAACTCCGGAAATTGCAAAACAGCTTGCGCTTTCCATTGATTCTGAAAATTTTAAACGCCAGAAAATCGATCAGGATACCTTCAAAACTGCCTGTGACATGATCGAAGCGAAATATCCTGATATGAATAACACCTATTTTATTGTCCTTGCTGCTGAAGAATGGCATCCGGGCGTGATCGGGATCGTAGCTTCCAAAGTTGTGGAAAAATATAACCGACCAACTATTCTGATAACCCTCTCAGAAGGTGAAGGAAGCGGCTCAGGACGCAGCATACAGAATTTTAATATCTTTGATTGCCTTACTCATTTTGAGGATTATCTCATCAGTTTTGGAGGTCACAAATATGCTGCCGGACTTACGATCCTGCCTGAATACATTGATATCCTTGATGAAAAACTCAATGAATATGCTCGCGAAATTTTATCCGAAGAGGAAATCCAGCCACAGATAAGCGTTGTTGATGAACTCAATTTCCAGCAGATAGATGATGAACTCATAAAATGGCTGAAAATGTTCGCACCTTTCGGTCCGAATAATATGAATCCTATCTTCATGAGTTCGAATGTTATGGTTGTGGGCTATCCCTATACAGTTGGCATGAATCATCTCAAGATCAAAGCTCTGCAGAATGAAAAAATCCTTGATCTGATAGGTTTCAACATGGGTGACCTTGTACCCTTTTTGAAAAAGGGCTCTCATATTGATATTGCTTATTCCCTCGAGGAAAATAACTGGCAGAATATTTCGAAAATTCAGGGAAAATTAAAGGATATTCGTCCTTCTCAGTGACATGAAACTGCATATACTTCGAAATATACTTTTTATTGTTCTTATCTTGTGTATGGCTTCCTGTTCGAGTTTGACAATTTCCGACACAAAACCCCTCCCAAAAGGACTTGTATATAGATCCCAGATCCATCTTCCGGTCCAACCAAGAAAAATCCGTTATTGTAGCTTCACGAATTCCTTCATTGTACTGGATAACTTAAAAAATGTGCTCTATCGTATTGACGAAAATGGAAAAATTCTACAGCGCATCGGCGAGTTTGGATTTGACGAAGGACAATTCGTGCACATCTCGGATTTTGCAGTTGACAGTTTCGGAAATATTTTTGTGGTCGATGATGTGACGAATGTGATTGTTCAGTTTGATGATTTCGGACAATATGTGAACTCCTTCACACCAATGGAAGTGACCGAACCGGAACTTATTGCAGTTCAGGATACGGGCGAACTCCTTATTTATGATAGTTTTTCAAATCAAGTTTTCTGCTTTACAAAAGAGAATACTATTCGGTTCAAATTCGGAAAATTTTATCTTAATGATCCGCAAAAGATCTGCACAACCCTTGAAGTGAATTACATTGCAGATACCGGCGAGAACAGTATTTTTCTTATTGATAATTTTGGTGGTCTACTTCACGAGATCACACCTTCCAATGCACTGCTGGATATCACTTCTACGAAAAATTTTTACTTCTATCTTAATAATAAAACAAATGTCTATGTAGCACGACGAATGTCGTTAGAACCTTTACTACTGGGAACTATATCTGACTTTATAAAAACCATCAAACCAACATCAATTATTGCGTTTGACTCGGCTATTGGCATACTCGAATCCAATAAACTTCATGTGTTCCAACTGCTTGCTAATTAGCTAAATAATCTCATTTTCTTAAGAATTACTTTACAAATATTATAATGATAAATACGAGTTGTAAAAAAATTTATTTCATAAAAAAAGCTTATGAAAAACTTAATTCTTGTTCTCGTATCAGCCCTCTTATTCGGGCTTTCATTTATTGATGTTGGAGTGGGATTTCTCTGTTTTTTTGCATTCATACCATATCTTTATTTCATAACAAAAGCAACACCGAAACATGCATTTCTTTTTGGATTTTTATTCGGATTATTCATCACACTGATCACCTTATACGGTGTGATAAATGTTAAGCTTATCGCCTTCATCGGACTCCTCATCGTGCTGCCGCTTTATTTTGCGATACTCTCTGTTCTTCTGCGAAAGGTGCATGAAAGTTTTCAGAAAGCATTTTTATGGATATTTCCTGTTATATGGATCGGCTATGAATATCTGATGACTCTCGGATCATTGAATTTTCCATGGCTGAACGTTGGTTACTCGCTCTCAAAATATTATCTACTCATACAAGCTGCTGATCTGCTCGGCATTTATGGATTATCTTTTCTTGTTCTTATCATAAATGTACTTCTTTTTAATGTTTTCACAGGCAAGCCAAAAAGACTTCTCATTATCCTCATTATTTTTGTGCTCTGGATCGGATACGGCATCTATCGAGATAAGACCATCAAACTAAAAAGTTCTGATTTAAAGATTGGAATTATTCAGCTCAATATTATGCAGGAAGACAAGTGGAAACCCGAAAAGCTCGAGCCAACTATTGATGAATATGAAAACCAGGTGCGCATTCTGGCACATATCAATGATGTGAATGTGATCATTTTACCAGAATCTGCAATCCCTACCTACATTTTGCATGAACCCAAATACAGAAAACGTCTTCAGAAATTTGCTACTGATAATAGAGTCTATGTGATCACAGGATTCCCTGACTATGCAGTGGAGATCGTGAAGAACAGACCGAAATATAAATTTTATAACAGCGCTACACTCATTGACACAGCAGGTACAATACACGAAAAATACAATAAGATCCGCCTTGTTCCCTTTGGTGAGAGAATTCCCCTTTTGAGCACTTTTCCCGTTCTTGAAAAACTGCAGTTCGGACAGGCGAATTTTGAATTTGGAACAGACTATCCGCTATATAAAATCGGCAATTTGAATTTTTCTATTCTGATCTGTTTTGAAGGTGTGTTCCCGGACCTATCACGGATCTATGCAAAAAATGGAGCGGATGTCCTTGTTGTCATCACTAACGATGCCTGGTTTAAACGGACAGCGCTCCCCTATGAGCATGCCAATAACACGAAAATACGCGCTATCGAGACACGGCTTCCGCTCATCCGTGCTGCGAATACAGGCATCTCATACATTGTGAACGCAAAAGGTAAGACGATCATTTCAACAGATGTATATGAAAGAATAAATATTACCAGCAAACTGACAGTGAAAGCATCAGATATAAAAACCATTTTTGTAAAGTTTGGCTACCTGTTCGCTCCGCTATGCTTTTGGTTCAGTGTTGTGATCATTTTAATATCAATAATTTTACCATTATTTATAATGAAAAGAGTCAAATGAGCATTAAAAGCATCAAACTACAAAAAACAAAATATTACTACACCATGCGGGAAGTGTGCAACATTCTGGATCTCAAGCCACATGTGCTTCGATTCTGGGAAACCCAGTTCCCGCAGCTCAATCCGCAGCGCAAACAAGGTTCGAACAGACGTTATACACAAAAGGACATTCAACTTCTAAAGAAAATCCAATATCTCCTTTACGAAAAGAAATTCAAGATAAAAGGAGCAAAAAAAGCGCTTCGTAATGTTGAGGATATTTCCACAAAAGAAAATGTACAGATCGATATGGAAAGTTATGAGAGCAAAAGAGCGTTGAAACGGCTCAGAAATAAACTTGCTGAATTGAAAAATATTACATTAAATTTTTTAAAAGATACACAAAAAAATTCCGATGAATAATATAAAAAAAGCTTCTGCCTGGGCTCCCAATCACATCACTGGATTCTTCTATTCAAAGATGGACAAAGACCCGATACAGAGCAGTTCGCTTGGTGCAGGTGTCAATCTATCACAAGGAACAACAACTCAGATCGAAATCCAACCTGCCTATGAAAATGACGTCTCCATTTTAATAAATGAAAATATATCGAAGGCAGAACTCTCTCACTGGCTCGTGAAAGAATTTTTAAAAAAATACATTAATGATAACTACAAAATTGACATTCATCACAAAATGGAAATGCCAATCAGCGCAGGATTTGGCACAAGCGGAAGCGGAGCTCTGAGTTTGGTGCTTGCTTTGAAAAAAGTTTTTAATATTGAGATTTCTGATGAAGAGTGCTACAAACTCGCCCACATTGCTGATGTTGAGAACAAAGGCGGTTTGGGGACTGTCATGGCAGAGATAGCCGGCGGTCTGGAAATCCGGGTTGCCTTTGGCGGTCCGGGTATCGGAAAAGTGGAAACCATCCGCCAGCTGGCGGATTATAAAGTTGTCATTCTCTATTTCTGTCCCTATCAAACTAAGGAAGCGCTTTTAGATAAAAATTTAATGGAAAAGGTTAATAAATTCGGTAAAACATGCGTGAACGATCTGCTTAAAGATCCATCTATAGAACGCTTTCTCGAGCTTTCACAATGGTTTGTAAAAAAGATCGAAGTAGTGACCGAGCGAGTCTCAGACATCATAAAAAAATTGGAACGAAACGGATTTCTCTGCAGTATGCCGCTCTTTGGTGAAAGTGTGTTCAGCATCCAGAAAAACGAAAAAGCTGAAGAACTGCAGAATATTTTTCATGAATACGGTACAACCTATATTTCAAAAATCAGCACAGAAGGTCCCCATGTTAATTGAAGTTCCCAATTCCCATCCACGCGCACTATCCCTGCACATCCGCGAAAAGCTCATTGCCGGTTTTGACAAAGGACTTGTTGCAAAAGCGGGACTTATCGCACATGGCAGAGGTGAGTGCTTTGATTATCTCATTGGAGAAAAAACACAACCCTTTACTGAACGTTCGATCGAAGCCGCCTGTGCAATGCTTCTCCTTGCTGAACATCCGGTGCTTTCTATCAACGGCAATGTTGCAGCACTCTGTCCTGAAGGCATCATCAAAATGAGTAAAGTTGCTGATGCACCTCTTGAGATAAATCTTTTTTATCGAACAAAAGAACGTGAAGATGCACTTCTGAAGCATATGAAAGAACATGGCGCTCATGAGATTCTCGGCGTGGGAGATGATGAAACAGTGCAGATCGAAGAATTGCAAAGCAATCGCAGGATCGTGTCCAAAAAGGGCATTTTCATCGCTGATGTGGTATTCGTACCGCTTGAAGATGGAGACCGTACTGAAGCGCTGGTTGCATTTGGCAAGAAAGTCATAACTGTTGACCTCAATCCCCTATCCCGAACTGCGCAGAAAGCCCAGATCACTATCGTAGATAATATAGTGCGAAGTGTTCCGCTCATGACAAAAAAGATCATAGAGATGAAGAAATATTCTACTCAAAAATTGCAGAAAATATGCGATAATTTTGATAATCAACACACACTAAAAATGGCGTTGCAGTTCATTCTACAGCGTTTGAGGGAGCTTTCATGAATATCATAATAATCGGAGCTGGGGCAATTGGTACCTACCTGGCAGCTGCGATCTCACGCGAGTATGATGTTATACTCGTTGGGAAAAAGGAACATCATCACAAAGATCATTTCAAGGTCATACAAAAGCAGGGAATTCTTCTTTCCGGCTTTCAGACATTTATGAGCGAAGTGCTCACCACAAGGGAGTTAAAAGAGATTCCAGAGAACTCTCTTATACTTGTTGCAACCAAAGCTTACGATGTGAAAACTGTATTTGAAGACCTGAAAAACATCGTTAAAGAAGATACTGTGTTCATGCTTATCCAGAACGGTATTGGCGTCAAAGAGGAAGTCAGGGACATTCTTCCAAATGAAATCATCCGTTCAGTAACTGGTATCGGTGCAGAAATTATTCGTCATGGTGAAGTCAGAACATCCTGGGGAAAGGTCGTTTTGGAAAATACTCAATCTGCACAAAAAGTCTATGAAATCTTCTCAAACAGCCAGTTCGCCACGCGCATATCTGATAACATAATATCAGAAGAATGGCTCAAACTTTCTATCAATGCTTTTGTGAATCCTCTTACCACACTGCTGCAGGTACGCACGAACATGCTCTCCACACCTGAACTGCGAATCCTGGTGGGAAAAGTCATCGATGAAGTGATCGCAGTTGCAGAAAAAGAAGGCATCGCAGTTGAAAGAGAAAAAGTCATCCGTACAATAGACCGGCTAAGTAAATATCACAATTTCTCATCCATGTATCAGGACGTGAAAAAGGGCAAAAAGACAGAGCTGGACTACATCACAGGAGCGATCATACAAAGAGCTAAGAAACACAGCATACCTGTGCCGATGAACGAATTTCTTTACGACTCAATACATTTTTTAGAAAAATATGGATACTGAGAAAATGTCTAATGACTCCCGACCTGTCGGGACTAATTTCTAATGGAAATCCAAATTACAAATGACTGATAACAAGAGATTCGATTTAGAAGAGAGAACTGCAAAATTTGGTGAAAATATCATTAAATTTGCTAAAAAGATTCCCCAAAATCCAATAACCCTCCCTCTTATAACACAATTAGTTAAGGCAGTTACGAGCGTTGGGGCAAATTACTCGGAAGCGGATTGTGCTGAATCCAAAAAGGACTTTGAGCATAAAATTGGCATCTGTAATAAAGAATCCAAGGAATCAAAGCACTGGTTAAGAATGATATCAGTAGCTGTTCCAGAACTCAAAGATGAAGCAAAAATTCTATGGAAAGAAGCTCACGAATTGAATCTGATCTTCTCCTCCATAATAATTAAATCAAGAAAAAGATGAAACTTTGGTATTTGAACTTTGAAATTTTATTAGACATTAGTCCCGACTTGTCGGGAAGAAATTAAAGGATAAAATGATTATTTCTAATATTTCTACTATGCGAGAGCATAAAGTTAAGGATATCCAAAAACTTAAAAATAAAGAAAAGATCGTAATGCTCACCTGTTACGACTTTCAGATGGCAAAGATCTTTTCCTCTGTCGGTATTGACATCATCCTTGTGGGAGATAGTCTCGGCATGGTTTTTCAGGGTGATTCCACCACAAAAAACGTAATCATGGAGCAGATGCTTTACCACGTCCAGGCAGTCTCAAAAGGCGCTGGAGATCTTCCTATTGTTGGAGATATGCCGATCCATTCCTATAAAAATAAAGAGATCGCTCTTGATAATGCACAGCGATTCATAGATGCTGGTGCTGATGCGGTCAAACTGGAAGGATACTTTCCTGAGACTATCTCCTATCTCGTGAAACATACTATTCCAGTGCAGGGACATATCGGACTGCTTCCTCAAACCTATGAATCCTTCAAGGTGGTCGGCAGAAAGCAGGAAGATCATGACCGGCTTCTGAAAGAAGCAAAGGAAATCGAAGAGGCAGGTGCTTTCACACTTGTACTGGAATCAATTCCCGAACAATTGGGTAAAGAAATAACAGAAAGTGTAGGTATCCCGACGATCGGTATCGGTGCAGGCAAATTTTGTGATGGACAGGTGCTCGTTATAAATGATCTGCTTGGTATGGATCCCGCCTTTCATCCCAAATTTGTGAAGCATTATGCAAACCTTTTTGAAATCATTTCACAGAGTGTATCTGCATTCAAACGAGATGTGAAAAACAAGACCTATCCTGATAAGGAACATGTTTATGAATAGATCGTCACTTCCCAAAAACGAGGTGCTGGAACTCATCCGAGCTGCGCTCAAACATGATAAATCCTATAAAAACGGCAATGTCATCAGCACGATGTGTACCTATCCCGACAAATTCGCTCAAGAGCTTTTTTCCACTTTTATTGATAGGAACATCGGCGATGCAAACCTTTTCCCAGGTGTGATCGAACTGGAAAAGGAAACCATTCAGATGCTGGGAGATATGCTGCACAATCCCTATGCTTACGGCAATATAGTCACCGGCGGCACAGAAGCGAATTTCCTTGCGCTCTGGGCATACCGCGAGCTTTCAGGAAAGCATACAATAATTGTGCCCGAAACCGCTCATTTCTCGCTCTATAAAAGTGCGAACATTCTCAATCTAAATATAAAAACTGTTAAAGTAACCAGGCAAAGGCAGATGGATATTGCTGAAGCGGAAAAAGCCATTGATGACAACACATTCTGCATTGTAGGCATCGCAGGTACGACCGAACTCGGCGTGATCGACCCAATTTACAAACTTTCAGCTCTTTGTGAGAAATATAAACTCTATCTGCATATCGATGCAGCATTTGGTGGATTTGTTATTCCCTTTTTAAAGGACATGGGCTATGATGCTGACGATTTTGATTTTTCCCTTCCAGGCGTAAGCTCCATCACGATCGATCCGCATAAAATGGGCATGTGCCCTATTCCGGCAGGCGGGATTCTCTTCAGAAATGAAGAACTGACCGAAAAGATCAAATGGAGTGTGAGCTATCTCTCGGGCGGAAATACTGCGCAGACCACCTTTGTGAGCTCCCGTTCGGGCGCATCTGTCATCGCAGTGTGGGGTATGCTGAACTATCTCGGATTTGAGGGTTATAATAACATTATTAAGAAATGTATGCATGTAACGAGCTATCTTATTGCAGAGCTCAATAAAATTGAAGAACTCTCCCCGATCCAGCTGCCAACTATGAATATTGTGGGTGTTACATCCCAAAAATATAATATAGTGCAAATTGCAGAAGCACTGCGTGATAAAGGATGGGCGATCTCGCTATTTACTGAGCACCTACGCATTGTGCTGCGTCCATCTGTAACAAAAAAGGTAATAAACAAATTTATCCATGACATAAAAGAGGTGTTAAAATGCATCCAAGCAAAGATATAATCGGAACAAAAGGACAGGAGCTTCAGGACAGGCGAATTGCTCTATGCATAACCGGAAGCGTGGGCTGCCTGAGAAGCGTTGAACTTGCACGCGGGCTCATGCGCCATGGCGCAGAAGTATTTGTGGTGATGAGCGAAGAAGCAACAAAGCTCGTGACCCCAACAATGCTCGAATGGGCAACAGGCAATCCTGTGGTAACTGAATTAACAGGCAAGATCGAGCACATCTGGCTCGCAGGCGAGCATGAAGATAGCTGCGACCTTGTACTGGTCGCACCTGCAACCGGCAACTCCCTCAGTAAGATCGCTTGCGGAATCGATGATACGCCTGTGCTTTCAACTGTGACCTCCGCAATTGGCGCGGGCATTCCTGTGATGATCGTGCCTGCAATGCATGAAAGCATGTATAAGAACCCCTTCATCCTGGAAAATATCGAGAAGCTGAAAAATACAGGTATCGACATGATAGAACCAGTACGTGAAGAAGGCAAGGCAAAGATCGCAAGCGTGGACACCATGGTGGAAATGGTCATCCAGAAACTCTATAAAAAAGATTTGAAGGACATGACTGTGCTGGTAACTGCCGGACCAACTATTGAATATATAGATGATATACGTTACATAACCAATAAAAGCTCAGGGAAAATGGGCTTTGCTCTTGCACGGGATGCAGTTCGCAGAGGTGTGAATTGCATACTTATTAGCGGACCCACAAATCTCACTCCGCCTGAAGGATGTGAATATATTCCAGTAGAAACCACAGAAGATATGCTGAATGCGGCAACTACTAAACTCAAAGAAAAAAATATAGATGTGTTCATTGGCGCTGCTGCTGTGGCAGATTGGAAAATGGAGAAAAAAGCAAAAGGCAAACTTCCATCATCCAAAAAATTCAGCATCGAACTCTCCCCCACCGAGAAAATTATTGAAAAGGTGAAAAAACTCTCTCCAGCCACCGTTCTCGTTGCATTTAAGGCAGAGCATGGATTGAACGAGAAACAGCTCATTGCAAAGAGTTATGAACGCCTGAAGCAGGTGCAGGCAGACTATATAGTTGCCAATGATGTGAGTGAGCCGGATTCCGGCTTTCAGAGTGATGAGAATAAAATATTTGTAATCAATGCTAAAGGTGAAGTGCAGTTCAAAGGCAGGGACTCAAAACATGCGCTCGCACAGAGGATTTTGGATATTGTGGGGAACGCTATCACCTAATAAGACAGGATTTTACTGAAAGATTTATAATTTCACCATAATCCGCTATGATTTCACATACTCAAAAGTAATCGCTTCAGTAGACAGAATAATCAAAAAAGTAAATCAATCAGCGTTTTAGTTCCGTTGTATTTCCTTGTTGGACCTGCTATACCAGTAATAGGTCATTTATTTATTAATATAAAATTCTGAATAGTTCTTTTAAATGATTCTGCTTTGATCAAATAATAAACAGTCCATATAATAACCCAGAATAATATTAGAATATAAAATATTAACCAATAAAACTGAAAATTCTCATGAAGAAGAAAAGCAATTAATATTGTCCCAATGAGAGATCCAACGAAATTATAAATCATAACTTGCTTTAAGGACATAACGACTAAGCCAGTTAAAAAATTCCATCCGACTAATTTATCTTTGATTAATATTTTGTCTGATGAAAATTGAATGATAATTTGTAGAGAAAGTCCGAGATGAATTTTTAGTGTATCTGAAGATTCAGAATATTTATATCCAAGTAAATTTAAATAATCCTTTATCTTATGCTTCATACTAACACCTCTTTTTATAACTGAAATTCTTACTTTTTAAAAATTTAATAAAAAAATGTTGTCAATTATCTTATCATAAATTTTGCTAAAAGCTCCACCATCCTGGATGACATCAGATACACAAAAATAATCTCTGCAGCTGACAGCATAATCAAAGAAGTAAATCAAGCAGCTTAAACTTCTCTCCAAATATCAATAAGCCGGTGCGTCTTATGACGTGTCGGCTTCTTAATATCTTTCTTTTTATTTATGTTATTACAATCTTTCAATATATCCTATCAACTTTTGTGCTTCATAAACATCAGGATATTTAACTAATATCTTCCTTGCTTTTTTTAAATCATCTTTGTCTTTTCCAAATATAGCAACACCCATTATTAATATTTTAGCATAATCTATATCATAGGTTCTTGGGTTCTCTAGGGCAAGCTCCCTATAAATCTTCAGAGCTTCTTCGTGTTTTTCTAATGCATCACCATATTCATTTTTTACCTTTTTTAAAATAGCCAAATTGTTCAATGTAGTAGCTACATATGGTAAATAGGTTCTTGGGTTCTCTTTGGCAAGCTCCCTATAAATATGCAAAGCTTCTTCGTATTTTTCTAATGCCTCGCCATATTCATTTTTTGCCTTATGTAAAACTGCCAAATTGTTCAAAGTAGTAGCTACATATGG
>ASNI01000004.1 GCA_000404785.1 Cloacimonetes bacterium SCGC AAA252-N17
AACTCCTTTATCTCAGCTATTTCTAAAATAAGTAAAATATTGCGAATAATTACCAATAAAATTCTATATATCACACTTCAAAATCCAAAATCCAGATATTTATGCTTTGTTGAAAGATGAAGTACAAAAACATACCGCTAATCCCCCAACTGGGGTTTTTAAAGTGAACTCATATATGCTTTTTTGAAAAAATGGTTAAAATAATGAATATATAAAAAAATACGGATAGAGCGATCAAATTACTAAAAATTATTGATTTAGTATAAATTTCCATTTTATTTGACATGCTTTTCAATTATCTAAACATCTCTGACATAGCGTGTAATATATAAGGTGCTTGTGTGCGTGCCATTGGCACAATACCAATAGGGAATTCCGTGAAAATCGGAAGCGGTCCCCGCCACTGTAATCAGCATCTTTTCTAAGGAGACGTCACTGATCCCGATACCCAATCCGCCAGCTGGCGGAGCAAGGTCGGGAATGGGAAGGCATCCTTGTTCGGCTGTAAGCCAGGAAACCTGCCTTATATATTAGACAATTATTTTTCGGCGGAAAGAATAATTCTCATACATTGAGAACCCATTTTCCACCGAGATTGGGTTTTTTTTATGAAAAAATTGATGATCCTGTGTGGGCTGCTTCTAACCATAAGCTGCAGCACACCTATCGAACGAGCTGACGCTCCTGATCCGCGAATCGTGGTGCTATCTCCTGAGCTTGCGGAGATAGTCTGTGAGCTCGGAGCTGAAGATAATATTATCGGTATTACTCAGGAATGCAACTACCCTCAAACTCTCCAACAAAAAAATATTATCGGGAGTTTTAGTGCTCCGAATATAGAAAAAATAGTTGTGCTGGAGGCGGATGCAGTACTTCTTACAGGTATGGAACAGGAAATTTTTAAGCACAAATTGCTGAATCTCAATATCCCCGTCCACCAATTCTATCCTTCATCGATCAAAGCTCTCTATGAAACAATTTTTTCTTTAGGAGAGCTTCTTCACAAAGAAGAGAAAGCCGATTCCCTGATTCAATACATGCAAGTATCGATTAGTGCAATCGCCAAACCCAGAGAAAACCCTACAATTTACATCGAGATATACAACAAACCCCTTATGACCGCTTCTTCCGGTTCCTTTGTAGGAGATGTAATTAAAAAAGCAGGGCTGATAAATATCTTTCCAGAACTGCCACGTGAATACTGCGCTGTTTCATCGGAAAGAGTTGTTGAACTCAATCCTGATATTATTCTTATAACCTATCCAGGTGTAATCAAGAAAGACATCAAAGAGCGATTGGGCTGGAGTATGATTTCAGCCATTAAAAACGATAGAGTTTTCACAACAGAGGATATCGATCCGGATATTATTCTTCGAGCTGGTCCGAGAATAGTTCAAGGAATAGAAAAATTATCACAACTTTCCATTCAACAAAATGAATAAGAAATTATACATTCTCTTCGGATTTATTGCATTACTCATCGTAATATTTGTTTCTTTGCAGATCGGCGGAAGTTCCATTAATCTTTTTTCACTTACGGAAAGCAGCAGAAACATCCTTTTCAACATACGAATACCACGCATCATTCTTGGCATCGTCGCCGGTCTTGTGCTTGCAATAAGTGGCGGTGTGCTTCAGGGAATGCTACACAATCCTCTTGCAGACCCTTATCTTCTTGGAATCTCTTCTGGTGCTGCATTAGGAAGTATTATCGGACTTCTTCTTAAGAAGATATATTTGATGCCGCTTTTCGGTTTCCTAGGTGCGCTTCTGACAATGATACTTGTATGGAAGATCGCACAAAAACATCGCCATATTGATAAAACCCGGCTCATCCTTGCGGGCGTTGTCGTGAATATGTTCTTCTCTGCCATCATTGCTTTTCTGATGAGTATTTTTCACAAAGACCTTGCTCAAATATTCTCAATTCTTATGGGAAATCTTGGGTTTATTTTTTCACAGTCCACGTCCTTTTTACTCTGGATGATTACAGGTCTATCTATTGTTGGAGTCATAGTCCTTTACTTTTTCTCAGCAAAGATCAACATTCTTTCAATAGGGGATTATTCGGCAGAAACGCTCGGAGTAAATGTTTACAAAACAAGAAAATTCCTTTTCATTCTTACCTCATTTCTCGTTGGCATAATTGTATCTTTTGTTGGAATTATCGGATTTGTAGGACTTATTATTCCTCACATAGCCCGTCTTCTCATCGGATCTGATAACCGTTATATGCTACCGCTTTCAGCGCTTCTTGGTGCGAGTTTTCTCGTGCTGTCCGATACTATTGCACGTTCTGTAATGGTTATTGAAATTCCTGTAGGAGTAGTGACCGCCCTTTTCGGTGCGCCATTCTTTGTTTATTTACTAAGAAAAAAATAAATCGTTCTTTATATATTTATAGAGTGTAGATGAGCATTAGTTACTTAATTCTCAATTCCTTATCTCGAAATAATTTCATTATGGATAGAGGAGAAGAAGAGATTTTCTCTGTGCTCTCTGTGTTCTCTGTGGTGAATTCTTTGAGGTTTCGGTTTATCCGAGTTAGGTTTCGCTAAACCAGCGAAATTTTAACTGAAGCTATCTTCGGAAATTTCTCCATACGTTCATTGATTTCATTCTTCACATCATCAATAAACGGATCGTCTTTTTTGATGGCAATTTCAAGCAGAACATTTTTCTTATCATCAATGCCGATATATTTGAGCAGTTTCAAGCTCACGATATCGACACCAACCTTACCGTATATCACTTTCTGAAGTTCTTTTACAATGTTTTTTTTACTGAGACTATCATCAATTTTTTTACCGAGATATTTATGTTCCCAATTCTTGATCGCTGAACGAAGCGCATCGACAGCAAGGACAGAGCAGTGCATTTTTATGGGTGGCAGACCACCAAGTTCGTCAGCTGCCTGTTTCCAGGTTATCTGTTTTGCTGCTTCTATATTTCTACCCATTGCAAGATCAGTAATTATCGAAGCGGTGGCGATATTGGATGCACATCCATAGGATTGAAATTTGATATCCTCTATGATCTGCGTTTCCGAATTTACCTTGAGATACACTGTTAGCTGATCTCCGCATGCCGGACTTCCCTCTGTAGCGGAGGCATCCGGGTTATCAATAATTCCTACATTGTGTGGATTTTTGAAATGCTTTATTACTAGTTCCGAATATTTTATTGCCATTATTGCTCCTTCTTACCAAGAGGACTTCTTCGGCGAAGTTCTTTTGCTGTTTTTTCCAGTGCATCAACAGTTTTGAGAATATCCTCTTTTGTGACAAATCTATCCAGAGTAAAACGTACAGAGCCATGAGATTCCTCATGAGTTCGCCCTGTATTCATCAGAATGTAATTTGGCTGAAGATTCTGAGATGAGCATGCAGAGCCGGTTTCAACATGAATATTGTCAAAATCGAGCATCATCATTATTGCCTCACCTTCGATATATCGGAATGTTACATTCAGATGAGCTGGACTTCGTTCTCCAAGTGGTGGTCCGTTCAGAACTGCATCCGGAATTCTCTTCATTATCTCGTCATAGAGCAATTTCTGAAGTTCTCTGTATCGCTCTATCGTCTTATCAAAATCTGTAAATGCCATCTCTACAGCTTTCGCAGTCCCAACTATTCCCGGCACATTGATTACCCCCGGTTTCAGTTTATACAATCTTGTAATTCCAAACTGTGTTGGGACGATCTCTGTTCCTTTTTTGACATAGAGAATGCCCATACCTTTTGGTCCGTTGAATTTATGCACAGAGATTGAAAGTGAGTCAATTCCAAGTTCTTCGACATCAAGTGGGATTTTCGTATAAGCTTCGCAGGAGTCCATGAACAGATATACCTTATGATCAGCTTGATCAAGTATATTTCTGATCGCTTTTGAGTTCTGAATTGTGCCAAGAATATGATTTACCTGCGTGAATGCAGCAAGAATGGTATCTGGTCTGATCGCAGCTTCTAATTCATCAAGATTGAGGTGTCCATCTCTGTTGGCAGAAATGTAGGTTCCCTCAAAACCCTGTTTTTCCATTCCCTGAAAAATAGCCAGAACGGATGGATGTGACACGGTTGAGCAAATGAAATGCTTTCCCTTTTCTTTATTCGCCTGCAGTATGCCCTGAATGGCGATATTATTCGCATCGGTTCCGCCGGAAGTAAAAGTTATCTCTTCCGATTTTGCATTCATTGAATGTGCAACTGTTTCCTGCCCCTGCTCGATCACTTCTGCGATCTCGGTTCCAATGCTTGTAAATGATCCTGGATACCAATATTTATCTGTCAAATAGGGCATCATTGCGTGTAATACTTCAGGCGCCATGCGAGATGTTTTACAGCTGTCGAGATAAACTTCCTTACCGCTCATCGAACACTCAGTTATTTTTCTTTTTCAAGAAAGTCAGCAAGTGTGTAGGATTCAAGAAAGTCATTAATATGAGTATTAAAATTATTCCAGAAATCCTGGAAAGAGCAATCGTCAATAAACTCACAGAGCTTCTCTGTTTTGCGTTCGGTACAGCTATGAATATTAGTTCTGCCGTCAACCGCTTTGATGATATCTTTAGTAGTTATCTTATCAGGATCGCGGGTAAGCATATAGCCACCTGTGCGTCCCTTTACAGATTTAACGATCCCGCCTATTCTCATTCTTCTGAAAAGCTTCTCGAGATATTTGTTAGGAATTTTCCTCTTGGTTGCTATCTTTACAATAGAATAAGGTGCCTCCCTATCCTGGTATGCAAGTTCCTGAAGAGCTCGCAAACAGTAGTCGGTATCAATCGATATTTTCATTATGACCTCCATGATCATATTTTACTAAAACATACAAATCCAGTATGCGAACGTCAATAAAAATGATAAAAACTTCAAATTTAAAATATTCATACTCCGAGAAACCTGTTCTGGATAATATTTCATTCACTGTGAACAGTAATGATTTTGTTGGCTTGATCGGACCGAATGGCTCCGGCAAGTCAACTCTCATTAAGTGCCTGTGTGGTTACATAAGTGACTATCAGGGAGATATTTACCTTCATAATATTCCGCTTTCTGATTACTCGGATATTGAACGTGCACGTAAGGTTTCGGTTGTGGTACAGCAACCACACTTTGAGTTCGATTTTACCGTTCGGGATGTCGTGCTGATGGGAAAATATCCCTATCTCGGTTTTTGGCAAAATTACACAAATAAGCAAATTGTCCAAACCGAAAACATCCTAAATGAACTCAATATCCATCATCTTTCCGGTCGCCATATCAGTGAACTGAGCGGTGGAGAGTTTCAACTTATCATGATCGCCATGGCGCTTAATCAGAACACGGATATTCTTCTTTTTGATGAGCCGGCATCCCATCTTGATATTCATCATCAGATAGGAATTTTCTCACTCTTGCAAAAACAAAATAAGGAACAGAACAAAACTATTTTAGCAGTTTCTCATAATATCAATCTCGCTGCAGAATTTTGTAATAAGATACTCATTCTGGATAATGGGCACATTGTTGCTTATGGCAAAACTGAGGATGTTCTGAAAAAAGAAGAATTAAAAAATGTATTTCACGTTCCGATCGAAGTTACAAGAAATCCATTCACGGGAAAGCCGAATATACTTTATAATTATGCTCAAAATGAAAGTCCTGATGAGTAAATTATTTATTGTCATTTCTATTCTTTTCATACTACCTACACTTGTTTTAGCAGATATTCAGGGGCGCGTCCTCAGCGGAAAAACAGGCAAGCCGATACAGTATGCGTTAGTAAAAACTGCTCATGCCGATCATATTACACTTTCAGATAATAATGGCATGTTCTTATTGCCCAGCTGCGAAATTCCATGTAGAATAATTATATCATCACAAGGTTATGAGACAAGAGAATTTACTGTTAACGACCCAAAAGGCAATATCATTTATCTTTCAATTGACCCCATTAGAATACAGGGATTGAATGTAAGCACAGAAAAAGCAACTTCGCTCAAATTATCCTCTACAGATGTTGAAATACTCACTCCCGAAAATCTCGGACAAATTGGCACACAGGAATTTGTTTTATCTCATCCTGGATTACTTCTAAAAGAAAGTGCAACCGGTGAGAAGCAACTGCAGCTTCATGCTTATGAACCGCGTCATTGTGTCTATCTTATAGACGGCATGAAAACAGACAATTCAGCTGGAAACACAGTTACCTCAATTCCCATAAACTTGATCGATCACGTAGAAGTTATCTCTCATAATGCAGGTAGCACATCCGGGGAATCGGCAATCGGTGGTATTGTGAACATAGTGCTGAAAAAATCCCGCTCACATCTTCACAATCATGATCTCACCTTTCATTCCGGAAATTGGGCAAATTATTCACTAAATTATCAAAACAATCTTGCTTTTGGAAATTCTTCCGTGTTATGCAATCTTTATGGTCATAGAGCAAAAAACAATTTCAGCTATTATAATGAACAGGAAGAAAAAACGGTCAGACGAACAAACAATGATATTACTGATGGCTCTCTTGCTTTTCAATTCCGGACAAACCTGAAAGAGAACCTCACTTCTGACTTTTCTCTGCTTTATTATAAAGCCAATAAAGGTATTCCCGGGCAGTCCACCGATTATGTGTGGTTCGAAAACGCACGAGCAAGGGCAGATAGGGTACATATTAAAAATGAATTACACCTCCCGTTTGGGAAAAACGATTTCACGAGTTCTCTCTTTTATCAATTTAACAAAAGCAATTATGAAAATGATACTGAAAATCCCTTTTATGCATACAACTCGGCAAATACAACTTCTGCATTTGAAGCTCAAATAAAATTGAACACAAAAGGTTCTATTCTGTTTTCGATCTCAAATTGTGGTTTGCGATATGAAACTTACAAATATGATGACCATCTCCATCCTGAAAGTTCGATATCTCAAAAAGATAGAACTTTCCTCTATCTATCAAACGAAACTTCATGTCCATTTTCTCTTGGACCGCAGGAATTTTCACTCATTCCTTCCCTTCGTGCTGACTATTTTATCGATGATGATGTCTATCTGTCATCTCACCTTACGCTTGAATATCCAGCACAATCTGGGATTTTTCAGATGAGTATTTCAGGAGGAAACTCTTTTGCAATGCCGGAATTCAGCTCACTTTTCTGGAAAGGTGACTCACGCGTGCAGGGAAACCCCGATCTTGATCCTGAACGTTCCTATGGCATGAGCAGCAATGCAAAAATGAAGGTTGGCACATTAATACTTGCTGGTGAAACATATTTCAACCGCATTGAAAATCTCATCTATTGGTATAGAAGCGCACTTGGAGTGTGGAAGCCGGAAAATCTTGCCGATGCTGAACTCTATGGCTTTTCGGGTTCTCTGAACTGGGAGGTTTTTAAGAATTTTGAAATTGAATGTGACGGTTCAAGAAACTACCCTGTCAACAAGACAACATCTTCCGATCATTATGATAAATATCTTACGAATAAACCGCTTCATAAAGTGCAGGGAAAGGTATCATACTCATTTATGAATATTAAACTCTTTGCATCAATCCTCGATGTCGGCAAACAATATGATAATTTTAGCAATACCGTTGTAATTGATGGTTATACCACTTATGATGCGGGTTTGCATTTAACATCTCAAATAGGCAAAAAAATCAACGCTTCGATAACTTTTCGCATAAATAATATCTTTAATGTACAATACGAAACTTCAAGAAATGTTCCCTCGCCTGGAATAAATTATGAACTATCCTGCATAATATCTTACAGATAGAAAGGAAAAAAATGAAAAAAAATCTACTTCTTATTAGTCTGCTTGGTATGCTAGTTTTGTTTTCACCTCTTTGTGGTCATGATGTGTATATTGTGAACAGCAATGACGAAACGCTTTCGCATTATGATACGGTCACACAGATTTTAGAAAATCACATACTCCAACTCGGGCAGTATGCTAATCAAATTATCGTTCAGGACAGCATAGCATACGTGGTGAATTCAGGAGTGCACAACATACAGATCATCGATCTTGAAACCGAGACGACTCTTGATCACATCCAGTGTCCAAATGGCTCAAATCCTTACTGGATGGTACTGCATCCCAACGGCGATAAGGCATATGTGAGCGGTCTTTTTACTAATACTGTGTATGTTGTCGATCTCATTGAAAAATCTATTGTAAATTCCCTGTCAGTTGGATCGGCGCCCGAAGGAATGGTTGTGTATGATGATAAATTATATGTTATGAATACTACTTACGGCTCATCTCAAGGAAGTGTAACTGTTATAGACACGAATAATGACTCTGTTATTGATCAGATTACTGTTGGGAACAATCCACAGTTTGGTGCGGTCGATGCAATGGGAAGATTGCATGTTGTATGTACCGGGAATTACGGCTACGGCAGTCCCCCAGTTTGGGGAAAAATTTACATAATAAATACTACAAATCATGAAGTAATCACAACCATGGAAATCGGTGACTCGCCGACCAAAATTGCCATCCATCCAAACGGCACTGCTTATCTTGCAGATGGATTTGGACTCGGATATATGGCGTATAATTCAATTGATCTTTCAATTATTCATTCCTCAACCGAGCTATGGGCTAGCGGTGGGAGCTTCATTCATTTTGACGAGAACAGCATACTCTATCTTGGTGATTCTGTTGACTGGGTCAATAATGGAAAAGTATATATCTATTCTGAAAACGAGGAGCTTCTTCACACACTTACAGTCGGTGTCAATCCGCAAGATGCGGGATTTTACTATCCGGGAACAGGCGTAGATATTCCTCATCATGAAAGTGTTACTGCCTACAATTATCCCAATCCATTCTCGAACTCGACCACAATATACTTCAATCTAACCACCCGGCTTCACTGCGCTACGCCGTGGCAGGCAGAGAGCACTCCGATACAGTCATTCTTCCTTACGGGGCAGGCAGAGAACACAGAGATTAATATCTTCAACTTAAAGGGACAACTTGTGCGCGAACTTCTCCCCATCTCACCCTCGCCAGATCTCTCTATCTCAGTTACGTGGGATTGTACAGACAATAACGGTAAAAAAGTTCCAGGCGGAGTTTATCTTTACAAAATTATTTCTGATGAAATAGAAACGACATTTCAAAAAATGATCTATCTGAAATAATATGAACTATACGGAATTTCTAAAAGAAATATTTGCAAAAACTGCAATAGACAGGAAAATTGAACTCACAAGGATAAAAAAATTCCTCGATGAGATCGGCAATCCGGAAAAGAAAATACAGGGAATTCATGTTGCCGGAACGAACGGTAAAGGTTCCACGTGTGCTGCAGTTGAGTCAATTTTACATGCTCATGATTTCTCAGTTGGACTCAATACATCGCCACATCTTGTTGATTACAAAGAACGTTTCCGCATCAATAAGAAAGAAATTATTCCCGAAGAACTGCTCGAATTGTATCTCAAGAGAAAGGAAGCCCACGAAAGATGCGATACCACCTATTTTGAGATTTCAACTGCAATTGCCTTTGAACTGTTTTATCAAAAAGGAATTGATTTCTCTATTATGGAGGTCGGGCTCGGCGGACGGCTAGATGCGAGTGTTTTGCTTCATGCAGTTATAACTGTCATTACAAATATCGAATATGACCATACAAAATCGTTGGGTAAAACTTTGCCGAAGATAGCAATCGAAAAAGCAGGAATTCTAAAAAGCAGAATACCACTTGTTCTTGGTGCAACACGCCCCTCAGCGCGAAAGGCAATTCTGCAAAAAGCAAAATATCTCCATTGCCCGGTCACAGAGTATTCTAAAACAGTTACTATATCTCATGAAAGATATAATGAAAATGGTATTTTTTATAACATCTCGATTCCATCATACGATATAAACTGTTCGCACATACACTGCAATCTTGCGGGAGCGCATCAGGTTGGAAATACTGCTCTAGCGGTTCTCACGTGTGCTGTGCTTTCAAAAATGTATGGATTTCAACTTGATGAGGATAAAACAAGGAATGCACTGCACTCTGTTGTCTGGAATGGGCGCTTGCAAAAGATTGGAAAAAATCCTACAATCATTCTAGACGGAGCTCATAATCCTGCAGGAATGAGACAGCTCGTTCAGAACATCAAATCAATATATAAATACAAACGGCTCATAGTTATTCTGGGTATTCTGTATGATAAAAATATCAAGAAAATGGTCAGCATAATTTCCGAGATCGCAGATATTATTGTCATCAGCAAATCCCAATCCCACAGAGCTGCTGCGGTTGAAACTCTTGAGAAAGAAGTTAAGAAAACAGGTGTCTGTTACTATAAAGAGCCGGACAGCATTTCTGCCTTTGAACATGCAAAACGAATCGCAGATAAGGATGATCTCATCTGTGTGAGTGGTTCTTTATATACGATTGGTGAGGTGCTGGCATATC
The DNA here is from genome assembly GCA_000404785.1 of Cloacimonetes bacterium SCGC AAA252-N17. Taxonomy (GTDB): domain Bacteria; phylum Cloacimonadota; class Cloacimonadia; order JGIOTU-2; family JGIOTU-2; genus Celaenobacter; species Celaenobacter polaris. Next base: position 10,411 of record ASNI01000004.1, read on the forward strand.
ATCAGAAAGAGTTTATCTGACTAATTCAAATTCTTTGCCTGATTTTCCTTCATGTGGGGGTCGAGTATCCTTTTAAAATCTTTGCCCGTAATACTTTTGTAAATTCCTTCAATTAAGAATGATATGAACTCTCAACGAAGGATGAATCTGCATCTACACAGTTTTTATTATAACCATTGTCATTCTTGAGCACATTCGCTTTACTCAGTATAAACTACGCGAAGAATCTATTTTTTATAGATAGAGACCGTTTTGGGAGTGTTATTCTCACGGAAACGGGAATCTAGCTGATTGCTTTTCTGGATTCCCAATCAAGTTGGGAATGACATTCCTTTTTGATTTGGAGTTGACGACTATGTCGTCTTACAATGAGTAAACAACTAAACTCAACTCGAGTTTTCAAATATACTATTTGTGAAGTACTTGCCTATCATCAAAAGAGTTTATCCGATTAATTCAAATTCTTTGCCTGATTTTCCTTACATTTTATATCATTTTTCTTTTAACGAACTGATAAATAAAAAACGAACTTATCAAAGAAACAATAAATGAAATCATTGTTCCCCAGAGCAATCCCACACTCCCATAAAGATATCGCACTGCAACTGCATAAGCTAGCACATTCACCGGACCGCTTACGGTTATTATTTTGAGGACTGCGATAGAAAAATTGGTTCCATGAGAAAAATACGTAATGATCATTGTAGATAACATCACAGCGGGAAATGCAGAAAACATACCGCCCACAAGAGGTCCGGCGACCTTTGCCATCAGTACTGCAAATGTTATGATAGAGCCACTCAAAATTCCTCTTATGAGTAAGATCGGCGCAGTATGTTTCGTATGTTTTTTCGATTCAGAAGGAAAGGTGTTTCGTTTTTCTAATATGTAAAATGAAAGTGCTACAAGCACAACGAAACCAATCAATGAAATCAAGAAATTATTGAATCTTACTAATGCAAGAATTAATGACGCAACCGCCCAGAAAAGAAGCGCACCGCCGAGCGCAACATAAAAATGTCTATTTCTAAGAAGTGCATACACAACCACAAAAAGTGCATCGATTCCCATAATAATTGGCACGACAGTTGTTGCCTTGGATGCAATTATCGGAGACTGTGTCCACCCGATGAAGAAAAGAGAGATTATGACGGTGCTTGGAATTCCCGCAATAACTCCACCGAGCTTTGAACCAAACCTCTCTGCAATGATCGTTGCAAAGGTAATCCAGATCCCTCCGATAATAAAACTCAGCAGAATCTTAAGCAGAAAAGTATGATCCATAAACTTTTAGACTATAGCACCTCGAATTTATTGAATATTATAGATAAAGCGTTTTATCTTTTTAGTCGGTGTCTTTTCAAACTCTTCAGGGTAAAGCTCAAATTTGGAGATGAAGCTGTAGGCAGGAAATATCTGGTTGATGTCTTTTCTGTTCTGCTCCATTATGTCTTCGATCTGCGTTTCAGAAGTGTGCTCTGAATCTATCTTTTCAAAGTCTGCATACACGAGTGCTACAAGTTTTCCGTTTTTCTCAATAACAAGAGATTCCTGAACATAAGGTAGGTTGTTTATTTTTGCTTCCAGTTCTTCGGGATATATATTCTGTCCTGCTGAGCTGAGCATCATACTTTTTGCACGACCTTTAATAAAGATGAAATTGTCTTCGTCTATCAAACCGAGATCTCCAGTATGTAACCAGCCATCTTCATCAATTGCAGCAGATGTCGCTTCTGCGTTTTTGTAATAGCCATCCATTACGACCTCACCTCGAACAAGAATTTCTCCTACAATATTTTTGGGATCTTCAGAATCAATTTTGGCTTCCAGGAAATTTATTGTCTGTCCGCAGGAACCAGCTTTGTGGATTTTCCAGTCTGAATAGCTAATGAGCGGTCCGCACTCAGTCATACCGTAACCAATAGTAATAGGAAATTTGATGTTTTGGAAAAAAGCTTCGGATTCTTCATTCAATGCTGCACCGCCGACTACGATTTCGTAGAAATTATCACCAAATGCAGTAACCAGTTTTTTTTTGATCTTATTTTTGATCACGGATTTCAATCCGGGTAGTGCCAACAGCACTTTCATGCTTCCTTTATCAAGAACCGGCTTAACCTGTTTGCGATATATTTTCTCAATTATGAGCGGCACTGAGAGAATAAGATGAGGTTTCACATCTGAAAATGCTTTCATGATGATCTTTGGGGAAGGTAGTTTTGTAAGAAATGTAATATGACAACCAAGTGTGAAAGGGAATAGAAATTCAAAAGCACAACCGTATGCGTGAGCGAGCGGCAGGAAGGAGAGAATGCGTTCTCCGGCTTTGAGCGGCATGTGCTCATGAGCATACACGATATTCCCGATCAAGCTGTTATGTGAGAGCATCACACCCTTTGAAAAACCAGTCGTGCCTGAAGTATATACAATGGCTGCCAGTTTGTCATTTGCGATTTTTTCAAACGTGAAAGAGCTTGGTGTAAGATTTTGTGCAAATTCAGTATCCCATTGAATTGCCGCTTTTGTGATGTTTTCTTTGAGAGATTTGTGCTTTTGGTAGAGAATTGAGAAATCTTCCAGTGCAAAAATGACATTGATGTTCGGAATTTTATTTTCATCAATATCCTCATAAAGCCCATCTCCTACAAACAGCATTTCAGAATCTGAGTGATTTAGAATATGGTGAATATCATCAGCTTTGAAATCCGCAAGGATCGGCACAATAACTGTACCGTATGTGACCGCAGCAAGATACGTAATTGCCCAGTTCGTTGAGTTTTTTCCCAGCACTGCGATCTTAGTTCCTTTTTTCAGGTCAAGTGCCTTGAATATATGATGAAGCTTCAGTACCTCGCTTGCGGTTTGCCCGTAGGTGAGTGTGCTCCCCCCGTAATTTGTAAATGCCTTTAGATCCCAATTCTCTTTGATCCCCTTCTCAATATAATCAATAAGGTTTTCTTTTAACATGGCTACTCCTTCTTACTTTTCTGCTAAAAAATTATACGGACAATTCCCTCTCGTGATCTTTGACCACGTATTCAAAAAGCTCTTTTCCAAAATCCGAAACCACAGTCACTTTTTCAAAGTCGATATCAACATTGTTGAGATATTGTAATCTTAGAACATCTCCGTCAAACATTTCAGGAATAATACCAGCAAAGAAAAAACCTTTCATTTCCAGAGGTGCACAAATACGCTGCACCATCGGGTGGTTGAGAGGAAGATCAACGTAGATGCAATCGATCTTTTGTAAGCATAGTTCGCGTAGCCGAAATCCGATGAGTTCCACAACATCTTTACCGAATTGCGAAACTTTCATAAACGCTCTGCCGGGTTCAGTTTGTACTTTTACATCAATCTGTGATTTTTCATCAATATTCTGTGAAATATTCTTCTCTGTTGCTTTTTCTATCTTCCTATTCAATCCACTCATTTCATATATCTTTTTTATCATTGCTTTATGATGAAAGGGCAGATACACTTTTTTCTGCTCTTCTTCTTTCAGCTTGAGATAGAAGAGAACTGTTGTCTGGCGTTTGGTTCTTTGCTGCTTTTCGATTTTTTTGAAAAACATAGTCGATGGAGTGAACCCGATCAGAAAACCTGTTTCATGAGCGCCAAGTGAGATATTCCCTTTTTGTGTATAGGGATGAACTGCAACCGCTTCACTGTACATGCCCGCCATATTTCTTTTCTTTGCATAATCAATAAGGAAGAGTTTTGTTTTTTTGAATATCCCATGTCCTCGATACCTGGGATCGACGACAGCCATTCCTGTTTCACCGATCTTTGCTTTTGGGGAATCCAGCATCATTGCAAGATGACCAACCAACTCTCCCTCGGGATTTAAAACTACGCAGGAATGAAGTAATTTACTTTTGATGAGCTCCTTTACTTTCCCCGGATAATAAACAAAATCATTACCATAAGAATATCCGTATGACCGATACATACATTGAGCCATTGGCACAGCATCATCAGCGGTCATCAAGCGGTAGGTGAGTTCGACTTCTTTTTTATCTGATGGAGCTTCCTCTTTTTCTTCCCGAAATTCGTCGAATTCAGTGATATTTTTATAGGGAAGATTTTTTACTAATACTACTTCTTTGCCGTCACGACCGAGATTGACAAAATGAATTTCGTCGGCAAATGCCTTCATCAGGACCATACCCAATCCCGAATTTTCGCCTGGTTTTATTTTTTGGAAATCAAAAGGAAGTCCTTTATCTCTGATGGAAATTACTAGCTGTCCCGGCTTGCGGATTATAATGATCTCGAAATTCCCTTTTTCATCTTCATCAAAAGCATGTTCGATGACGTTCAAGCTCGCTTCTTCCACGATAAGTTCGAGTTTTTGGGCATCTTCTTTTGGCAGTCCAACAACGGTCGCAATATCCTGAATGAAATCCATTGCAAGTGGTAAATATTTCTTATCAGCGACGAGGGTTAACTTTGCCAGTTGTGTTTCATAAGAAAGTTTTTCCATGTGCGTCCTTATGTGATTTTTAGAAAGCGTGTAAATTATTGCTCAATAGGGAGGTAGCGCGTCAAGAAAATCCGATAATTAAAATAAATCTCAATTCCGCAAACCAATATCCCTAATTCTTTTTCTTTCTATTCGTCTGAAATCCTGCCGCAGTTCCGATCAAAGCTCCAATAACTACGGGGCTGGCAAACGCATCCTGCCGGTCCGGTCCAATAAATATCTTAGCGATAATTGCTCCGACAATAAGCCCGGAAATCAGACCAATAAAAATACTTAAAACTCTTTTCATTTTTGCCCCTTTTGAATATTCAATAATTTTTTTACTTCACCCGCTGCCTTATAAAATTTTTTCGGCATTTTAATGCGCCAATCCTTCATTCCATCGAGAAGAATAATAGCGACCCTTTTTGCAGATATTATTTTGATGAAATCACCATATTCGATCTGGCTTGTATATCTCACAGAGCTGTTATTATCCTAAGAAACCAGAGATTCTACCAGAGATGGTGCAACCACAGTAGTGTCATTAAGCACGAAATAAAGCAACAGTTCTTAATTAAAGGGTTCATTCTTTTCTAGAGTATAAATGAAACTTACTGGATCATTTGGTTGTGCTTTCCTGCTGGTTCGTACGATGAAATCTATGCTTAATTTAATTCCATCATCTTTCCACTCGATCGGATGCACAGAATACTGATTTGTATTTTCAGAGAGAAAGAAAACTTCAACGTATTTTCCAGTAGTAACGCCGGGTATTAAACTTGTTCTTGAAGCGCATTGGGTGAGTACAAATATGCTGATCAATACTAATAAAACTAAAAAAAGTTTTGAAGAATTGATTTGCATTTATTTTTATTTGAAATTGTATACAGGAAGCGTCAAGAAATTTATGAAGGAGTTATTTTGTAAAATCCTCAAGCGCCTTCCATGTAGCATCATAATTTGCACCGGCATTCCAGAAAAGGAATCCTGCCTTCAGTCCTGCATCCTTTACCGCCTGCATCTGCGCAGAAATAGTAAAAGGATCAACTGAATCATGATACAATGAAAAGGATTCAAGATAGGGAATGATCTTGCTATCGTCCTCGATTTCATCTTTTAGCACACTACACATTCTATAAATGAAATAATATGGCTCTTTCCCCGGATTTGCTTTTCCCCAGAATTCCCCATAAAAATGTGACGGATAGATCATGGGATGAATTCTATCCAAATAGGGCATTATCATTCTAATATCCTGTCCCGTATTCTGCACATCTTCAGGATGCTGGAGCGCTACTATTCCAAAAATATCAGCGGAGAGCTTAACTCCTTCCTGCCGGGTGATCTCATAAACTTTTGAAATAAAATTAGTGATTACATCCTGCTTTGTCAACGAATCAGGAATACCATAATCCGCATCGAGCAGATGTCGCTCAGTCGGGAAGCGTACATAATCAAGCTGTATCTCATCCACTCCAAGTGAGATGATCTCTTTTATTATATCAATTTTGTATTGCTGGACTTCGTGATTATTGGGGTTCAACCAGTGCTCTTCATACTTTTTTATAGATGAAAGGGTGTCTGTTGAATCAGATATAATAACAGGTCGCCATTCAGGATAGTTGTGTGTAAGTGTCGTATCTTTGAAAATCGTAACCCGCGCTATAAGTTCAATATCGTGTTTATGAAGGAGATTTGCAAGCTTGTGAGGATGGCTGATAATGGGAGTTATCAAACCACTCTCGCGTGCTATTTTATTTTGGGATGAATAAAAAAGCGTGCCTGTCACATTTGAAAAATCAACCACCAGCGCATTGCATCCAAGTGTATCAAATTTATTAATGATCCGTTGTAAATTATTTTCATTCAGGGAATATGTGTTCAGATAAATTCCGCACAGAGAATCATGATGAATTACTTCATTTCTAATAAGTTGAGAACTTGAGGTTGGAATGAGTAAAACCTGATTAACATAGATAATATTGGAATCAGAAATACCGTTTGCTCTCTTTATCTGCTCTACAAATTTATTAAGAAAGAGAGTGGGGGATTTATCCAAATATTGTCTGGCGATCTTGTACAGATTCTCACCTGATCGGACTCTGTGTTCAATGTATGACGTATCTTCTCCTTCTGCAAACAATGTATTATAAAATAGCATCGAGAGAAAAAGTAATAAGATTATGAATATCGGTTTTTGTTTTTTCAAATTTATCACCTGCACAAAAAAATAGCTATACTCACATATAGCTATTCAAAATTTCTGCGTCAACGAAATCAATTAATGAAATCCTTCTTCGCTAAGCTGAATACGTGCAATTGATCTTTTCAACGCTGCTCCTGCACGGCGAAGATCGGTATCCTCTTTTTTCTCCTGCAAACGTTTCTCTGCCCGTTCCTTTGCGCGCTCAGCTCTGTTTTGATCAATATCTTCAGGACGCTCGATTATTTCAGTAAAAATTCTTACCTTATCGACATCAACCATCACAAATCCATTCATTAATGAATAAAGATCCGGTTTTTCATTTCTGTAAATTTTCAAAATGCCTGGTCTTACTGATGATATAAATGGGGTGTGCCCGATCAATACGCCGAAATCGCCATCTTTTCCGGGAGCAACAAGCTCGCTTACATCATCCTCAATGAAAATGCCCTTAGGCGTGACGATCTTCAGATGGAGCAATTGTGAATTATTAGCCATTATTTTTTATTTCTTCTTCTTTGTCTCTACTTTTTCAGGTTCAGATTTTTCTTTTCTGGATTCTTTCTTTTCCGTAAGTTCTTCTTCAACTATGTCTTTTGTTTTATGAGATTTCATATTTTGGAAGCGCTCTTCAACTTCTTTAATTGTACCAGCCATAAGGAATGCTCGCTCTGGAATATGATCACACTCGCCCGCAAGGATCTTTTTGAAACCTGCGATCGTATCCTCAAGTTTTACATACTGCCCTTTGTAGTTTGTGAATTCTTCTGCAACGTGGAATGGTTGGGAAAGGAATCTCTGAATTCTTCGAGCTCGATTTACAGTCTGTTTGTCTTCTTCAGAAAGCTCCTCCATACCAAGAATAGCAATAATATCTTGAAGTTCTCTGTACTTTTGGAGTACTTGCTGAACTTCTCTTGCTACAGAATAGTGCTCCGTTCCCACAATACGAGGGTCAAGAATTCGTGAGTTTGAATCCAGAGGATCGACTGCCGGATAAATACCAAGCTCAACGATCTTTCGGGAAAGCACTGTAGTCGCATCGAGGTGTGCGAAAACTGTTGCAGGAGCTGGGTCTGTCAGGTCGTCTGCGGGCACATAAATTGCCTGAACTGAGGTGATCGAACCATCTTTTGTTGAGGTAATTCTCTCTTGCAATTCACCCATTTCCGTTGCCAGCGTCGGCTGGTAACCCACTGCGGAAGGCATTCTGCCAAGAAGTGCGGATACTTCAGAACCTGCCTGCGTGAATCTAAATATATTATCTATGAATAAAAGCACATCTTGATGAGCTTCATCACGGAAGTATTCTGCAACTGCAAGTCCGGCAAGTCCCACTCGAAGACGCGCTCCGGGAGGTTCGTTCATCTGCCCGAAAACCATAGCAGTTTTATCTATAACACCTGATTCTTTCATTTCAAGCCAGAGATCGTTCCCTTCTCGTGTTCGTTCTCCAACACCTGCAAACACAGAATATCCGCCATGCTCAGTCGCAATGTTTCTGATCAACTCCATAATGATAACAGTTTTACCTACACCTGCGCCGCCAAAAAGCCCTGTTTTCCCACCTTTGGAATAGGGACATAGCAGGTCGATGACCTTGATGCCGGTTTCCAGAATTTCATCTTTTATATCGAGCTGTGTATATGCAGGAGCTTCTCTATGGATTGGATAACGTTTTTTTGTTTTTATCTCACCAATATTATCAATTGGATCGCCAATAACGTTTATCAGCCGTCCAAGAATTTCTTCTCCAACAGGAACAGTGATCGGTTCTCCAGTATTTATAACCTTATCACCTCTCTGAAGCCCATCAGTTGAATCCATCGCAATCGCACGAACTCTGTTTTCTCCAAGATGTTGCTGCACTTCGAGGACAAGCACGTTTCTGCCCTTTTTCTTTACATGAATCGCTGTATAAATTTCAGGTAGATCTTCTTCTGAAAATTCTACATCAACTACCGGACCAATGATCTGAACGATTTTGCCTTTTTTCAAAACTCCTCCTGTGCCTGTTTTACTGTAATCCTTCTGCACCGGAACATACCTCTATAATTTCTGTAGTTATTTTACTTTGACGCAAATGGTGATATTCAAGCGTCAAATCGTTAATCATTTCATCTGCATTGTCAGTAGCCGCATCCATGGCAACCATTCGTGCTCCCTGCTCTGCTGAGGAAGATTCCAAAAGCACACGCCAGATCTGAACATCAAGATGCTCCTTAATGAGTTCGTCCAGCACTTCTTCTGCAGAGGGCTCAAACAAATATGCCACCAGTTTATCTTTAGTGTCTTCTTTTAATCCTATAATAGGAAGTAGCTGTTTGAGCACGATATTTTGCTGAATTGCAGATTTGAATTCATTATATACAATGAGCACTTTATCATATTTTTTTGAAACGAACTTATCCGTCACAAGGTGCATGATATTTATGCTATGCTCGAATTCTAGTTTATTGAAAAGCTCAACATAGAAAGCTTCTATTTTCATATTTAATCTTCTAAAATAATCAAATCCTTTTTTGCCCACGCATATCAGATCGATATTTTTATCTTTATGATGTTGAAGGTAGTCTTCTGCTCTCCTTATGATATTCATATTGAATGCGCCACAGAGTCCTTTATCGGCTGTGACAACGATCAATCCGACATTTTTCACTTCATCATCATCTATCTCATGAAGAAGGGGGTGAAGCTGTCTTCGGTTTCGTGAAGCAAGTGAATTCAAAAAAAGATTCAAATCATCAGAATAGGGACGAGCTCTCAAAATGAGCTGCTGCGCCTTTCGCAATTTCGCTGCAGATACCATTTTCATGGCACTCGTAACTTGACGCGTGCTGATGACCGATCCTATTCTTTCTTTAAGCTCTTTGAGACTCGCCATTACTTACTTTCAACTCCCGCTGAAAGAACCTCATCTTCTTCAATTATTTCTTCGACAATAAGCTGGTGCTCGAAAATTTCTTTTACTTTCTTTGATAATTCGTGAAGCTTTTTCTCGACTTCTTCGGTCACACCTTTGGGTTTGACCAGTTCTTCCTGTAGCTTTTGGTATTCTTTATCCATCAGTTCGAAAAGCTCTGTTTGCACATCCTGGATAATATCAACCGGTAGATTATCGAGGTATCCTTCATAGCCCATGAAAATAATTGCGATCTGCTTGGCTACAGGAATTGGTTTGTACTGTCCCTGTTTTAGGATCTCAACATATCGATATCCGCGATTGAGTTGATCTTGGGTATCTTTATCAAGTTCTGCTCCAAATTTTGCGAAAGCTTCCAGTTCTCTGAATTGTGCAAGTTCGATACGAAGTCTCCCTGCAACCTGCTTCATTGCTTTTATCTGTGCATTACCTCCAACCCTGGAAACCGAAAGACCTGCATTGATCGCAGGACGCACCCCAGAGTAAAACAGCTTTGATTCAAGATATATCTGACCATCCGTAATTGAAATCACATTTGTAGGAATGTAGGCAGAAATATCGCTTGCCTGGGTTTCAATTATTGGTAACGCAGTGAGTGAACCACCTGTTTCCGGCAGCTTATACAGCTTATACTTATCTTCACCCAATTCTTTGAGATCTTTTTTTAGCTCTTCTGCACTCGATTTGATATGCAGCCGATATTCCTTTTTGTTCACGCCTTCTTTTGCACTCTTTTCATTTTTAGGTATAATAATATAAACTTCTTCAAGTTTAGATGCTCTCTCCAAAAGTCGTGAATGCAGATAGAATACATCTCCCGGATATGCTTCACGTCCGGGAGGTCTGCGAAGTAGGAGTGAAATCTGGCGATAGGCAACAGCATGTTTGGAAAGGTCATCATAAACGACAAGAACGTGTTTCCCTCTATCGCGGAAATATTCGCCTATAGTTACACCGGAGTAAGGAGCAATATATTGGATAGCAGCAGGGTCAGATGCAGTTGCAGAAACAATAATAGTATAGTCCAGCGCACCGTGCTCTTTCAATGCCTTAACGACATGGGCAACCGATGATCTCTTCTGACCAATTGCTACATAGATACAATAGACATTGGTATCTTTTTGATTTATTATCGTATCAACTGCAAGGGCTGTCTTTCCTGTTTGTCTGTCACCAATAATTAGTTCGCGCTGCCCGCGACCAATTGGGATCATTGAATCGATCGCTTTCAGCCCGGACTGCAACGGTTCTTTCACCGGTTGACGGGCAACCACACCGAGCGCTTTTCTTTCAACAGGCATACTCAGCTTTGTTTTGATCGGCTCTTTTCCATCAAGCGGCACGCCAAGCGGATTGACCACTCGTCCAAGCATCGCTTCACCAACAGGAACCTGCACGATCTTCTTAGTCCGTTTGACAATATCACCTTCTTTGATCTTATCGCCCTCTCCAAGAATGATGCATCCGACGTTATCCTCTTCCAGATTCAGTGCCATACCGTATATTTTATCATTGAAAAGGACGAGTTCCGATGCCATGATATCCTGCAAACCATACACACGTGCAATGCCGTCACCGACCTCGATAACTCTGCCGACTTCATCAATATCAACTTTATAGTTATACTTTTCAATTTTTTCTTTGATTATTCTACTGATTTCATCGGGTTGTATTTTCATAATACTCCTAAAATGATCTGCTTCATATATTAAAACTTCCTTCTCATCGCTTCCAGATTGTTTCTGACCGATGCATTGATCGCCAGGTTATCATTGTAGGCGAAAAAGCCACCCCTGATGTGCGGATCGATCTTATGCTGAAAAAGTACTTTCCCATCAACATATTTTGAAATAAAAATTTTAATGTTTTCAAGAGTTTTTTCATCAACCTCATGGGCAGTTACAAGTTCAAAATCGAAGATGCCAAGCTTCTGATGTATCTGTCTGATTATTTCCTTTAGAATGTCTGATATAAAGAAAATTCTTTCCTTCTCGACAAGTACATTCAGAAAATTATGCAGTATATCAGAAGCTTCGAGCTCTTCAGCAATAAGAGCAATAATCTCCGTTTTATGCTCACCCTCTACAATTGGTGAAACCAAAAATTCTTCAATCTCCGGTTCATCTCTCAGAATGGTTTGCAAGGCAACGATCTCATTCTCAAAATGTGTTATATCATCCTTCTTAATAAGCTCAAGAATCGCTGATGAGTACCGTCTTGCAATGATATTCTTAATCAACAGACGACTCCTTTTTGATGCTCTCTTCTTTTATCATATCGTTAATGAGCTTTATATCTTCATCCTCGGTAAGCTTCTTGCCGATTATTTTATCGGTCAGTTCGACGACGAAATCTCCGATCTGCGATTGAATGCTTTCTTTTGCTTTATTCACTTCGACATCGATCATTTCCTGGGATTCCTGAATGATAAGGTCCCGCTGCTCTGCTGCATCATGAAGAATTTGCTCACTCTGTATTTTCGCACTCTTTGTTGCTTCATCACGTATATCTCTGGCTTCCTCTTTTGCTTTTCTGAGTAATTTTTTTTGCTCTTCAAGAATTTTTTCAGATTTGTCTTTATGCTTTTTTGCGCTCTTGAGATCATTACGTATCTGAGATTCTCTTTTTTGAATAAAATCCATGAGCGGCTTATATAAGAGCTTTTTCAGGATAATCAGCAAAATAATGAAATTCACGATCACCAGAATAATCGTATAATCAATACTAACCATACTTAAGACTCCTTCCCGATATTTCGGGAACGCTTACACTGCAAAAATAAGTAACAGGGAAATGACCAGTGAATAAATACCTGTTGATTCGGACACTGCCTGACCTACAAGCATTGTTCTTGTGATAAGTCCCGCATTTTCTGGAGAACGCGCGATGCCTTCGCATGCCTTTCCTGCAGTAAATCCTTCTCCCAAACCAGGTCCTAAAGCACCCATACCCATACAAAGTCCTGCTCCTAAAAGAGCAGCTGCTCTAACGATTTCTGACATTTTTCCTCCTATTAAATATGATTATGCCACAAAAATTAATAAAAATGCTATAACTAATGAATATATTGATGTTGATTCTGCAACAGCAGCACCCACAAACATTGTTCTTGTTAATAATGGAGATTGTTTAGGAAATTTACTTATTGCTTCAACTGCTTTAGCAGCAACCATACCGATCCCAAGTCCAGGACCAAATGTCCCAAAGCCCATAGATAACGCAGCGCCTACCAATGCAAAGGATTTTACTATACTATTCCCAGTAGGTGTAGAATATAATAATATCATAGAAATTACCAACGCAAAAATTGCGGATGTTTGAGATAATGCCTGGCCTATTAACATATTTGCAGTAAGCAAATTGGCTTCTCTGGGTTGTCTGCCTATTCCTTTACAAGTTTGTCCACCCGTGTAGCCATTTCCTAAAGCCGGTCCAAGACTTCCTAGTCCTACTACTAGTCCGGCACCAAAGAGTGATGCAACCATCTGCCATCCACCATCGGAATTAGTTATACCACCAAATAAAAGTAGCATTGCAACAACAAGAGAAAAAATAGCACCAGTTTCGGTAAGTGCTTGCCCAATAAGCATAGTTTTCAATAAACTTTCGCTTGCTTTTGGTTGTTGCATTAATGCTTGGGAAGTATTTGCAGCAATAAACCCTTCACCAACTCCTGCCCCGATCGACGAGATGCCGACTGCGAGACCTGCGCCGAGATAAGCTGCTACGTGTACTAAGCTAAAAGTATCAAACATAAGCGTTATTTAATTGCTACTGCGGTATATGACAGCACAAGCATTGTGAACACAAATGCCTGAACTGTTCCGATGAACAGGCCAAAAAACAGATTAAGACCAACCGGAATGAGAATAAAACGTGTGAGATTAGACACAACAAGGATGATGATCGCTCCGCCGAGAATATTTCCGAAAAGACGGAAGGAGAGTGAAATTCCTTTTGCGAACTCTCCAACAATATTTATGGGCAACATAAAAGCGATCGGTGCTGCAAACTCCTTGAGATATAGACAAATACCCTTTTCTTTAATGGCTGAATAATGCACAACAATAAGCGCCATTAATCCAAGTCCAAGCGGAACATTCAAATTTCTGGTTGGTTCAAGATTTCCCGGAATGGGAATCATACCTACTATATTACACAGCCAAATAAAAACGAAAATTGTAAAAATATATGGGGTGAAATATTTCTTTTTCTCGCCGACCGTTTCAATTACAAGACTGGAGAAGAAAGAGTATATCATCTCTGCAACAATTTGTAATTTGCCTGGTATGAGGTGCATTTTACGTCTTACGAGTGCTGCGAATAATATCAGGAAAAGATCAACGAAAAGAATAACGCGCAGGACACTCCAATTTATGGTAAATTTCCCGAAAAGTTTTACCATATGATAGTGCTGGAATTCGTGATTTATCTGCTCCTGAATAGATTTTTTGCTCTCGATTGTCCTGATAATGAGTTTGCCGTTATCAAATCCAATCTGCAACTCATGATTAATTCCAATAGATACAATACCCTCAATGATGATAATTGCTAAAATGATGAGAAGAATTTTTTTGGACTTTTTTTTCATATACAAATTTTAAGATTATTCAGATTCCTGATTATTTTTTCCAGCAAGAATACCATCGATGAGAACGATAGCTGGAGCGATCAGCAAACCCGCAAGAAGAGAAAAGATATTCACTTCTAAAAATTTCACAAAAACTACTACAAATAAAACCAATATCAAATAGCGGATATAGAAATTCTTGAAAACGCTTAATTTTGCACCTGAGGGGCTGAGACCCACTCGATTTTCTGCACCCTTTGCCTGAAAATAAAAATTCAAACTTGAAAGAATTGAGCCAAGAAAATAGCCCAACCAAAGCTTCAAGTTTTGTGTGATAAGCAAAAGAGCCGGAATCTCTGTCAAGAAAATTATCCCCAAAATATGGTACACGTACTTACGAAAACTACTTGTCTGAATTTTCATTCTTTTTAATGAGTTGATAGCATGAAATTGCGCCCGAAACAACTCCGCAAAAGACCCCGATCATTATTGGAATTCCTCCAAGATGCCACTTTTTATCTATAAACAAACCGATAAAGAAAAATATAAGAATGTTGATCACCATTGTGAGACCGAGCTGTGCTACAAGCCCGAGCCCTTCAAAAACCTCCTTATAATAGCCCTTATTCTTCAACGACATAGAGTTTATTTTTCTTTAGCTTTTTTGGTGCTTTTGGCAGTTTCGACCTGTTTGACACTACAATTCCCGCTGATCTGTGTTCCCGATTCCATAGTAAGGATCTTGGCAATAATGTCACCATTAATTAGCGCTGAACTTTTTAGTTCTAATTTTTTTTCTATCGTGATATTCCCCTCAACCTTACCTGAAATTACCGCTTCATTGGATTGAATGTCTGCTTTTACGTTTGCCTTTTCTCCTATAAGTAAAAAGCCATCGCAGATTATCTTTCCATCTACTTCGCCATCAATACGAACGCCACCTTCAGAATGAATTTCTCCATTGAACTTCGTATGTTCTCCAATAATAGTATCCAAGTTATTTTCTCCGTTTTTCACCAAAAACCTCCATCTCATTTTATTTTTGATTCCGGATCGACATTTTTATTATGATATAAAATTTCAAAGTGCAGATGCGGAGCTGAGCTGATACCCGTGTTTCCCACTTCGGCTATCTGCTCACCTTTGCGCACAAACGTTCCTAACTCAACGTTTATAAAAGAGTTGTGCCCATATTTTGTTTTATAACCATTCAGGTGATCCAATACAATGATCTTCCCGTAGATATCATCATCAAGATCAATTGATTCAACCACTCCGGATGCCGCAGCATAAACTGGCTCACCAACTTTACCCGCAAGGTCAATACCGTAGTGATTTCTCTTTGGCAAATATGGTTTTGTTAGTATCAATTCAGCAAGAGGGCAGAAATTTGGAATATATTGCTGGTAATTGATAAAATTTTCTGTCGCATCCTCAAGCTCTTTCTCGTGCAAATCAATATTTCCCAAATCTCTTGAAGGAATTACCGGACTTTTTGTTACTGTGGGCATTGAAGCGATAACATCTTCGAGCTGCTTGACTTTGAGGTCCAAGCCCTGCTTCTCCTGTCTCAAAATATCGTTCTTTGAAGTCAGATCGTTGATAAGATATAATGATACGACAATATATGACCCGACCACAATAATAATTATTATTGATAGATATACGACTAATCTTTTATGTTTCATTTTTATAAAGTATCATATTGAGGATCTTTTCAAATTCATCCTCAGAATGGTAATATATTTCAAATTTACCCTTTTTATAGCCCTTTATTTTCACCCTTGTTCCAAACCTCTTTTCAAGATCATGTTCAAGAGCTACTAAATGAATATCCCTTCTTGCCGGTTTTTTCTCCTTCTTCAGATTCTCAAACCGCTTTGATAATTCTTCTGCATTGTGTACGGAAATTTCGTGTTTCACAATGTATTTTGCAAAATCTATTTGAAGGGCTGGATCAACCTGTAGAATTGCGCGTGCATGTCCTGCAGATAGAATATCCTCTTTTATCATTTCGATAATGGAATTTGGTAATTTCAGAATTCTTAATGCATTGGTTATCGTTACACGACTTTTGCCGACAATACCAGAAATCTTTTCATGTGTGTATTTGAACTCATCAACAAACCTCTGATATGCCATTGCTTCATCAACGGCATTGAGATTCTCTCTCTGTATATTTTCCACAAGTGCGAGTGAGAGCATTTCCTGATCTTTTGCTGTTCGGACTATTGCGGGCACTTTTGTGAATCCGGCTATCAGTGCAGCTGTAATCCTTCGCTGACCGGCAATCAGTTCATATTTATCTTTTTCTGCTTTTCGAACAACAACCGGCTGAATTATACCGTTTTCAGAAATAGAATCTGCCAGTTCTTGCAGCTGTTTTTTATTGATGGATTTTCTCGGCTGAAAGGGATTGAAAGAGATATTTTCAATTGCGATCAGCTTTACGCCTGTCTTATCATCTTCATCAATTTGAACAAGCGCTTCCAAACCTTTTCCAAGTCTACTCATGCAATTTCCTTTCCATCTTTTTTTAATACTTCCAGTGCAAGATGTAAATAATTCTGTGCTCCTCGCGAGCTTATATCATAGGTCAAGATCGGCTTGCCATAACTCGGCGCTTCACTCAATTTCACATTTCGGTCAATTATTGTATCAAAAACAATATTCTTAAAATACCTTCGAACTTCTTTTGCAACCTGCTCAGATAATATCGTTCTTCTATCATACATAGTAATAACAATTCCAAAAATGGAAAGATCGGGATTTAGTTTTCTCTTGATGAGCTGAATTGTTTTAAGTAGGTGCGCGATTCCCTCGAGTGCATAATATTCTGATTGTATCGGAATAAGCAGATCGTTGCTCGCGACCATTGCGTTCACAGTCAAAATATTCAGAGAGGGTGGACAATCTATAATAATGTAATCAAATTTTCCATCAATATTTGAAAGCACTCTTTTCAACCGTTGCTCTTTCTTATCTGCTGTCAGAAGCTCCACTTCACAGCCAATGAGATCTATCGAAGATGGAATGATGCGCAGGTTGGCTATGCTTGTTTCATGTATTGAATCATAAACATTTGAATCTCCAAGCAGAAGATCGTATATCTGTCCATCGACAGTATGTTTATCTATTCCAATTCCAGTTGTGCAGTTTGCTTGGGGATCCAAGTCAACAAGCAGCACTTTTTGTCCATATGATGCCAGTGAAGCAGCCAGATTAATGGCTGTTGTGGTCTTGCCGACCCCGCCTTTCTGGTTCGTGATCGCGAGTGCTTTAGTCATGTTTCTTTACTATGATAAAGGCTCTTTTGCCGAGCCCGGAATACTCTTTTCTGATTATTTCTATTTTATCACAATCAGCATAGTAGTTTATCTTGTCAACTTCATCATTATTAAGAGCAGATTTATACAATATGAGTTTCCCCGAAGGTTTCAGAAGCTCAAATGCCTTCATAAAATATTCGTCATTCATTTTTACTGCACGCACAACAATGTAATCAAAACTGCCTTTAATATTATGATCCAATTCTTCGAATCGCGAGTGGATTATATTCGTTTCCGACAGGTTAAGCTCTTGTTTTATCAATCTAAGAAACAATACTTTTTTTCTGATTGATTCTACACAGTAAAGTTCCATCGTAGGATAAAATATTTTGAGAGGTATACCCGGGAACCCACCACCGCTTCCAAAATCCAGAACTCGAGAATTGCTAAAATCAAGAAAATCAGTAATAAGAATTGAATCAAGAAAATGTGTGAGCCAGATATTTTCAAGAGATCTTTCTGAAACCAGATTTATTTTTTTGTTTCTTTCTCGTAGGATTTTTTCATACAAAACAAACAAGTTGTAAGCACCGTCTGGAATGCAGTGATTTTTCAGAAAATTATACAACTGTTTTGAATTATTTTGCATCGAGGGTCTTTAATTTTATTAGAAGTGCAGACACATCGGCAAAAGTTACACCTGGAATTCGCGCTGCCTGTCCCACAGAAAGAGGTTTGACTTTTGTGAGCTTTTCTCTTGCTTCATAGGAAATAGTTTCAAATTCCATATAGTTGAAATCTGCTGGAATTGATTTATTCTCAAGATAATTAAATCGTTCAATTTCCTGCTTCTGGCGTTTGATGTAACCCTCATATTTTACTTCAAGAGATATTTTATCCTTGATCAGATCAGTTACACCCTTTTCAATTTTGTATCCAAACCTAACCAGATCATCATAAGCAATTTTAGGTCTTCGGAGAATATCAATCATTTTGTATGCTTTGTCTGAATCCGTTTTTGCATTGGTCTTTTGTAATTTTTTTATTTCTCTAATTTTGATTGTTAATGCTTCAGTAAATTTCTTATATCTTGCTGTATCAATCAGTCCCAATTTGTACCCCAAAGGCATAAGGCGTTCATCGGCGTTATCCTGTCGTAGGTGAAGGCGATATTCTGCACGTGCAGTGAACATTCGATAGGGCTCATCTACTCCTTTTGTGACGAGGTCATCTATCAGCACTCCAATATAGGAATTATCTCTATGCATAACTATCGGTTCTTTTTTCATCACATAATTCACAGCATTGATACCTGCGATTATACCCTGTGCTGCGGCTTCTTCGTAACCGGAAGTGCCGTTTATCTGACCTGCAAAAAAAAGCCCTTTTATCAACTTTGTTTCCAGACTATATTGAATATATTCAGTTGGAATACAGTCATACTCGATTGCATATCCATAACGCATTAGTTTAGCATTTTTAAGACCTTCAACAGAATGGATCATATCCATTTGAACCTGCGGAGGAAAGCTTGTAGGCAGTCCGTTAGCATACATCTCGAAGGTATTAAGTCCTTCTGGCTCTATAAAAACTTGATGCCTGTCCTTCTCCGGAAATTTCTTTATCTTATCTTCAATCGAGGGACAATACCGCGCACCAATTCCAGTGATATTTCCGCTGTATAATGAAGATTCTGTCATATGATCCGCTATTATCTTGTGCGTTCTTTTATTTGTATAGGTGAGAAAACAGCTTACATAATTCTTTGGCTCAATATCAGTATAATAAGAAAATTTTGGCGGTGGTTCATCGGGTTTTTGTTCTTCCAGTTTTGCATAATCAAGTGAGCGAGAATCAAGGCGTGCAGGAGTTCCGGTTTTGAATCTTACCAATGGGAAACCATGCTCTTTCAAAGAATCTGAAAGTTTTAAAGAAGCAAATTCGCCTGCTCTTCCTGCAGAATATTTATTCTTGCCAATATGAATTGTTCCATTGAGAAAAGTACCCGCAGCAATGATCACGGTTTTCCCAAAATATTTTTGTCCATACTGTGTCTTAACTCCTTTTATCTGCCTTTTTTCAACAATGAGTTCTTCAACGAGTGATTCTTTTATCTCCAGATTTTCCTGATGTTCCACGACAGAACGCATTTCCATCTGATATTTCATTCTATCTGCTTGCGCACGGGGTGCCCACACAGCGGGACCTTTGCTCTTATTAAGCATCCGAAAATGTATCCCAGTTCTATCTATGACCTGTCCAATTGCACCACCAAGTGCATCAACTTCACGCGTAAGATGTCCTTTTGCCAAACCTCCCACCGCTGGATTGCATGACATACGTCCTATCGTTTCGAGTTTTATCACGAACATTAGTGTATCGGCACCCATTTGGGCAGCTGCCAGTGCAGCTTCACAGCCGGCATGGCCAGCGCCAACAACGATCACATCATAGATTTTGGAATGCATTGCTTATAAACTTCCTAATTTACTGTGTAACAGAGTTTGTCAGTTTCGTGATTTTCGTCAACTATTATGAGCAATGAATCTTTCTTTTGTTCTCATCATAATTTATGAGTAAAAGCAAAAAACTTGACGTAACATAGATATAAAATCCTAAGTTCGTTTATTAAAATTTGGTGAAAAATATGCTCAAAAAAATAGACACAGCCCAATTGGATGCGCTTCTCAAGATTATACGGACAATTAATTCCCATCTTAATCTTGATAAAGTGTTGGAATCCGTAATGGATGTCACTACTCAAGCAATACAAGTGGAAGCATCCTCCCTTGTTCTTATCGATGAAGAAACGAATGAGCTCCTTTTCCATGTGACAGAAGGTGAAAAAGCAA
Source organism: Cloacimonetes bacterium SCGC AAA252-N17 (assembly GCA_000404785.1). GTDB lineage: Bacteria > Cloacimonadota > Cloacimonadia > JGIOTU-2 > JGIOTU-2 > Celaenobacter > Celaenobacter polaris. The sequence goes on from ASNI01000004.1 coordinate 30,696, forward strand.
AGATCATCAAAACGATACGGATGAAAGCGGGTGAAGGTATTGTCGGATGGGTCATAAAAGAAGAAAAAGCCGTGCTTGTTAATGATGTATCAAAAGACAAACGTTTTTACAAAGCTGCTGATAAAAAAAGTGGATTCATTACAAAATCAATCCTCTGCGTACCTATGTGCACCGCTGATAAATGCCTTGGTGCAATTGAAGTTATAAATAAAATGAATAACGAAGATTTTGATGATGCAGATAGAATTTTTCTTGAAGCGATCTCTTCTCAGGCAGCTATTGCCATAGAAAATGCAAAACTCCACGAGCGTATCGTGAAAAATGAACGGCTTGCAGCTATCGGGCAAACAGTCTCCGGGCTTGCACATTGCATAAAAAACATACTTAATGGAATCCAGGGCGGGTCTTATATTCTGGATCTCGGAATAAAGAAGGAAAAATTCTCAAATATTGATAAGGGCTGGGGTATCATAAAAAAGAATAACGAATTCATGAAGGAACTCGTGCTTGACATGCTATCATATTCCAAGGAGCGAGAACCTGAATACTGTACTGTTGATGTGAACGAACTTGTTAAAAGTGTCTGCGAGCTAATGGAGCAAAAGGGAAAAGAGAAGAATGTTTCAATGCAATTTCTGCCGGAAGAATCTCTCAATGAAGTTGAGATCGACACCAAAGGAGTAAAGCGCTGTGTTTTGAATCTCATTTCCAATGCCATCGATGCTTGTGAAGAAGTAGACGGGGGCTCTGTCGATGTATCCGTACAAAATACAAAAGGCAAGATCTTCCGAATTCATGTTGCCGATTCAGGTATTGGTATGTCGTCGGAAACGCAGGCGAAACTATTCCAGGTTTTTTTCAGCACAAAGGGCTCAAAAGGTACAGGACTAGGACTTGCCGTGTCCTATAAGATCATTAAAGAGCATGGAGGAAATATTTCTGTTGACTCAAAAAAGGGGAAGGGCACAAAATTTACAATAACGTTACCAAAGAAACGAAAAAATAACTTATTGCTGGAGGTAAGCAATGGCAGAGAATAAAAAGATACTTATTATTGATGACGAGCCGGACGCAATTGCGTTTTCAGAAGCAATGCTTTCTGAGCTCGGAGAATTTGACATTGAGACTGCTATTAATGGTCTCGAAGGATTGCAGAAAGCCGAAATGATAAAACCCGATCTAATCATTTTGGATATCCAAATGCCTGTCATGAATGGTTTTCAAGTTTTTAAAGAACTTAAGAAGAAGGAAGCAACAGATACTATTCCTGTTATCATGCTTACAGGAATTGCATCAACAACAGGGCTTCGATACGATGCAAAAGATATGGGCATTACTCTCGGCTCAGAACCTGATGCCTATATTGATAAACCCATTGAGCCCGAAGAGTTTCAAAAAACCGTCAGCTCTATTCTCGGACTGTAATTAATTCATTGGCCTATTTATTAAGATAAAAAATTTTTGTATAAGCATAAAAATTTTGTCATAATCTAATGAAAAAGAAAAAACGAGGACTACAAAAGCAAATTCTAGTTCTCTATTTTTTATTCACCTTCTCCCTTGTATTCATTCTGATCTTCAGTGTCTGGCAGCTTACCAAGCTCGGTATTTCAGAATTTGAATATGAGAGAATTTCCCGTTTGCTTACAAATCTGAAAACACTTCAACGCGATTATACAAACAAACTAAATAATTTTACCTCTGAAATCGCAAATAACCCGGCTCTTGTTGCTTCTGTAGAAAGTCAAGACTTTGAATCTATTCATTCAATACTTAATTCCTATGACGACCATTCTCTTGCAAGCTACATGGCTATCTTTGATGCTAAAGGCACTATACTTTATGGCGAACAATGGGAACTTGTCGAATCTTTTCTGCCGGAAATGCTCTCCTTAGCAAAACAGAATACAACTCAAGGTTTTTCTGCAAGTTTTTCAAACAAGATATTCTACTTCTCTTACACTCCTCTTTATTCTGAAAATGATCAAGAGAAAACATTTTTAGGGCTTTTTATCAATGTAAATCAGATATCCCCTTCTGAAATTGGAGCAGCTCAGGATCCCCACATATTTCTTTTGCCTTTTTCTGTGCCACTCAATCCAGAGCAGGAGATCCTTAAAAAAATTATTCCCGAACTCGACAAAAAACTTCCAGCTGTTTTAAAAACTAAAAATCGCGAATCTGTTTTACGCTTGAATGTGGAAACTGCTGTTGGGTTGCTTGTCAATTATAATATATTCCGCGAACCTGCCTCACTCACTGTTTATATTTATGATCGCGAATTCAATAAATTTTATCGTCAAAGTATAGTCTTCTTCTTCCTTATCCTGGTTGCATCAAGCTTGGTTATTGTCAGTTTTTTAAGCAACTGGTTCAGCAAAAAAATAATGCAGCCCATAAAACAGGTAAGTGAAAAAATGCAGAGGATCGAGAAAAATCCTCTTGCCATTGAACATATTGAAGATGAATATGGCGGTGAGTTGAGCGATATGATTTCTGCATTCAGCTCGATGAACAGGTCGATTGTCGAATATAATAAATCTTTGCTCGAGTATAAAGTCCTTACTGATAATATTGACATCGGAGTGCTGTGGATGGACTCAAAGATGAATATCCTTATTTGTAATCCAAGTGCTATGGGCATTTTTGAGCTTATTTCTCTCGATGAGATCATCGGCAAGAATCTGTCCGAATTCATTCATCTTGATGAAGATCTATTATCCAAAGCCCATGAAGACAGCGTGACAATTCCTCAGCTCGAAATTAGTCTTCCCGGCAAAAAGAAGTTTGTAAAATTTGTTATCCTGAATATCAAAGCTGTTGATGATACGGTCGGCTTGCGCATGGTTGCAACTATAACCGACATAACACAAAAAATTAATGAAAAAAGAGCCCGTGAAACTCTTGAAAAAGCCCGTGAAGCTCTCGAAATGGAAGTCATAAAGAGTAACAAATTCTCCGAGATCGGAAGAAGGGTCGAAGGTGTGGTGCACAATATGAACTCTCCGCTTAATTCTATCCTCGGGTATGCACAGCTTGTGAAAAAAGAATATCCTAATAATGACGATGTAGATAAGATTATTGAGGCAGCTAAAAATATTTCACAATCCATAAAAACCTTGTTACGAAAAGTGCAACAAGATAATATATCTATGATGCGACCAATTGACATTAACCAGCTTATTGAGCAGGAACTCGAACTTTTAAAACACAATCTTTTCTTCAAGCATTATGTTGTGTTAGAAAAAAGTCTTTTTAAAGATCTTCCAACCGTGAAAGCAGTATATAGCGATATAAGCCAGAGTTTTACTAACCTTGTAAATAATGCCATAGAGGCAATGCGGGATAGTAAAGAGCGCAATATTTGGGTGCGCACATATCAAACTTCTGACTTTATCGCAATAGAAGTACGCGATAGTGGAGAAGGAATTGAAGAGAGATATCATTCCACGATATTTGAACCTTATTTTACATCGAAAAAGGAAAAAGAACAAGGCGGTTTTGGTCTTGGTCTTGCGATCTGTAAAAATGTTGTAGATCGCTATGGCGGTTATATTACAGTGCGCTCAGAACCGGGTAAAGGAAGCACATTTACAGTATTTCTTCCCTATGAATAAAAGTGAAATAAAACCATGAAAAATGATATAACCCAGACAGAATTCTTCAAACAAAATGCTAAAATTCTCATTGTAGATGATGAACAGGACACATTGGATATTTTTCGCCGTCATCTTGAGGATGAATACGATATTGATACAGCCCGTTCTGCCGAAGAAGCACTTGAAAAGTTAGAGAGTAATACCTATCATATTGCAATGACTGATATGGTGATGCCGGGCACAGACGGTATCGAGCTTCTCACACATATAAAGAAGCGCTGGCCCCATGTTGCAGTGGTTATGATAAGTGGAAAAGCTACAATAGGAATGGCTGTCGAAGCCATGAAAACCGGGGCTGAAGAATTTATAGAAAAACCGGTAGAAGATCTCGATCTGCTGAAGATCATCATAAAAAAAATACTCAAAACAAAATGGCAGCATGAAGAAATTAAGCGACTGAGAAGCATACTTGCACACGAATTTGATAGAACACAGATCACCGGAAACAGTCTTATCATTCAAAAGGTTATGGAAAAAGTAAAAAGAATTGCCCCACTCGACACTACTGTTCTTATAACCGGCGAAACAGGCGTTGGTAAAGATATATTTGCCGATCTTATATATCTTAATAGTAAAAGAAAAACGCAAAAATTTGTTGCGGTCAACTGCGGTAGTCTTCCTGAGAATCTTCTTGAAAGTATGCTTTTTGGTCATAAAAAGGGCTCCTTCACCGACGCGATAAGGGATAAAGTCGGCTACTTTCAGGAAGCAGACGGGGGTACGCTTTTCCTTGATGAAATAACAGAAACCAACAAAACCTTTCAGGTAAAACTTCTGCGCGTTCTTGAGAAAGGTGTGGTCAGACCGGTCGGTGGTGATATTGATATTGAAGTTAATGTGCGCATTATCACCTCTACAAATAAGGACATTGAAAAGGAAGTAAAATATGGCAATTTCCGTCAGGATCTTTACTACCGCCTTAATGTAATTCACCTTCATATCCCACCTCTTCGTGAAAGGAGGGAGGATATTCCACTCCTCACCAACGTATTTGTTCGCGAATTTAGAGAGAAATATGATAAGCCAAACCTTGAAATATCAGATACTGTTATGTCTGTCCTTATCTCTCAAGAATGGGAAGGAAATGTTCGGGAGCTGAAAAATGCAATCGAGCATGCAGTTGCAATGGCTGCTCATAATAAAATTATTCCAGAGGATCTACCTGACCATATCTATCAAACTAGAATTTCTTCAAAAAATATGTCTGCACAAAATTTTATGCACCTGCCATTTGCTGAAGCAAAAGAAGAGTTTGAAAAATCGTACATCGAGGGATTAATAAAAAACTGTAACGGTGATGTTACTAAAGCTGCAAATATTTCGCAGATAAAAAGACAAAATATTTACGATAAATTTAAAAAATATCATATTGATATTAACAGGTATAGAAAAAATAATAGTTAGAGTTGTTGCAATCGTTGCGATTCAGTTACAATGGTGTATAAATACCAAATTACAAATATCAAATATCAAATAAAATTTCAAATTTCAAATCAACATTTCTTAGAAGTCAGAAAATCGATTCTTAATATTGTAAAAATACAAGCACAAATTTGAATTGGATACATTGAATATTTGGACATTTTGGTTTTTTACCCCGTGAGATAAGCCTTTATCTAATTTTGGTTATTATTAATTCATATTTACCCCTGTTAGATAATTATATATAATGTTTTTGAAACAAGCTATAGAATATCTATCTAACAGGGTTTATCTAACGGGGTGAATTTTATTTGAAATTAGTAATTCGTCCCCGCGTCTGCAGGGATAGAAATTATAGAATTTATTCTCTACGAACATTAGCGTCATAAATATATGACATACATCCCTAATATGTAATTATTTTATGACAGAATATCATCCTAAAAATCTTAATGCATTCCAAACGAAGGCGTTGGGAATGAGTATAAAATAGTTTATTCCCGTTCTGGAGAACGGGAATCCAGATGGCTATATTTAGAGTGCAAAATGTGGAGTACTTCTCTCCTGAGAAGGTTATAATAAACCTTTGTATTATTTTCAAACAGGTTTACTTAAAAAAATAAAATTGATCTTGACAGAAAAAAAAATTTTTAAAAAAGTCAAATAAAAATTTGGCATATAATTTGCATTATATATTTATATTAATAAAAGATGTGAAAATTCCCCAATTCCCGTTTTTTACGGGAAAAAAATAATGTTAGGAGGATAACATGGGAATGCAACAAATACTGCTCATTGTATTGAGCGTAATTATCGTAGGTGCAGCTGTCGCTGTTGGTATTACGATGTTCAGTACCCAGGCTGTGAACGCAAACCGCTCGGCAGTTCTTATGGACCTGAACACCTTTGGTGCAGCAGCTATAGCATATTATAAGACACCTACTGACCAGGGCGGTGGCGGCCACTCTTTTGAGGCTTCTTGCGACTCAGTTGGATACTACCTCGCTAATAACTATAGTACGACTGGCAAAACAATTACCAATGATAATGGTGATGTCTATACGTTATCAATTGACGGTGATAATCTAAAAATAGTTGGTGTGGGAACTGAAAAAGGAAGAAGCACGGTGGTTGGCTGTGGCGACAGAGTTGGTGGCACAATGACTATTGACCCTGAGGCATCTGACCCGCTTGTTCTAACCCTTACTAATTGACAAGTAAGACAGCAGATAGTAAAAATCGCTGTTTGTAAAATTATATGGGAGGTTGGAATTGATGCCTGCCTCCCATATTTTTCTTATTTACAGATTCCATGACAGAATGGACCGTAACAACCATAGGTTAATAAAAAGTAAGTAGCTATGTTAAAAGAATATCGCTATCAAGGTATATCACTTAGTGGTAAAACCATACAAGGTATAGTATTAGCACATAACAATTCAAAATCTAAAGAGTTAATTAAAGGGCTTGCTTCCAAACATAGATTACGAATCAATTCCATACTTCCTAAGAAAAAATTTATTTATGTAGTAAAGCTGCCAAATGGGAAGAAGATAAGAGGTAGGCAGGCAGCATTTACCAAGCAGGAAGTAGCAGATGCCCTTGCAAAGATTGGATATCATAATGCAAAAATCCAACCCGTTCTTTTTGATATAAAACGCAAGCCATCTTCTGCAGATATAATGATGTTTGTTAATCTTAGTTCATTCCTGTTAAAAGAAAAGATGGCGTATGACAAGATTCTTCGTATGTTGGCAGACGAAGAATCAAATCCTACATTAAAGGAAACCCTAAAGAAGATTGAAAGCCAGTTAAAATCTGGCAAAGAAGGTTCAGAAGTTTTTGCACGCTTTTCTGATATTTTTGGGAAATTCCCTGCTTATATGCTTGGCTTGGCAACCAAAAGTGGTAATATGGCAGAAGTCTACGATGCTACTGCAAAGTTCATGGAACGTGATCAGGAATATAAAAAAAGTATGAAACAAGCATTGATTGCTCCAGCTCTCACAGTATTGGCTACAATAGCAGCATGCGTATGGTATATTGTTTCTATTTTCCCGGCAACTGCAAATCTATTTATCAAATTTAATATAGAAGTTCCCCCTATGACAGCAGCAACCTTAAGAATGAGTAATTATTTAGGGGCTAATTGGTGGCGGATGCTTCTTCTTATTATTATACCTGTAATGATAATTTTGCGATGGTGGAAAACTCCAAAAGGGATGGTATGGAGAGATAGGTTTTTAATTAAGTTACCAATTGTAGGACATCTTTTGCATAAATCAAGCATTGAGATATTTTTTAGAGTTTTTTCTGCTATCTATGCAGGAGCGGCTGATAATATAGCGACATTACAAGCTTCTGCAGAAGCTTGCAGGAATGCTTACATGGAAAAAGGGGTTAAGGAGATAACAATTCCACTTATGCTGAAAGAAGGTATGTCATTAGTGCCAGCCCTTGCAACTGCCGATGTTTTTAACAGAACCACATTAAGCAGGTTGAGAACAGGAGTAGAGACAGGGAATGTTCTGCAAGCTGCCCAGCAGATTGCCCTATTCTATGAAAAAGAAACAACATACAAGATAAAGAATATAATTCAATATGTTCAGACTATAGTTGGTGCTTTTATAGCACTGGCAATTACCATCTTAACCATAGTTTCCGCAGAAGTTGCCTTTGTATCACCTCCCATACCGGGAATAAGTGGAATGTAAATTAAGTCATTTGTAATTTGTAATTTATCCTCGTTCCCAATCCCCAATTGAATTGGGGATTGGGAACGAAGTGAATGGGTTACCAAACTGGATTTGGTAACCAGAAATGTAAAAAAGAAAAATATGTTAGGAAAATCAAGATTAGGTCAAGTTCTCATTGAACGAGGAATAGTTGATAAAGAAACGCTTAATAAAGCATTTCTAATTCAAGCTGATGAGGATCCGGAAAATCCAAGAAGGTTAGAAGAGATTTTAGTTTCTGACCTCAAAGTAGACCATGATGCTATCTTTGGCTTATTAGCAGACCTTTATGCCTTCCGAACTATAAATATTGACCCCGAACAGGTAGATACGAAGCAGATAAAAAATACAAAAGAGATACTATCAAAATTTCCCGAAGATTTTAAAAGAGAACTAATATATAAAAAGGTTTTACCATATCAAATATCTTATGGTCGCAGGGATAAACTCCTGGTCTTATCTGCAAATCCTACTGAAAAAATTGTGGAAAAAATCCCTTTACTCACTGAGTTCAAAAAATATGAAGTAGTTTATTGTCGACTAAGGACTTTAGAGGAACTTATTGACCTGATAGCTCCGCAACAAAATGAGTTTCTAGAACTTTTAGAAGAGGCAAGCGAACAGATAGAAGAGGTAAGGGAGCCAGGACGCATAACAGGAATTGATGAATATGCATTAGATGACGAAATCAACAAAAGTCTTTTAGTAAATCTTTATGAAGGCTGCCTTATAGAAGCGGTACGAAAAGATGCGAGTGATATCCATATCATTCCATTTCAAAGGTCCAATGTAGATATCTATTTTAGGATTGATGGCAAGCTCCATCTCTGGCATCGTCAGGAAAATACCGAACCAGAAGCTATGGCAGCTGTAGTAAAAGACCGCACCACAGGGATTGATAGATTTGAAAGGGATACAGCACAGGATGGCTTTGCACAACGAATCGTAGATGACCACCTGATTCGCTTCCGTGTCTCTGTACTGCCAATGATATCTCAAGAATACGAAAGAAGATTTGAGAGCATTGCAATCAGGGTGGTAGATGACAGGAAAGTTATCACAGATTTAAAAGAATTAGGATTTCAAAAACAAGCAGAAAAGGATTTTCTTAAAGCAATAAATACATCCAAGGGGATTGTAATAGTTACAGGACCAACAGGTAGTGGAAAGAGTACAACCTTAATGGCTGCACTTTATCATGTGTTAGACCCCTCAAAAAATGTACTTACATGCGAAGACCCTGTAGAATATGTGATTAGAGGGGCAAGGCAGTTAAAAATTGGACATAAGCTTAGCTTTGAAAACGCAGTTCGTTCTATTCTAAGACATGACCCTGATATCGTTATGGTCGGTGAAATCAGAGATAAAATTACCGCTGATGTTGCGGTTAAACTTGCTAACACAGGTCATCTGACATTTTCTACACTTCATACCAATGATGCACCAAGTGCCATATCAAGACTCTATAAAATGGGAGTAGAACCATTCCTCCTGGCTTATGCTATAAATATTATAGTAGCACAAAGACTCGTAAGAAAACTATGTCCACACTGCAAGAAACCATTATCTAAAGAAAAGTATCAAGCAGCTCTTGATTTAGGATTAACAGAAGAGGACTTAAAATCTGGTAAAATCTTTGAAGCTGGTAAAGGATGTAAAAAGTGCACAGAAGGATATAGGGGAAGAATCAATATCTGTGAAGCATTATATTTTAGCCCTGAGATAAGAAAATCTATTGTGAAAGCTGGAACTGAGATTTATGAGGAAAAGATAAGACAAATTGCAGAAAGCCAGGGAATGTTATCACTTCGCCAATCTGGATTAGAAAGAATTAGAGAAGGGCTCACTACTATATCAGAAGTGGCTTATGCTACCTCAGAGGATTAAATAATGAATACAGGTCAGATGCTTGCTCTCATTTTTGCGATTGCACTTTTTGCCACTATTGTGATGACTGTAAACTACTCTCTGCTCAGTCAATCCGAACTGGTTTATAGGGGAATGTATATAACCCAGGGACAAAACATATCGGAGAAATACTTTGATAAAATAGAAGCGGAAGCTATAGTATCAAATCCACCAATAGTTCCATTTGATTTCATTGGAGCTAGTTATCCTAATACAACTGTTTCTCTGGGTAGTGTTAATTATGAAGTATATATCTCTACTCAATATACAGATTCATTAGGAACACCAATGGGATTTCCCACAGATTTTCAACGAGTAGATATTAAGATATATTGTGTTGGATTACTCGACACAATAAGGTTCAACAGATTGTTTGGTAAGGTAGATTTATAGGTGAGAGATGAGTAGTTTATTAGATGCTATTGGTGCTGTGGCTATCGGTGGATTATTCTTGGTTACTATGTTTACCACCCTTTTTAATGTGCAGGTTACAGGTCAGAATATCGGTTTACAGGTAACACTTAATCAATGTGCTGATGTAATATGTGACGAACTGGATAATTATTTGGGAAAAGTTTGCATTGATGTGACTGGTTCCGGGTCTGATACAATAATGGTTGCTGCATCTGACTCTTTTAAGTTTTGCTCTAACTGGGATGTATTTGCTGATATTACTACCTCAAGTGAAAATGTAATAAAAATTGCTCTGGGAGATAGTACGCATATTGGCTACCCAATGGAAGTTACTCAAAATGGTATTTTAGTATCAGGTACTGATATACCACTCTGGTTGAAAAGTATGAAATTTACTTATTATGATGTGGATGAGAATGAAACATTTATCCTAAAGGACATCCGTTCTGTTAAAGTGGAGATGGAATTTTTCCATGAGGGCTCTTTAGTTGGGCCTGGCGAAAGAAATATAAATACAAAAATTATCTTCTGGAAATATTTTAAAAATTTGTATCCATGATAAAGCAATTAACAATCAATCAATTAAAAGATTGACATAAATTTGGTAATTTTTATCTATGTAGAGTTATTAGGCTAGGTTCGAGCTTATCCCGAACCCACGAAAATTAAAAGATGAACAGGATAAATTTGTTGGTGAATAATGTTTAAGAACCCAAAAGTATATTTAGTGTTTGTCCGTAAAATAAAAACCTTGGTATCCCAATATGTCGGGATGCAATGGTTGATTTGTTCATTATTTATTCCCTATATATCAGGGATAAATCTGATACAGCGAATAGGAGGATAAAATGGGAAAGTCTTTATTTATAGGCGTCTTGGTACTTACAGTCATTTTTGCAGCAATTACTATCACTGTACAAAGACATTCAAGTAAAGTTCCAGAAATGCTATCTGTGAACCTGGCTGAGCAGCAGGCAGCAAACCTTGCTGCTTATGCCTTAGGTTATGGTATAAATAAGCTTCTTGATGGTAATGTCACTTTTTGCGATAGTATAAATGGATATATTGATGATTTTACTCCATTAGAAGTTTTGGATGGTTCAATTGATAGCATCAAATTTACTAATGAATCAGATGGTTCAATTCGTATTAACTCGTATGTAACTTATAATATCAATGATAAAACTGTTAATCACCAGAGTGAAGCAAATTTTTCATTCATTATTGATGATGAAGCTGAATCAAATATTACATCTGCTCTTGTTTATGGTGGCTCTATTACTATCCATGCAAAAGCTGTTATTACGGGAGAATTAACTGAAACTACAGAATTTAATTTTGAAGAAGTGTTTGGACTAACTGAACAGGAAGTTAAGGATGAAGCAATAAGTAATGATGCATTTATTATAAATCCAGAAAATAATACACCAATGCCAGACAGCCTTACATGGATAGAATTTGAGGGGGGTGACAGCCTCTTCAAAATTACAAATGATTGGACTGGTGCTGGCATATTAATTATTAAGGGAAATCTAAAGTGTACGGCACACACAACTTTTAATGGCATTCTGGTTGTCTTTGGTACATTAGACATTACAGCACATTCAAATATTACTGGTTCTGTGTTTGTCGTGGGTGATACCAGTTTGGGAGCTCATGCTACTATTACTTTTGATGGTGATATAGTGGCTACAGCTTTGGAAAGTTTACCGTTTAATGTTTCTTGCAAGATTATCAGCTGGAAAGAATAATAAAAAATTTTATTCCCTTATAAGCTTATTGAATTCGTAATACGGGTTGGTGCAGAATGTTGTGATAACCTATAATATTAATAATAGTATATTAAAGAGGAAAAAAATGGATAAATTACAATTTACTGAAACAGAAAAAAGTATGTACAATTGGTGGTCAAAAATCCGCTGGTTTATGGTAATTATCCTTTTTGCCATAGGTGTTTTGCGGGTTCAGCAAACTCCACAGACCTATCCGATTATTATCTTTGTTATTGTATTTTTGGGAATATGTATCTTAAATCTTCTTTTTCATTTGCAAATTATTAAGACCACTAACATTATTGGAGCGTTTCAAATCGTTCTGGATATTGTATTTGCTACCATGGTTGTTCATTTGACTGGTGGGCTTGAAAGTTCTTTTGTATGGATTTACCTAATAGGAGTGATTACTGCCAGTTTGGCATTAACAAAATCGGGCGGCTTTATCGCAGCCTCGATAGGTGGTATGTGTCTATTGGTGTTGATTCTTTTTTATAATTTTAAATGGCTGATTCCAGTTAATGGTTCGGCTTTTGATGTTGATATATCGTCACAGACCATCTTTCTGATTTCCTATGTAGGTCTTTTTACTACCATAGCCTTTATTGCGAATTTTATTAGTGATATGGTAAGAAACCTTTCATGGGAAGTTCGGACTAATGAGGAGAAATTTAGCCAGCAAGAAAATACACTATTGGAAATGCAAAAAGAAATCGTTGAAAATAAGAAAGACATTGGAAAGTATAAAGAAGTTGTTAAAACAGCCGCTTCACTCGCTGGCATAGACCATGACATAAATAATCCCCTTAGTGTTATTTCTTTGTCATTAAGCAGGGTAAAAAAAGCTGCTGCGGAATATGAGGACGAAAAACTTGCTAAGACTGGCAATCAAATAACAGAAGCTATCAATAGAATAAATAGTATACTAACAAGATTGCAAGAGTTAAAAAAGTTAGAATTAATTAAAGAGGAAAGAAAAAAGCAAAAACAGGATTAATACTATGAAAAAAAATATTTTAATCGTTGATGATGAACAAAATATAAGAGAACTTTGTAAAGAGTTTCTTGAGGAAGAGGGATATAAGGTTTCGCTTGCTGTTGATGGTCAAGACGCTTTAGATAAAATGGAATATGATGATTTTGATCTATTTCTTGTTGATATGGCTATGCCCCGTATGGGTGGATTTGAATTAATGAAGATGATTAAGAAGAAACAACCCTTTGCGGTGATAATTATATTGACCGGCTTTCCCAGTATTGAGGATGCGGTCAGGACGATCCGTGCTGGTGCATTTCACTACATAACCAAGCCTACTAATGCAGAGGAACTTCTTGAGGTTGTTAAAAAAGGATTAGAATATTCAGAAGATTTATATGGTCCTCTTCAAAAAGTCTTTGAACCTTTGTCAGAAACCGTCCACAAAAGAGGCCCAATTATATTGCATGGATTTTCTCCTGAAGATAAAACAGATTTTCTATCCTTGGGCAGCCTGTGTGAATATGATGTTGGCGTAAACATTCCTATAGGTGATAAAAAATCTGGTTCAATTATTTTAGTTGATCGCGGTGAAGTCTCAGTTTGGCTTAATAATACAATTGTAGATTATCTCCAAAAATGGGATACATATGGTGAGGAACGCCTTATTTTAGCTGAATCTTTAATTACTAAACTTCGTGCTGAAACTGCTGTTAGGGTTAGATATTTTGACCGTAAAAAGATGTTAGATTTCTTTGCATACAAAGGTGAAAAATTGATGAAAAGATTTATGATTAATCTTATAAATTGTACATTTTCCAAATGGCGTAAATCCATTCAAAGAATTGTTATGCTGAAACTTGTTACTGGAGAAAAGTGAAGAATATCGTATATCGTCAATCGGTTGGGCAACTCGAAACGGTTGACGGATACCGGAAAACGGCACGTCTGCCGATTGACGCAAGACGATTCGACCTACGCAACTGAATAACGAAAGGAAGATATGGAAAAGAAGCCAATAAGAAGTTTTCACGACTTGGATGTTTACCAAAACTCTTATGAAGCGATGCGTTCTGTGTTTAACGAAATATTACCAAAACTGCCTGCAGAAGAAAAATATGATTTGGTAGATCAATTACGGAGATCAAGCAAGGCAATTCCTCGCCTTATTGCAGAAGGGCATTCAAAAAGGCATCAGAATCCCGATATATCGGGACAAAAATATATTGATGATGCAATGGGAGAATCTAATGAAACGATAGTATCTCTCTCTCAGACAAAGGACTTATATGCCAAACATATAGATATTGAAGTATGCAAAAGGTTAATGGATACTTATGATAAAATTAGCAGGCAGTTATATAATTTAGCATTAGTGTGGACAAAATTTGGTGAAAAAGATAAATTGTGATATCGTATATCGTCAATTGGTTGGGCAACTCGAAACGGTTGACGGATACCGGAAAACGACACGTCTGGCGATTTACGCAAGACGATTTCCCGATTTATCGGGACAACCGTCCACCGTATAACGAAATATTTATAGGAGAACAATGAGCCTATCTTTTACCCCTGAAATGTTAGTAGGATTACCAGAATATTTAACTGGCACAAGTAGATTCCAGAACATTAACAAAATTATTACTTATAATGCAACCTGGAGAAAAGAAGCTTACGACAACCTAAAAAAATTACTCAAGCATATGCGAGAAATAAACGCCTCTGATATAGATTTAGGCGGACCTGGCGCAAAGAGACAAATCTGGTATAGAGTCTATGGGAAAAAATCTCCACATCAGGATATGCCTTCATACACTAATGATGAAGTTACCGCTATATTATTAAGTGTATTGTCCGATGAACAGAAAATAACACTTTTCAAAAACAAAAATGTAGACCTCTCTGTAGGAATGGTATTAGAAAAGGGGGAAGAACCCAGCCGGTTCCGTAGCGATATCTATTATGAAAGTAATGTTTTAGTAGCAAACTTCAGACGCATCAACCAAGAACTATTTACAATACAATCTTTAAACTTTCCCGAATCAATTATCAAAAGATTAGACCTCCAATATGAAAAATCTGGTCTAATTTTAGTAACAGGAATCACAGGCTCAGGAAAAAGTTGCACATTAGACTCTATTATAGATATGAATAATCACAACAATAACTCCCATATTGTAATTATTGGAAATCCAATTGAATATATCCACCAATCAGATAAATGTATTATTAGACATAGGGAAGTTGGTGAAGATGTATTAAATTTTAGAGAAGGAACAATACAAGCATTAAGACAGGACCCTGATATAATTGTTGTTGGAGAAATGCGAGACCCTGAAACAATTGCTACAGTTCTTGAAGCCACTGATAGCGGTCATAAGTGTTTTACTACCTTACATACAAGTTCAGCAGTTGATAGTATGCATAGAATTATTGCTGAATTTCCTCCAAACGAGCAAGATAGAATAAGGATAAGACTGGCAGATACCTTGAAAGTGATTATCTCTCAAAAATTAGTTCCAAATAAGCAAGGCAAGCTAACATTAGCAAAAGAGATTCTTTCTGTAGATGCATCTGTGTCCGCTGCAATAAGAAATAAAAATATCAACGAAATATATCAGATGATTACTGAAGGTAAAAGAAAAGGTATGATAACCCTTGAACAAGACCTATTTAATCTATGTAAAACCAATATAATAACAAAAGAAACAGCTATGAACTTTTCAAATAACAGAAAGAGAATGGAGCAGTTGTTAACTTACTCAAAATAGATTCCTAAATAATGAAATTTAAAAAAGAGAAATTAGCATTTGGTATTTCCCAGGATGGATTATCAATTAAAGTTGCTCAACTTGCTTTAGAAAATGGTAAAATAAAGATACAGCGTTTAGAAGAGACTGAACTTTCATGTTCTCTATACCCAAAAGAAATCACTGAAGAAGAAAAGAAATCCGCATTAAAAGAATCAGAGTTTACTGACTTAGAAGAGGAAGAGCTAAATATTCCGGAAATCTCAGAATTTGATGAAAAAGAAAGTTTTGAAGAAATTGAAAAAGAAAAAGCAATATCAGGGCAAAATGACTTACAAAAATTACTTCTTAAATTTCCTATAGAAAAAGGCAAGATTGCCCTCAATGCAAACGAAGAACAAATTTCATATAAGCAATTTGATGAAATACCTACAGCAAAGATAAAAAAGAGAATCAAATCAGAATTTTTATCCAAAGAAGAAATCCAATCCAAAGATTATGAGTTAAGTTATATATTAAATCCTGATAAAACTATTCTGGCTTTTGTGCATCGTGGTAAGTTTGAACTTCTTAATGCCTTGCAGGATATTAATCTTGTTATTTCAAAAAGGAAATTCTTTTATAGCTTTATAGATACAAATGAAATCTCACTAATGAATTTAGTCAGAACTTGCTATGACTTTCCTCCAGAGGATTATGTGTTGATTTTGTACATTGGTATTGATTATAGAGTGGGAATTGTAATGAAAGGTGGCAGCTATGTAAAAACCTTTCCAATTATTGTTACGCAAACTGATTTAGAGGGAATTAAGAAGGCAATTTATTCAAAAGTTATATTGGAACAGGATGTATCGGGCATTCCAATAACTCAGCATTTAGTCATGGCTGGGAAAAACATACTTGATGAAGATGTTGAATATTTTAAGAAAAATCTAAAACCTAAATCAACAGTTTGCCGTTTAGATTTAAAGAATATTGATATTTCGGAAATCAAGAGTGATGAGCAACTATCAAAAAAAATTGCAAGATTTGCAATACCAATTGCACTTGCATGGAAGACATTAGAACCAAAAAATAAAGATTTTTTCCCAAGCAATCTTCTTCTATCAAAGATAATTGAAAGGCAAAAGCATTTTAAAATTTCCTGGCACGGATTGCTTGTATTAGCAGCTATTTTCTATTTTTCACTAACTGGCACTATTAAACATCAGGATCTCAGCCAGAAAATCATTGAAGCTAGAACACAGAACTATAATATAGAGGTAGAACTTCGGAAAAACAGAAATATACTTGCAAAACTAAATGAAGTCAAAAATCAAATATCTACTTTGCAACAGAATGAAGGAAAAACCGAGAGGATAATTGGCAACAAAAATCAATGGTATTATATATTAAATACGCTTTCAAACTTTCTATTAGAAAATAAAATAAGCTGGATAACAAGCTTGAATAGTAGAGAAGATAATTTTCAAATCTCAGGCTATACAACTCAAAGGAGAAATATTATTGGCTTTTCAGAACTATTCCCTAATGGCAGAATTATTGAAGTTACAAGTTATTTAATACAGGAATTTCCCATCTGGAAATTTGTTATGGTCTTTTCGTATCCAAATCCTGAAGATACTAAAAAAGAAGAAGAAAATTTATCTAAAATTTACATAGCTGAAGTAACGGAAAAACCATCAGAACCAGAACCTGTAACCAAAGAACCAATTAAACCTGAGATTTATAAAGAAGATTCTAAAAAAGATAAATTAAAAATTTATAACTCTATTACAAAATTATATTTTGCAAGTAATTTAAAAGAAGCATACGAAAGGTTTAAAGAATTTGTTTTAGAATACCCTGAGTATAAATATTCTTATAATGCTAACTATCTTATGGGGGAATGCTTGTATCTAATGGGTAAAATATCAGAAGCAAAAGCAATTTTTGAAAGAACTCTTACACTTGGAGGAACAAAAACTCCTGATGCACTTATGATGCTGGGAAACTCATATAAAAAAGAAAATAATATAGAAAAAGCAAATCATTACTGGAACCAGCTAATAAAGAATTTTCCCAATAATAGATTAGCTAAAATCGCAAAAAACAAAATCATAGAGAATATGTAATTATGCCATATGTAATTAGAAATACAATCGTTTTAGCAGTTTTACTGTTAATTGTTTTATTTGTAAGTATTATCGGAAATGCAAATTCGGTAAGAAAATTTGAAGAGGCAAAGAAATCATACAATGAGAAAGTAAAAATGTTAGAAACCCTCAAGAGAACCGATCCTGATATAAAAGATGAAGCTCGAATTATAAAAGAGCTTGAGAATATGCAAAAAAAAGCACTTGAAAGCAATAAAGTTATACTGAAAGATGATAATCCGACTCTTTCATATCAATATTTGATTGGTATTTGTGATAATTTTTGCCCTGATGTTAATTTTAACTTCCGAACTGCAGGTTCAGGCCAAATGGAAGACATTTCTTTCAATACATATAACATCTCTGGAGATGCTAATATAGAATCTCTTCATTTTTTTATTTATCAAATTGAATATCAGCCCCCACTTTATACAGTTGAATCTATCAAGCTTTCTGAACAATCGGTAGCTATGGCTGATACAGTAAATTTTATGCTTGTTTTACGAGCATATTTTAATGACAATGGAACTAAATTAAAAGATATACCAATGAGAAGTTTTAGATTTACAAATCTAACATATAACCCATTTTATTCCAGAATTCACGAGCCTATATTAAATATGGAAGAGGAAAAATATCTTAATGTGTATACAGCATCAATGATAGGTTTAACTCCGAATAGAGTATTTTTGCGCGATGAAAATGGAAAAATTAATACTCTCACTCCGGGATACAAAGTTGCTTATGGCTATCTGGATCATATCAACTGGAATAAACAAGCTGCTGTATTTAAGATAAATCGTATCGGAATCTCAGAGAAAAAAATTATATATATCGAGGGTGATACACAATGAAAAAATTATTGCTTTTTTTTATTTTAATATTTTTGTCTAGCACGCTTTTCTGTCAATGGAAAGAAGAAAAAATCATTTCGCCAGAAGAGTTAATTACAATCTCCCGGGATACAAATTTTCCTGATGCAATTATAGCACTTGAAACAATGTCTCAAAGATTTGAAGGACGTAAAATAGTTAATATGAGCAGTTTTACCGCACCTATTGGAATTCCAATTAAACAGCTATATTGGAAAGATGCTTTAGAGCTTATTATAAACTTTAATAATCTCATTCTTGAAGAACTGCCAGGAATTTATCTAATAAGAGATCGGGTTATAGAAGAAAAACCACCAGAAGAAGTAATGCTAGAAGAGAAGGAAATTACTCCTGATACTGAGCAGATACGAATCAGTTCAATATTTTTTATTGCTGATAAGTCAGTATTAAACAGTATTGGCATAGATTGGTCAACACTTTACAACGGCAAAGTTGTAGCAGCAATAAATTTTTCAGGTGGGAGCCAAGTAATAAGTGATATATTTAATGCAAGTGGAACAACAACATTGGAATCAGGTGACATTACAATTGATGTAAATACACTCTTACGAATAATAGAAGCCAACCAAAAAGGAACCATTATCGCCCGACCAAGTATAGTTGTTATATCAGGCAGAAAAGGATACATACAAGTCGGTAAAGATTTCTCTGTAAAAACCAGAGATGAAGCAGGTAATATTACAGATAAATTTTTTACAACTGGGGTGATTTTAGAGGCAACCCCCACAATCGTTAAGGATAGTCTTAAGACAGCTATACATCTGGTTGCCAAAGTAGAGAGGAGTTCTGCTGTGCCAGGAGAAATTAGCACCATTATAAATATGAGTCAATCCACAACTGAAGTGCTTTTATTTAATGGAGAGGAAACGGTTATTGGCGGACTTTATAGTACAGAAGACACTAAAGTGAGAACCGGAGTACCGCTTTTAAAAGACCTTCCCTGGTGGGTTTTTGGTCTTCGCTATCTTTTTGGATATAATAAACACGATAGAGCAGAGAAAGAAATGATAATAATCTTAAAAGCAGAAATTCTTGAACCTATTGAACAGAGGATGGAAGAAGATATTTCTACCAAAGAAAAAATCCAGAAGATGCGAGATGCAAAAGCATATATTGATACACTTTTTAACGAAAATAAAAGGGATAAAAATGATAAAAACAAGGAATAAAAACCCTATTAAGTTTTTCTGCTTTGCTATACTTGGTATTATATCTTTTTATTTGATAAGTTGTGGCGTAAAGCTAACTTCTCCAGGTAGCCATGATGCTCCTACAGATTTGGAGATAAAAAAAATAGAGGAAGGTAGAGTTGAACTAAGCTGGAAATATTCTATTTCTACTGATGATACTCTACAATTTGTTATAGCAAAAAGAATTGGTAAAGGCACCTGGATCGAGACGTATTCAATTGTAGTTGAATCCCCTTTTAACTTCGTTGATAATATCCTTACAAATGATAGCCTTGCATATGCCTATAAGGTTAAAGTCCATAATATAGAGACTGATATAACTTCGCAATTCTCTGAAGTTGTTGCCTATCTCTCTCCACAAACTGCCCCAACGGATCTGAATATTGTGCAAACTTCCCAGGAGAAATTGAAAGTAAGCTGGGAGGACCATTGCGTAGGCGAAGAAGGCTATTATATTGATAAAAAGATAGATAATGGAAGTTGGACTGATAAGTATAAAATTCTCACTGCCAATACAACCTCTTTGAGTGACTCTACCAATCTTTTTGAAACAGTTTATTATCGTGTTTGGGTGTTTGTTGGGGAATCAAAAAAAGGTGGGGTTGAGAATTCTATAGTTACCACTTTGCCAGCTCCCAGCAATTTAATCTTGCAAAAACCAGATCCATGTAAAATCAGCCTTTCTTGGAACGACAATAGCGATGGGGAAGAAGGATTTTATATTGATAAAAAAATTGGTGAATTAGATTGGATTACGGAGTATGATTCTGTAGCAACTAATACTAATTCTTTTATAGATGATATTACGCAACCTTGTGGAACTTTTTACTATCGCGTTAGAGCCTATGCCTATGACTCTACTTATTGTAACACATTTTACTCTGGATATAGTAATGAAGTCCATATAAATATTAGATTAGAAGAGATTGGTTCTGTGAATACCTCAGGAGATGCCACAGAAGTATTTGTCGCAAACTGGAAAGCCTTTGTGGCTGATCAATATAATGGACTTGTGCTTATCGATTGTTCAAATCCAAGTGCACCTAATGAAATCAGCAGTATAAGCTTTAATGATAGAACACTATCAGTTTTTGTTGACAATAATTTTGCTTATATAACTAATCACAATGGTGGGTTAAATATAGTCGATGTCAACTCGCTTGTAAAAATAGACAGTTGTGCAACTGCTGGGGTTCCAAATGATGTATTTGTTTCTGGTGATTTTGCCTATATTGCAATTGGTGAAGATGGAGTTTCAATATTAACTGAAACTGAACCTCTAAGTTTTATGGGAAATTGCGGGACTGGTGGAGATGCAAGAAAAGTCTTTGCTTATGAAGACCCCTCTCCTTTTGTTTTTGTAGCTAATGGTCTTGACGGCGGTATTGCTATATTAGATGTTTCCGAGCCATCAAATCCCTTATTTGTATCTGACCTTCCAATTGCTGGGCTTGCCCAAGATGTTTATGCACTTGGTAATTATGCCTATCTAGCAAATGGTGAGAAAGGATTAGAAATTATTGATATTTCTGATGCAAATTCTCCATTGCCTGTTGCCAATTGCCCAACAGATGGTTTTGCCTATAGTGTCTATGCCCGAGATAATTATGTCTATTTAGCAGACAAAGAGGAGGGACTGTTCGTAATTGATGTTTCAGATCCTTTGGCTCCTTACATCTTAGGAACATTTGAGATGTCGACCGAGCCAGTTTCAATTTATCTATATGGCAGTTACGCTTTTCTTGCTGATAATGAAGGACTAAAAATTGTTCAGGTTGCTCCATAATTAAAATAAGTAATATAAATGAAATTTGCATTAAAGCAAAAAAAATAAGGAGAAAAAAATGAGAAAATTAATTAAGATTAATGAGGATAAGATGAAAAAAATACTCATTATCCTATGTGGTTTGTTACTTTTAACCACAATTGCAATTGCTGATACTCATGTGGATCCTGGAACTGTAAGTGGCATATGGACTCTTGCCAATAGTCCATATATTATTGATGGTGAAATCCTGATTATAGATGTTGATACATTGAGAATTGAACCTGGTGTAGAAGTCCAATTTTCCGGGCATTATAAGTTTAGTGTTTTCGGCATATCCCAATCCATTTGATAGAATTATTACTTTCGACTTCACAGCTATACATGAAAAAGTTGAGAATCTGTCAATTTATAATATTAAAGGGCGTTTGGTTAAAAAATTCACCAATAATGACTTCAACAACTCAACTATTTTGAATTGGACAGGATTCGATTCAAATGGAAAATCAATCTCACCTGGAATCTATTTATACAAAATTAATACATCTCGCTTCACCACACTTGGAAAGATCGCTTTTGTTCAGTAGGAACAGGTTTTGTTATACTAAGCATAAATAATATTTTTTGATCAAAGGACATACGTGAACAATTCAGATAAAATGAGCCTTCTTGGTAAAGAAGAAGAGTATCTCCAGCTTAAAAAAGCAGTAGAAACAATGAAATTAGGTGTTACAATATCAAATACAAAGGGTGAAATACTATACACTAATCCTGCAGATGCGCATATGCATGGCTGGGAGCCAGATGAACTGATTGCCAAAGATGTCCGCATTTTTGCAACAATGAAAAAGTTACAGCCGTGGAAAATGGACCAGGTAATGGAATGGAAAGGAATGACTCGGGAAAGTACGAATATTACTAAAACAGGTGTCCCTTTTCCGGTTCGCCTAATTTCTGATGTTGTTAGAAATGCAGAAGGTATTCCAACTTCTGTTGTAACTCTTTGTGAAAATATTACTGAATCTAAAAAGCTTGAGCAGGAACTGAAAGAAAGTGAGGAAAAACTTCGCCAGACCCAGAAAATGGAAACTATCGGTCGACTTGCCGGGGGAGTTGCTCATGATTTTAACAATCTTCTTACCGCAATCAATGGACGCTGCGATCTTCTCCTTCGTAAGCTTAATGAATCTGATGCAATGTATAATGAACTTAAAGAGATACGCAAGGCGGGTGGCAGAGCTGCTTCATTGACGAGCCAACTCCTTACCTTTAGCAGGCAGCAAATAATCAAACCAAGAACCCTCAATCTGAATAAAGTAATTGAAGAAGTTCAAGATATGCTTCAAAGATTGATTGGAGAGGACATAATTTTAAGTACTGAATTCGAAGAAAATATGTTTATAAAAGCAGATGGCAATCAGATTGATCAAATTCTAATGAATCTTGCAGTAAATGCGAGAGATGCCATGCTAAGCGGCGGGAAGCTCACTATCAAAACTTACTCTTCTGAAATTCGTGAAATTGATGTTGCAGGACAGATCGAAGCACTTAGTCCAGGGAATTATGCTGTCATTGATGTGACAGATACAGGTTCCGGTATGAGCAAGGATACTATTTCTCGAATATTTGAGCCCTTTTTTACTACAAAGAAAGTTGGCAAGGGTACTGGACTTGGACTTGCAACTGTTTATGGGATCATAAAGCAAAGTAATGGTGGAATTGAGGTTGATAGTCAACTTGGCGAGGGAACTACATTTAAAATATATTTACCACAGATCGAACCTGAAGAAGATCTTCATCTCGAAACAGAAAAGCCTATAAGTAAATCAGTTTCAGAAACTACCAGCGAAAAGCAGCAAACAGTTCTTCTTGTAGAGGACCAGGATATAGTGCGGGATCTTGTCACAGAAATTCTCGAGGATGAAGGTTTAAATGTTATCACTGCTTATAATGGCATAAACGCGTTTGAAGTCACAAAAAATTACACTGAACCAATTGACCTTATGCTTACAGATGTTATTATGCCGGAAATGAATGGAAGAGAATTAGCCGAAAAGATGAAAGCTGAAAAGCCCGAGCTTAAAATTCTCTTTATGTCCGGCTACACCGGCGAAGAGATGCGCAATCGTGGTGTTCTCGAACCTGGAACTAATTTTATTCAAAAGCCCTTCACGCCTGATGCTTTAGTAGAGAAAGTACGGGAAGTTCTTAACAGCTAATTCGGTTATTTCCCTATACAAAATCGATCAAATATCGAGTTAATAATATCCTCACTACTTATTTTACCGATTATTTCCTCAAGATATTCACTCGCTTCATGTAGGTCAAAGGCAATAAATTCAAGCCCCTTTTCTGCTTTTGTCGTTTCTATTGCTTGATCGATTGCTTTCAAGCTTTTTTCTGCAGCCCCGAGCTGTCGAGAGTTGGTAATAATGCCACCAGTTAGATCAAATTTCTGTATATCAATATTTTTAATTATTTCTTGCTTCAGCCGGTTTATTCCATCGCCTGTTTTAGCTGAAACATGAATATCATGTTCTTTACTGAGTTGATTTCTTTCAATTAAATCAATCTTATTCAAAACTCTCAGTATTTTTATGCCTTTAAGATTCAGTTCTGGTGTTTCACGTGAAACACTGCAATCCTCTATCCACAAAATCAAATGAGCATTCTTGATTATATTATATGATTTTTCAATGCCATATTTTTCTATTTTGTCTGTGCTCTCTCTTAATCCTGCTGTATCGAAAAGTCTCACCAAGTAGCCCTCAAGAGCGATATCCTCCTCGATATAATCACGTGTGGTTCCGGGAAATTCGGTTACTATCGCCCTCTCGTTCTCAATTATTTTATTAAACACACTTGATTTACCTGCATTTGTAGGACCTGCTATCACAACTCTGTAACCATCATGAAGAATCAAGCCCTCATGGGCAGTTGCGATCAATCTTTCAATCCTTGCTTTAATATCTTTAAGGATATTAAGATAATCTTCATATTTTTTATGCTCTAATCCTTGTTCAGAAAAATCTATATCCAGCTCAATTTCAGATCTTATTGAAGATATGTCCTTCAAAATTAAACTAATCGAATGATGTAATTTCCCTTCAAGCTGATATATTGCTGACTGCAATGAATGCTTTGTTGAAGCATGAATTAGATCAATAACTGCCTCTGCTTCAGTGAGGTCGATCTTACCATTTAGAAACGCTCTTTTTGTAAATTCACCCTTTTCAGCATGCCTTGCACCATTTTTTAGAATAGTTTGAAGAACTCGCTGCGTTACAAAAGAACCACCGTGGCAGCTTATTTCTAAGACATCCTCTCCTGTAAAACTATTTGGCTTTTTGAAAACCGATACAAGGGCTTCATCAATTAATGCTTTCTCATCATAAATTTTCCCATAGTATATATGATGTGATTGCATTTCTTTTACAGAGAGGTTGGTTTTAAAAATTTTCTTGAGAATTTCAGTACAATCTGACCCGCTTATTCTAATTACAGAAATGCCGCCAATGCCCGGAGGTGTCGAAACTGCTGCGATCGTATCATTATGATCAATCATAATGTGAGTATATATGAATAAATATTTTGTGTTGTAAGACCTATCTTTTCTCTTAAAATATTCGCATCACCAAAAGTGACAAATTCATCCGGAAGTCCGAAACGATTAATATTAAAATGGATATTAAGTTCATTACATTTTTCAAGAACTGCTGTACCGAACCCTCCATAAAGTGCATTTTCTTCAATAGTAATTAGATTTTTAACCTTTTGCTTGTGCAGTTCTTTTAATATATCCCCATCGATTGGTTTAATAAATCGTGCATTAATAAGGAAGGGGTGAACATCCTTCTTCATGAGCTTATTATAAACCTCGAAACCTATCTTAAAACTTGTTCCTGCACATAATATTGCTGTTCTTTGCCCTTCACATACAACTTCAAATTTACCCAAACGTATTTTCTCTTTTTTTAGGTCATACTCATCAATAACACCCCGCGGATAACGAACCGCAATTGGACCTTTGTCATACTTATTCATAAATAGAAGCATTCCTTTAAATTCATCTCCATCTTTTGGTGCCATAATGACCATATTGGGAATACATCGCAAGTAAGAAAGATCAAAAACGCCGTGGTGTGTGGGTCCATCCTCTCCGACAAGACCCCCCCTATCTACTGCAAATCTAACCGGTAATTTCTGGAGTGCCACATCGTGTATTATTTGATCATAGGCGCGTTGTAGAAATGTAGAATATATTGCAACGTAAGGTTTCAAGCCCTCGGTAGCCATTCCCGCTGCAAAGGTCACAGCATGTTGTTCCGCAATTCCAACGTCGTAAAATCTATCAGAAAATTTATCTCTGAAAGCACTAAGACCGGTGCCATCACACATTGCTGCAGTTATCGCAACTACGTCTTTGTCATTTTCTGCAATCTCTGTTAATGTGTCTCCAAAAAGTTGAGAGTATGAAGGTTTTGTGTGTTTGAATTTTGTTTTATTTATTTCTCCAGTTATGTTGTTGAAGGATGAAACGCCATGGAACTTGGTGGCATCATTTTCTGCAAATTCATATCCCTTCCCCTTTTTCGTAATTACGTGTATAAGTGCCGGTTCGCTAATATTATTACTCACCTGTTTGAGAATCTTTATTACAGTCGGCAGATCATGTCCGTCGATCGGTCCTACATATCTGAAACCCAGATCCTCGAAGAGACTATTTGGTATGACCATATTGAGTATACTCTCTTCAAATCTACGTGCACCGGTTATTATCTTATTTCTAATTATTTTGGGAAGTGTCTGAACCATATTCCATACATCATTTTTGACTCTGTTGTAATGATGCCCTGAAAGCACATTTGCTAAATAGTGATGTATTCCCCCAACATTCTTTGATATTGACATTGAATTATCGTTCAGGATCACAACAATATCTTTTTTCAAACCGCCAATATTATTAAGACCTTCAAATGCTTCTCCGGCAGTGAGAGCACCATCTCCTATCACTACGATTGTTTTTTCGGGTCTTTGCTTATGCTCTTTTGCGACAGAAATACCCAGAGCAGCCGAGAGTGATGTGCTGCTATGCCCCACGCCAAAAGCATCATACTTACTTTCTGATATCGAATTAAAACCACTTAAACCGCCATATTGCCGTAAATTATCAAACGCTGTATTTCTTTCTGTTAATATCTTATATGCATAAGATTGATGTCCAACATCCCAAATAATTCTACTCTTTAGCGGATCAAACACATTTAAAAGAGCAACAGTGAGTTCGACTACTCCGAGACTTGGGGCAAGATGTCCGCCTGTTTTCGACGTAACTTCAATAATTCTTTCTCTAATATCTTTGCATAATTCTTTTAATTCAAGTAAATTCAATTTTTTAAGATCTTCGGGATTTTTCACTTTTTCTAACATGTAGCATCTCCATTCTTAACTAACGCAGTAATTTGCCCGATCCACTGTAATATTTCTTCTCTACCAATCTTTGATTTTGAAGAAAATCCAATAATTTCGTGATGTGGTAATAATAAAAATTGATCTTTTAGCGCCCTTATCTTTATTGCTACTTGAGATTTGCCTAATTTGTCTGCTTTTGTAGGAACAAGCAATATTTCTTTTCCATGAGACAATATCCATTCTTTTGCATCAATATCTTTTTTATCTGCATCATGCCGTATATCCACTATCAATATAAATCCAAAAAGATTTTTTCTCTTTGAAATATAATCATCGATAAGTCTTTTCCAATCCTGTTGCATTTTCTCAGATATTTTTGAATAGCCATATCCTGGAAGATCAGCAAAATTAAGCTTCTCTTTTTGATCACCATATTGGAACGACACCTCGAAAATGTTTATCGTTCGGGTTTTACCGGGTTTCTTGCTGATTTGAGCAAGGTTCTTTCTTTGAAGCAACGCATTTATAAGTGAAGATTTCCCCACATTAGATCTGCCGATGAATGCTATTTCGGGCAAATCACTTTCTGAAAGATCAGAAAACTTATATGCGCTCTCAATAAATTTCGAATCAAGTATTTTCATGAGGTCTATAAATAACAGAATATTTCTCGGATTCGCTTACTTCAATTTCATATACTGAAGTGATTTCACTATTAAAAACCAATTGAGATTTTTCAAAAATCTTTTGTGCAATTATTTCAGAAGTCGGATTGCAATCGTCGAAACATGCTAAACTATTAAGATTTTCATGGTCAAATTCTTTCAACAAATAATTGAATTCCTTCTTCAATATCTTAAAATCAACAGTCATTCCAATCTCGTCAATTTTATTACATATAAGTGCAAGACGAACATTCCAGTTGTGTCCATGCACATTTGCGCAGTCACCTTTATAGCCCACAATATTATGAGCAGCGCTGAAATTACTTTTAATATTAATTATAAACATAGCCACCTCAACATATGAGCTTATTTATTCTTGTAATTTGTTGTCAAAATATTCTATACTTTCTTGACATCAATATCCTCTTTTCAAGTCTGAGTGCAGTCATGGAGGTACAATGATAAAAAAATCAATAATCGAACGCATCCTTCAAAAGGCACTCTCAAATGGGGCAGATTTTTCTGAACTTTTTTTTGAAGATTCCGTCAGCTCTTCAATTCAGTTGCTTGACAGCAATATCGTCGAGTCAATCAGCGGAAATGATTACGGGGCTGGGATACGAGTTTTTTACGGGCATAAAGCGATCTATGCCTTTACAAATGATGTTTCAGAAAAGGGACTTCTAACAGCGGCAGAAGCAGTAAGTAAGGCAGAGATTGGAAACAAATCTTTAGAAGCCGTCGATTTGACTGAAAAATTGTATGATTCTCCACATAAAGTCCTAATACCTTTTGACTCGGTTCATCATCAGGATAAAATTGCATTCATTCATTCAATTGATACTGCATCACGAAATTTCTCTGCCTATATTTCACAAGTTAGTATTAATTATATGGAAAAAATCCAAAAGGTCATGATAGCAAACAATGAAGGATTACTTGCCAAGGATCAAAGAACATATGCACGAATATTTGTAAGCTCAATTGCGAGTAAAGATAACCAGATGCAGACAGGGGGAGAAGGTCCCGGTGCATTAATGGGTTATGAATTCTTCAATAGTCTCGATCCTGAAGAACTCGGTAGAACAACAGCAGAAAGAGCTGTAAAAATGCTCCTTGCAGATTATGCTCCAAGTGGAAAATTTCCCATCATTATTGGAAATGCCTTTGGCGGAGTAATATTTCATGAGGCGTGCGGACATTCTCTTGAGACCACATCTGTTGCAAAAGGGGCTTCTGTATTTTCCGATAAGCTTGAGAAACAAATTGCCAACTCATGCGTTACTGCGATAGATGACGGAACAATCCCAAACAAATGGGGATCGAGTACAATCGATGATGAAGGCAGTCTCACTAAGAGAACTGTTCTGATAGACAAAGGTGTTCTCAAGTCCTTTATGATCGACAAACTGGGCGGTTTGAAGATCGGAATGCCTTCCACCGGAAGCGGAAGAAGACAATCTTACAAATTCGCTCCGACATCTCGAATGAGAAATACTTTTATCAATACTGGAACAGACTCCATTAATGACATGATTTCTTCTGTCGATTTTGGATTGTATGCCAAAAAAATGGGTGGAGGTTCTGTTCAACCCGGAACGGGAGATTTCAATTTCGCAGTAGGTGAAGGATATCTTATTGAAAAGGGGAAAGTTACAAAACCTGTTCGCGGCGCTACTTTGATCGGTAACGGTCGTGATATTTTAAAAAAGATAAGCATGATAAGCGATGACCTTGAGCTTGCAGAAGGAATGTGCGGTTCTCAGAGCGGCATCATCCCCACATGCGTTGGACAGCCGACTATCAAAGTTGATGAGATCGTCGTCGGTGGAAGGAAGGAGAAGTAATGTTTGAAAAAGAATTTCAGCATATACAAAAACTTGCAAAAAAGTATGACATTCAGTATTATGATGTTTATCTCTCGAAATCAAAAGCTTTCTCTGTTAAGATCTTCAGGCAGGATATTGACAGCTTTAATTATTCAGATTCGACCGGGCTTGGAATTAGAGTTATTCTTGATGATATTACTGGCTATTCTTATACAGAAAAACTAGATCGAGAATCATTAGAATCAGCACTTCGCAATGCAAGAGAAAATGCAAAAAGCGTTGATTTCAAGGAAAAAATTGTACTCGATAACTATCCTGCAATCGACGAGAATCTCGACATTTACAATAAAGACCTTTCTGGAATTCCAGTTGAAGATAAGATCAAGAAGGCAAAGGAGCTTGAGAAAATTGCACTCGACTATGACAAAAGGATAGTCAATGTACCTCATGCGCTTATTAGTGATAATGAATCTTTTTTCAAAATTGCAAACTCAAGCGGTTTGAACAAGGAATATTCCACAAATGCATGCTATGGCCTTTCTTTTTGTCTTGCAAAAGAAGGAGAGGAAACAAAGTCAGGATACTTTGAAGCACAATCTCGCGATTTCAATGATATTAAACCTCAGAACATAAGTAATGAAGCAGCCCAAAGAGCACTTGATTTATTAGGTGCACGAGAGATTAAGTCCGATAACTATCCTATCCTTTTTAACAACGAAATGTCCGCTACTTTATTGAGTACTTTCTGGAGAATATTTTCAGCAAAAACCGTTCAGGAAGGTCAATCACTCCTGAAGGGACAGCTCGGCAAGAATATTGCTCATTCTATTGTAAATATCATTGATGATGCGCTGCTCAACAATGGTTATAATACTCGTCCTTTCGATGATGAGGGCTATCCTTCTCGGAAGACTGAACTGATTGCTGATGGTTTGCTGCAATCTTTTCTTCATAACACAATTACAGCACTGAAGGATGGTACTGTTTCAACTGGTAATGCAAGCAGATCATACAAAAGTACAATAAATATTTCGCCTTCGAATTTGTACATTAAACCTGGCTTATCTTCCAAAAACGACCTGTATTCTAAATTTCCAAAATGCCTTGAAATCGTCCAATTATCGGGTATGCACAGTGGATGCAATACAATATCCGGAGATTTTTCAATGGGCGCTCAGGGCTTTTACTGCGAAAATGGAAAAAGAAAATATCCCATACACAACTTTACTGTTTCGGGGAATTTCCTCCAACTAATGAAGCAGGTCGTTGGTATTGCCGATGATCTAAAATTTAAGCTTTCTGCAATTGGAGCCCCTTCAATACTGGTTGAAGATCTTTCGATCAGCGGATAGCATCATGCGAGTAGGATTTCTTCAATTCTATCCTGAGCTGTTTCACGAGAAACAGAATCTCGATAAAATATCCTTGATGTTGCGGAATTGCAATACCGATCTTGTCGTTCTTCCAGAGCTTTGCACAAGTGGTTATTTGTTCGAATCCAAAGAAGAGATGGACCCCTTTTCTTCAACTGGTAACGGCAGAATTTCTGATTTCTTCAATGATATTACTGTGCGTGAACAAACATCTCTTGTTGCGGGATTTCTTGAAAAAAATGGGGAGCTATTCTATAATTCGCAAATTCTTATAGATCCTTTTGGAAATCAAACAATTTATCGTAAAACCCATCTATTCTTAAACGAAAAAGATATTTTCGCACCCGGAAATACCGGTTTTAAAGTGGCCAAATACAAGAATGCATTTCTTGGGCTTATGGTATGTTTTGACTGGATATTTCCAGAATCTGCCCGCACGCTGTCAGTTATGGGTGCAGATATACTGTGCCATTCTGCAAATCTTGTAATGCCTTTCTGCCAAAAAGCTATGATCACCCGGTCAATTGAAAATCATGTATATACCATAACAAGTAATCGTGTCGGGTCTGAAAAAAATAGGGATCAAGCACTTACTTTTACGGGATTGAGCCAGATAACTGATCCATATGGTAATATTTTGATCCAGGCAAATCAAACTGAAGAAGTGCTCATGAAAGTCGATATTGATCCTGAAATAGCTCGAAATAAAATGATCACAGAAAAGAATCACCTATTCAATGATAGGAGAAAAGAATTTTACGATCTATAAATATTTCTTACATTACTAACTACTTGTAATTCTAAGACGCCAAAAACTTGACACCAAATCAGGGCTCTCAGAATTGCACATTCTAAAGTACATCTGGAGGTTTAGCTGTGAAAAGAACGTTTCAGCCGCATAATAAACCTAAAAAAAGTTCTCATGGTTTTCGCAAAAGAATGAAAACCAAAGATGGTAGAGCGATATTCAAACGTCGTCGTGCAAAACGTCGCAAAAGACTTTCTATATAATGACGCGTGAAGAGAATTACTTCTCAAGCAGAATTTGATGCATTAAAAAAACATGGTAAACGTAAACATACTCCATATTTTGATATTGTCTCATGTTCTATCAATAAAGGCAACGATTTCGGACTTGCCGTTATTGTTTCAAAAAAAATTGCAAATGCCGTGAAAAGAAATAAGATTAAACGCTGGATTAAGAACTTTGCTCATACTCATAATGACTTATTTCTTATAAATTATGACTATCTCGTAATAACTAAACATGGTATTTATGAGTTCGGTCGTGACAATATATATAAGGAACTTGAAAAGGTTCTTGAAGAACGTGAATAAAATTATAAATCTTTTTTCCATACTTTTGATAACAATTTATCAAAAATTCATCTCACCAATTTTCCCTGATGCATGCCGCTTTTATCCATCCTGTTCCATCTATGCAAAGAGTGCGTTTAAGAAATATGGATTTTTAAAAGCGATGTATTTATCTTCCTGGCGCATACTTAGGTGCAATCCCTGGTCAAGAGGAGGATATGATCCACTACCATAAAGGACAAGTAAACTATGGATAAAAAAACAATTATTGCCCTTATCTTGATATTTGTTGTATTCTATTTGAGTAGCAAATATTTTTGGAAACAGCCTGCACCCCCTCAAACACAACAATCCACTACAGAAAGTGTGGATCCTATAAAGAAAACCCCAAAACCTGCTTCATCTGAAACAAAAGAAGATACTGAAATGGATTTATCATTATTGGGTATCCAGTCGGAAGTTCCATTGAACGATGCCATCATACTTGAAAACGAAGACATAAAGGTCATTCTCACAAATCGTGGAGGCAATATCAAACAGGTTATCCTGAAAAATATCAAAAATGAAACTCGTGAAGATCCAGTGAATCTCTTTATAAAAGAAAAAGGCATGTTCAATACCGTGTTCTATACGAGCAGTGATACTATCAATTTAGGAAATCATATTTTTAATCGCGATAACTCATATGATGAGTTCACTGCTGCTTTCTATATTGAAAAAGATGGGAAAAGAATTTTTGAAAAGCGCTATTCCCTGGATATTAACCATACACTGAATGTTACCATAATAGCAAATGATATGGGCTTTATTGATGCTTATGATATTCAGCTCGATGCCGGCATCTATTATGATCAGCAGGGTGATAAGCGTTTCAGTACCTATATCGATGTTGTATCCTATGTTGATAATAAGATCGATAAGATCAATTTGAAAAAGGCAGTATCCGGCGCTTCACAATACGGGAATATAACCTGGACTGCGCTTAAATCAAAATATTTCATGGTTGCAACAATTCCTGAGCGAACTGTAAAACTAAGAGAGATATTTGTTTCTGCAGACAATAACGCAATTATGGAAAATGCAAGAGTCGAAGTGGGAAGAAATTCGATAGACCACTCCTTCCAGCTTTACTGCGGCCCCGTTGATTATGACCGCCTGCGGGCTTTTAACATCGGCTTGGAAGATTCTATGAATTTCGGATGGAAGCTGCTTCGCCCAATCAGTAAATTAATTCTAAAATTATTAAAATTCATATATTCTCTCATTCCAAATTACGGTATTGCGATCATTATCCTTTCGGTCATTCTCAAGTTTGTGTTCTATCCGTTGACCCATAAGAGCTTCACGGCTGCTCAAAAAATGCAGCAGGTTCAGCCAATGCTGAAAGAGGTTCAGGCGAAATATAAGGGAAATCCCCAGAAGCTTCAGAAGGAAACCATGAAGCTTTATAAAGAGCATGGGGTCAGTCCGTTAGGTGGATGTTTGCCGCTGCTCATTCAGTTCCCATTCCTTTTTGCTTTATATCCTGTGCTTCAATCCACTATCGAGCTTCGTCATGCGGGCTTTATCTTTTGGCTGAAGGATCTTTCAATTCCGGATCCTTATTATATTTTGCCTATTCTCATGGGTATCACCATGTTCTTTCAGCAAAAGTTGATGTCCCAGCAACCAACTCCTAATATGGATGAAAAGCAGCTTGCACAACTCAAAACACAGAAATTTATGATGTACGGTATGCCGGTTTTCTTTGTGTTCATCTTCAAATCCTTACCTGCAGGACTCGTGCTTTACTGGTTTACATATAACATACTTTCTGTGATCGAGCAGCTTTCAATCCGAAAAAAAACTCAAACACTTTCACAGGAAATCGTAGTAGATAAAAAGAAATAAATATTAAATAGGGTGTGCTAGGCGGGAAGCCAGCGGTGTCCTGTAACCTGCAATCCGCTATAGCAGGGCTGAATTCCAATCTGCGAGATTTGATGTCTGTCTGTGTGGTATACAAGTGGCGTTGAGAGTCAAGTCTAACGCAATCGGGCTCTGCGAATCTTGTCAGGACCGGAAGGTAGCAGCAATAAGCAGTTCGTCTGATGTGCCGTTAGCAATCTTGGCTTGAGCTAACTACATAGTGCCTTTCAGAATAGAATTTCAACGTGCGGTGCACACCCATTTTTTGCTATGAATAATAAAATTTCTATGATTGAAATAGGATTACTTTTTTTGTTTTAACATGAAATACAAACATCTATTTGGACCAGTTCCATCACGCCGGCTCGGCTTATCGCTTGGTATAGACCCTATTCCCTATAAAACCTGCTCTTTTGATTGTGTGTACTGCGAATGCGGTGCAACAACAAACCTTACAAGCACACGAAAGGAATATATTCCAGTTGATGAAATTATTTCAGAACTCGATTCCTTTCTCTCAAACAATCCAACACTTGATTATATTACTTTCTCAGGTTCGGGTGAGCCAACGCTGAATATTGGAATAGAAAGAATAATCACATTTCTTAAAAAGAAATTTCCGCAATATAAGATCGCAGTGATCACAAACAGTTCTCTTTTTCCTGATCCTGAAGTTCGTAAAGAATTATTGCTTGCCGACGTGATAATGCCTTCTTTAGATGCAGTTTCTTATAATATTTCTCAAAAAATAAACAGACCTGTTAAGGGGATCATACCAGTTGATATCATTCAAGGACTTATTAGTTTCCGCAGGGAGTTTCCAGGAAAAATTTGGCTCGAGATATTTATCATACCAGGTATTAATGACACAGATGAAGAAATTGAAAAATTTCATGCTGTCCTGAAGAAAATTAATCCTGACCTGATTCAGTTGAACTCTATTGACAGACCCGGTACAGAGAATTGGGTCGTTCCTGCTGATGAAGAGACTCTCGTGAAGATTAAGAAGAAATTTGAGTATCTGCCTGTTGTCACAATTAGTAATTACCAAAAAAGAGAGAAGGTTAAATCCTATAATTTTAAAATCGAAGATGCAATTCTTGCAACCATCTCACGGCGACCCTGTACTGCGGATGACCTTTCCGAAATTCTGGATATTCATCTTGCTGAACTGAACAAATATCTTGATGCCTTACATGAAAAAGATATGATCGAAGCAGTGAAAAGACCTCGTGGACTGTTCTTCAGAGCAAAGGTATAGTATGCCAATTCTGCTTATCTGGATTGGTTTCTTCTTTTCGCTGGCTATTATGATACTTATCGCGAGAAAGAACCTGTGGCTCGGCTTTATAATCGGTGCACTAATATTAGGTTTTATAAATCTCAGACCTGTTGTTATCTTTCAGCAGATTAAAAGCACTATCTTTGATCCTGCAATACTTTTACTGGGTGTTGCTGTCGGTATAATACCTCTTATTGGTGGCGTTTTGGAAGAATCCGGATTAATGGAGGGATTGTTCAAAAATTTACGTTTGAAGCGTAAGCTATTTCTGATTTTTGGACCTGCTTTTTTGGGAATGCTACCTATGCCCGGTGGTGCACTTCTTTCTGCTCCTCTCGTTCTGAGGGCGGGTGACGATATTTCCGACAAACAATATACTGCGATCAATGTCTGGTTCCGCCATGCATTGATACTGATCTACCCGCTCGGTGCACTGCTTGTCACAAGTAAGATGGCTGGCTTATATTTATACAGAGCTTTGCTGTATTTGATACCCGGCTTTGTTCTCATGATACTTCTCGGGTGGATATTCTTACTTAAAGGGATCAAGGGCAATCTTCCAACACAAAAACATATTAATTATAAAGCTCTCTTTACACCCATAGGAATTATTATAGCAGCTCCGCTTATCCATCTTCTTTTGATGACCCTTTTCCCGGATATTCTTACAGAAATTCCTCTTATTATCTGTGTTTCTGTCAGTCTTGTCCTGGCTATGCTTTTGGGAAAGATGAAACCTCTCGATCTGATTTCAGTTATTAAAAAGATGAAGCCACTCAAATATTTCCTAATTATTATTGGAATGTTTCTTTTTCTAAACATTTTTAAAGCGTCGAATATTTCTGCGATAATTGCGGAGATAGCTATCTCAAAGTGCTTTACTATTGTTGTGATCGCTGCATTCCTCGGTTTTGTAACTGGACGAGTTCAAATGCCCTTTGCTATCGCTCTCCCAATATTTTATTCTCGCTTCGGCATTGATGCTATGTCCTACCTGCTTTTTGCAATTATGTTCTTCTCTACATATATGGGTTATATCGTTTCTCCTATACATCCATGTGTGTCGGTATCAATTGAATTTTTCGGGTCCAGTCTCAAGGGTTTTTACAAAAAATTATTTTGGCCTGTTTTTATTTCACTGGCAACTTCCTTCTTAGTTGCCATTTTATTTGTATAAGATGAAACAAAAAATAATCGCAGTAATTGGTGGAAATTCGATTGATCAACATTTCTATGATATTGCGTATCAGGTTGGAAAACTCATTGCTGCCCATAGCTGCATTATGATTTGTGGGGGACTTGGCGGAGTTATGGAAGCAGCCGCAAAAGGTGCATACGAAAACGAAGGATTGATTATTGGTATCCTTCCCGGTTTTGAGAAAAAGGACGCTAATCCCTATATTTCCATACCTATTATTACTGGCTTATCAACTGCACGGAATGCAATTATTGCGAGAACCTGCGATATTGCAGTTGCTATCGATGGCAAATATGGAACTCTTTCCGAAATTGCATATTGCCTTGATTTTGGTAAAACCGTCCTTGGTTATCAAACTCATAATATCGATAAAGTAATTCCAATCAAGAAACCTGAAGATATCATCAAATACTTGTAGTCTAAAACTAATATTTATTTGTAATTAGAAATTAGGATTTAGAAATTTGCTATTATTCCAATCCTGTGTGAATTCCCCAGATCTGTATGAGTAACGAGCGCATAATTTATCACGAACTGCCTGTAGCGGAATCCAAGCCCCGCAGTGAAATGTTCTTCATATAAACCTGACCTGATAGACAATATGTTCTTGTAAGTAATCTCCAATCCAAGATTCTTTGAATACTCATACACATCACTCCAGTCAAAAGCGAGTATCATTCTGGAATTGATGAAAGACATCGGTTGCTCAAGCGCAAGTCCCATCCTTGGTGTTGTAATGATCTCGTCAACGTGATTAGAGCGGGTATCCCAGGTGATTTTTGTGCCGCCGATATCCTGAAGATTGAAGGCAAATTTGATATTGCCGAGCCAAGGCAGTTCTGTCATCATTCCGAGATCACTTCGCACCATGAAGGATATATCTCCGCCCATACCTTCACCCATGTTTTCATATACATCACGTTTGATATATTTGAATACACCACCGATATAATAATCAATCGGCAGATCAAAGAGCTCCCAGCCTAGATTGACGATGCGGGAGAAATTCTTTGCAAAAGCAAACTCAAATAATTGATCTGAGCTTGTAAAATAGCCGTCCGGAATACCGGTAAGCTGCAGATCTACATTTGATGAACGAATAAATACGTTTGAATTCTTGATCCATTTTTCATCATACAATGGAATATTATCAACAGAGAGCTGGGTAAAGCTTATACCAATTGTAGTGTTCGCAGGTAAAGGAATGCAAAAAGAGAAGTAATCGTAGGCAGCAAGGTTATCAAAAAGGAAAGCATGCATGAATTCTGCTTCAATATCCGTAATTTGGGCAATTCCCGAAGCATTCCAATAAATTGCGCTTCCATTATCTGCAACTGCGGAGAATGCACCACCCATTCCAAGAGGTCGAACACCGCTTCCAAGCAGAATAAAATCTCCTGCATATCGTCCTGCATACAAGGACAATGGCAACAGAATAAGCAGAATAAGTATTACAATTTTCTTCATCATCGCAGAATCGCCATCTTTTCGATCTTCTCTATTCTTTTACTTCCCTTTTGGGCAATTATTTTATAGAAATACACGCCGTTTGCCAATTTTCTTCCATCATGATCCACACACTCCCATCCCTTGAGTGCGTGCGGATATTCATGGTAGCCGACAGTCGTGCGCATATCTTTTATCACATTCACCAACCTGCCAGAAACTGTATAAATTTCAATCTTTATTTCATCAGCATCGTCAGTGAGCGTATAGGTAAACCGTGTTCTTCCTTCATTGTTTGGATCAGTTGTTTCAATGGAGACAGGGTTCGGATAGTTCCCGATATTTATGATATTGAACTCTTTTTGAACTGTGAAGTTCACAACCTTCTCATGATAATTTCCATTCACATCAGTTGCGGAAATGATAAGTGTGTAGGAACCGGCTTCCACATCGATTTGATATTTCACGGGAATGGAAGTAATAATATTGGTTGATAAGGTATAATTAGTTACGGCTTCACCGTTTAGGAACATTCTTATCTTTTCTATATCAATGCCATTTTTATCCTGGATAATAAATGAGAACTGAGCATTGTTATCCACATAGCCGCCGTTTGTAAATTCCTGCCCTTCTACGTTAACATCAATTGAGGGCACGGTTGTATCATTATTATTAAACAAAGCATATTCCCCGGGTTTTGATATGTAGGCATAAGACACATTTTTATCTTGAAAATTGGTGTCGCCGCCTATCATAAACCAGCATTTTGCAGCTTCATTATATCTGTACAGTTTGAAATTGCCCTGCTTTGCGAGTTCCTGCACTGTAGAATCTGTTTTTGTGTAATTGAATAATAATGAGATGTCCTTCGTAAAAGTTTTCTTCTGGGTCAAACAGGATGAATCAAAAGGTGCGATTTTATAACTCATGAGAGTACCGGACAACAAAGGTATCGCTTCTATATCAGGAAGAAGAGTTGTAGTATCCAAAACTGACGGTTGAATGTAGAACATTGCATCCTGATCAACCACACCCGAAGCAAATGATGCGACCAGGTTTGAATCAAGACTTGCATGAACAAGAGCAGCATTATGGGGAACGGTAAAGGCATTTATTTCAAAGCTTTTTGTGGAATAA
The DNA here is from genome assembly GCA_000404785.1 of Cloacimonetes bacterium SCGC AAA252-N17. Lineage (GTDB taxonomy): Bacteria > Cloacimonadota > Cloacimonadia > JGIOTU-2 > JGIOTU-2 > Celaenobacter > Celaenobacter polaris. Next base: position 69,882 of record ASNI01000004.1, read on the forward strand.
TTATTATAATAATTCAGTTCAAGATATGAAGTATCGGGATTGGCATGAACAGTTAAGTTATACACAGATGGGGGTAAAGTACAGTTAAAAGACAGCTTTTGCTTGTCAAGAGCTCCGATTTCGCCCGTAATCAGGGAATCAAGAATTGTTGTGTCGTTCTTGAGAATGACTTTCGTCGGTGGTGATGGCAACTTTCCAACATTGAAAAGTTCTATTTCAAAAACTATTCCAGCGGCATTAAATTTCATATCGTATGTTTCTATTGAAATATCGGGACCAGATATCTCAAAGGATACTTCATTTGAGATTGTGGTTCCGCCATCAGAAGTATGCACCTCGATATAATATTCAATGGTTGTTTCAGCATCAAACACACCGATTGGCTCAGTTGTTATGTATCCCAGCGTGTCTCCCCCAGATTTCTCCATAGGAGAAGTATATTGATATTGCGGTGTGTTATATTTCCACCATATACAATTGATGGAATCGATCCCTGCTTTATTATACGCTTTTGCTGAAATGAAAACAGAATCTCCAATTGCAGGTATTTCCGGTATTGATTGCATATGAAACACTGCTGCTTTTCCAACGCTGAATTCAGTATATCCAACATAATCAGTCGTGTTGTCATACCCATAAGTTCTTACAATTCTGGAAAACTCGGATGATGTCTCCAAAGTGTCAATTACATATTCGTAACCGGATGCAGTGTAGGATTCTCTCTCAATATTATTCAACTCAACCTGAATAAGCTCATACGGAAAATGAGAATCTCTTATAAGGTCTTCTTCATCGGTCACATAGTAGGAAACTCTATTGAGCGTTGAACCTTCATTATCAATAAAAATCGAAACGGTATCTCCTTTGACAAACTGGTAACTATCAAGGGTCGTTTCAAGTTCTTGCGATGGCAGAACAATATCAATTGCCGGGTCGCCCATATAATTAAAGGAGCGCAGGAAAACCAAATGAGCGCTATCCCAGGGAAATTTGAGTGCATATTCAACCTTTGCAACGTTGCATATAGTTGCAGAATTTCTTTCACCAAAGGTAAAAATGCTTTGCAGAAAGTATGCGCCAAGATCTTCGTCCTGATCGAGAAATCCCTTACCTGCACCCCCGAAGAAACCGATCGCTCCCTTGCCTGCCTCCAGCACAAAAGCTTCACCAAGGCAACGCATGCCGGGATATTCAAAGTTTGAAGTATAACAGGTCAAGCTGCTGATTATCGGATAGTTATCATTAAAAAGCGTTGAGATATTTCCCAAATTCATAAGATTAAGATCAGACCAGACCTGTCCCCCGCCGTGACCCATAAATTGAATGAAAGCCGTTCCGTCATCAATATAATCTTGAATATCCGTAGTGGTGCCCCAATATGGATCATCGTGATCTGCCTGTGCATAAATGCGTGAAACACGAAAACTTTTGGGAATGTAATTCTTGTTCAAGCGTTGGCTCTGATCTTCAAATACTCCCGAACCACCAGCAATGAGCATCAGGTGATTTCGCCAGTTATCGTTGAAGTTCGGCTGTGTATTATACTGGATCGTTTTTGCAAAAACGGGGAGTATCTGCTCGGTTTCCCAGATCGGTATTCGACCTATTGCAAGGTCGGGAAGTTCGTCATCTCCAACTATTGCCACAAACCAGTTATCATCAACTGTGGCACCAACATGGTAAGACCAGCTCATATGGGTAGGTACAATACTGTATTCTTTTTGTGGTGAAGTTGGCCTTTCGTCATAGCAGGCATCACCGAGCAGAAGCACATATTGCAAAGCCGGCTCCTGCCAATTATTATATGCATAGGAAATAAAATTTTTGATCGCTTGATCAGAACAAAGTCCATGATTGAATTCATCATAAATAGATTCTATAGAGACAGTTTTTACAATCAACCCTTTCTCATCATACCAGTGTGCGGCAAAATCATAAAAAAAATCCTCTTCGAGAAATTCCCGTTTTGATATCACGATATAATCAGCTTGTTCGCTAGGATTCCTTATATTACTTGGAAAATCAGGAAGAACTTCTTTGGGCACCATCTTCCGGGAATCGCTAACTGCCAAATATTTGGTATTATTATCTAAAACCTGATCCTGAAATGTAAGCACATACGGAGCGCCACCTTCCGGCAGTCCGGACTCAATACTCAGATTTTCAAATTTGCTTACTCCTATTTTATACACATCTATATGAGGAACTGTAAATTCGTTGATCTCAAACTGCATCAACCCGGGTGAAAAAGAGGTGGGTTTATTGAATTCCAGCATATCCTCATGGGCAATACATTCACGCCAATAATTTATATCAATATAATCCAAGAGAATTCTATCGTAGGAAGCATCGGTATCGCCGGGAAGAGAGATATAAATCTGATTATTGCCATTATTCAGCTTATCGTTGCTCATCGTGCCGGTCATGATCTTTTCGTTCTGATTATACCAGTACTCTGAGCCGATCTGTGAAGAATTGATGTATGACAACGCATGATGCTCGCCTGTATTTTCGTCACTGGAATAGGTCTCACCAAAGAAACAAATTTTTACTTCTGCGCTTCTCGCATTGCTTTGCAGCGGATCGTACAACTGTATCGTAAAATTCGTCATATTCGGTGCGCTGATCTGTTGCCAGAACCATAGATCTTCCCGCACCTGACTGACCTGGCTCAGTTTTGAGTATATACTTTGATTTTCAAAATGCATGTTCGTATCAAAATTATATACTTTTCTATAACTATATGGGTCTGTCTCATACAAACCGCCATCCTCGATTGCAAGACGCGTGCCGAGAGTTCCTTCTTCATAGCTCAAGAAATATACATTTTCCCAGGAAAAGGGGTTATAAAAGCAATCTTCTCCATGATGTATATCCGCATAAAACTCAAAATAATCTCCCTCATCAAATGATTCATCGTCCTGACCATAAAAATAAATCGGTACCTGCTCTCCCAGGTTATGAAGCTGCAAATATTCAGGATTGATCTCATCGATTTTCAGGAGTACATCATATTCAGTTTCAAGAGAATCTATCCACGTCTGCAGGGTGTCCTTGAGAAAAGTATAATCTATTTTGTATATTCCTTTTTTATCAATTATGAATTTGAATTGCGAGATTTCCGTTTCGTTCTGCCTTTTGTAAGATGCCGATTCCGGCTCTTTCTCCTTGCGCCAGTACTTGGAAAACTCATCATTAATGATCATCTTATCTGCAAATCCATCTAAATAATTTGCACTTCCGCTAAAGCGTTTGGACTTATCACCCTTAATATGTATTTGAACTACTAGATCGGTATAGAGCTTTGCTGTTTTTTGTGCGTGATTATATTGAATCGGAAAAATACGAAATGAGCCAAGATACCTGTTTCCCACATAGCCAACTGCCTGAGTTTCTACGATATTTTCAGGATAATAATCCCTTGTTGGAAATTCTATGATCTGTCGTGAAGGGTCAGGAACTAAAATACCCTCATCTTTATATGGATGGTTGATCGGTATAGAAATTCCTGACAGAAGGATGAATTGCTGAGAAATAATACTCGCATTTACTTTACCTTCGGGGGGAATTCCAATATTTTCTGAGAGGAAAGGTAGCACCGGTAAGCCCTCTGTGTTGATAAAACATGTTTCCAAATTGGGCAAAGACAAAATTTGAGGATTCTTATCTGATGTTTTAGGAATGTGATACTCATCAATCTTCAGGTGAACCTGAATATAATCTTCGGTAACCTTCTCAATCTCAAAGCTGTTCGTTCCCCATAATGAGAATGCGAAAAAGCAGAACAGAATTAATGATAAAACTTTCTTCATCGACGAACTACTTTTCTCATAACCTGCGTATTCCCTTTTTAGCGATGTCAGTTCTGTAATAACTGTTCGTAAAGGATACTTTTTTAATTTCTTTATAGACCTTTCCCTGCGCATCCTGAAGATCATTTCCCAAAGCTGTGAGAGATAACACTCTCCCTCCGTTTGTGAGCAAGGTATCTTTTTCTTTTTTTACTCCAGCAAAGAATATTAATGTATCATCAGAAACTTTATCAAGTCCTTTGATCGGATATCCTTTTTCATAAGCGCCGGGGTAACCACCAGAAGCAATAACCACGTTTACGGCACTCTTATTTTTCCAATTCAACTCAACCTCATTGATGCTTTCATTTAGGATAGCTTCACACACATTAATAAGATCATTGTCAAGAATTGGAAGAATTACTTGTGTTTCCGGATCACCCAAACGGCAGTTAAATTCCAAAACCTGCGGACCATTTTCTGTAAGCATAACACCTGCATAAAGGATTCCCCTGAAGGTTCGTCGTTCTTTTCGCATCCCCTTCAAAGTAGGAGCAATGATCTGTTCATCGATCTGTTTTTTTAGATCATTTATGAAAAGGGCGGGTGCATATGCTCCCATCCCGCCGGTATTCGGTCCTTTGTCTCCGTCCAGAAGTTGTTTATGATCCTGAGAAAGAATTGTCGAGACAAAATGTTCTCCATCTGTAAAAGCAAAGAGCGAAACCTCTTCTCCCTGAAGACATTCTTCGACCACTACCCGTGATCCTGCATCACCGAACATACCGAAGTGGATGATATGATTGAGGATCGTTTCGGCTTCTGTATAATTATCACAGATGAAAACCCCCTTGCCTGCAGCCAATCCATCAACCTTTATAACAAGCGGGAAATCTTTTTTAAGGATATAGTTTAAAGCAGGAACTATCTCATCAAAAATCTGGAAACCCGCAGTGGGAATATGATATTTCTTCATGAACGTTTTTGCAAAAACCTTGCTTCCCTCGATCTCGGCAGCCAGTTTAGAAGGTCCGATCACTGGGAGACCAGCTTTCGCGAATTCATCAGCAATTCCTTCTGCAAGGGGTTGTTCCGGACCGATAATAGTAAACTGGATTCCTTCGGATTTTACAAACCTGATAAGCTCTTCTGTATTCTGTAGCTGGATGAGTTGGGCAACATCCTCCATGCCGGGATTTCCCGGCGCGACAAAGACTTTATCTATCTTTTTGCTTTGCGCACATTTCCATGCGATAGCATGCTCTCTGCCGCCGCTCCCAACAATTAGAACATTCATATAATTATAACTTTATCTGTACTCCGAAACTGTACGTTGTCTTTGTTTCATCATCGCTGATCTTACCGTCACCGTTCAGGTCAACATAATACACCTTGTAGTCCCACACAAGAAGAGTGGCGGGTGTTATCTCATAGCCGATCTGTGCTTCGATAACTGCATTCGGGCTTTTCCACGTGGTAAATTCTTTCACTTGTGTTTGAGAATATCGGGCATAGGCATAATCCAGTCCGGGGATAAAGGTCTTTTTCAGTCTTACCTCACCCAGAATTGACTTGCCTGTATCGTAATCTTTTCCATGAATATCTTCATAGGCAACAGTAAAATCAATAATGTTGAAGAGATGAGAAACAAGTTCCCCGCGCCATCCCTGAGATTTATTGATGCCTTTCAGTGTACTGCGTTTGGTAACAATAGAATCTCCGACGACCATAGCACGCTCATTATTATAGATATAGTTAAAGAAGTTCGACTTAAAATCTTTACCAAAGAAACGATAATCCATTGTAGCATCAAAGATGAGAAATTTTGCGCCAAATCCCGGAAAGACTGCACCTGTACCGTAATCCAGTATCTTGGCTGCTTCCGCATAATGATACAAATTGAACAGCTTTGTGTTCAGTAGGGGTAGTGTATAGTCAGCACCAATAATTGTGACGCTTTCTTTCTTGCCGAGCTGATATACACGTTTTAGATATTCATAAAAATTATCCCATCCCTGTTGCTGGACTTGTAGTGAGTCGATTTCATTATTATTATCTGCATCGAGGTCGATGATACCGCTTCCTGTATTCAGAGAGTCCTTATTTGCCGGATCGGGCCAGCCGTCACCATCGGTATCTGCCCAATATTGTGGATCATTAGGATAATCATCAAATATATCCGGATAACCATCGCCGTCTTCATCCTTTAAGCCGCCAAGCTCATTGAGGTCTGTTATGCCTGTTACTCCTACTTCGAGATTGTTCAGAAATGGAATTCCTGTCGCCACAAAGGGAGTGCCTTTCACACGAGCAGCAAAGATATTATGCTCATCAACATTCGGACAAAATACATCGAGTCCGAGCCCATAGGTTTTTGTATTTACGGCGATCTCTGCGCCAAGTTGTTTCGTGGCAGGATAGTCCAGCATATTTGTATAATCTCTCATGATGAGCCCGTGCCCGAATTTCACACTTGGAAATGCGCCCAGTCTGAGATAAAGCGGATCGTGCCTGTTCGCAAATTCAAGATACATTATCTTGTTCAGATAGGCATTAAAGTTATCCCAATCCTTTTTTCTGATATCTCCATCACCGTCAATCAGGATATCAAAATCAAGCCCAAGCTTGAACTTCCATATTGGTATTTCCGGCATTAAACGAATACGGGTATAAGTAACCCCGTCAATAGTGACTGTGCCAATGCCAATAGAACCGGGTAAGATGGACTTTCTTGTACTCTTTGGTTTTCCCGGTTTGATCTCTGTTTTCGGTTCATCGACAGATTGAAGTTCAACGTCCGGTTTTTCTTGCTGCTGGTATTGCTTTTGCGGTTGTTCGATCTGTGTATCTTCGAGCATTGCACCTTCCATAAGTGATTCAGGTGGGGTGACATTTTCCATCATCTGGAATGAAGGAGGGTCTATGCCGTTTGAGAAACCCTGATTGCCGGCAGGAACTTCAATTTTGCCAAATTCGTTACTGAACTCAACAGTGCCTTTATAAACTTGAATGGTCGTGAAACCGGTCTGCGCATCTACATCGGTCATAAAACCGGTTCCCTTGATCGCAGCAACAGAGGTTGGAGTTTGGATATAATAATCACCTTTCCCTTTTGTTACTTCAGACCATATCCTACCAACATCCAGTGTGAGAGTTTTCATGAAGCTCTGCTCACGCTGGCTCATATTTATGGTTAGCGTACTGTTGGAAAAAACTTTTGAAATCGCACCATTATCGGAAAATTTGATAACTGCAAATGAGTTTTCCTTTGTGAGTATCATATCACCATCATAAAGTAACGAACCTTTTGCTGCCGGTGAGAGCTGATGATTGTGATTCAGAATAACTTCTCCCTGCAAATTCATGACTTCTGCATATGGCTTTGTCTCTTGTGCATTAAGGAGGACAACAAATAGGAGTGAAAAAATAATAAGGGGAATGATAAATTTTCTCTTAGGTTTCATAGCTGCTCCTTTCAAATAAAGCATTTAATCTCATGAGTTCACTTTAAAAACCCCAGTTGGGGGATTAGCGGTATGTTTTTGTACTTCATCTTTCAACAAAGCATAAATATCTGGATTTTGGATTTTGAAGTGTGATATATAGAATTTTATTGGTAATTATTCGCAATATTTTACTTATTTTAGAAATAGCTGAGATAAAGGAGTTATT
>ASNI01000005.1 GCA_000404785.1 Cloacimonetes bacterium SCGC AAA252-N17
TGCCCCGTAAGGAAGTTTACCCTGTGAAATGCTTGCCCTGTGTAATCCACAAAGTGGTGCAAAGCAATTACACAGGGCGGGCAATATTTAACAGGGAATGACTGTATCGGGGTGTTCTCTGTTTATATATTTTTTTTATCTTTCTCTGTGTTCTCTGTGGTGAATTCTTTTTGGTTCCGGTTTACCCGAGTTAGGACAGCTATGGCGGTTGCATTCTCAGGCAAAGTATATGCAGGTACAAGCCACCCGCGGGTTCTCAGAAAATTAGAAACATCATAAACAGAATAATTTACGTCAGCATCAGCATGGATAGCAAGGGCAGAGCGTTCAACAACATCATAGCCGAACAGCTCTGCCGTATTGCAAATTATAATGAATTATACTTGAAGGAATATCTTGATTACTTCTCAAGTAGGAGACTGATAAAATACTTTGAGTTCTACGGCACCGAGAGAAGGTATATGAGTATTTGAAATAGAATACCATTTGAGATTTGCTATAAAAACAGAAAGCATCTGAAGATGTTTAAGAGTGCTTGAAGCCGCCGGCTTCCTTTTCGGTGAGAGGTTTGCTGACAGGATGTTTTCCGAAATGGTCAAGGCAGCTTCTGATATCGTCAAGGAGAAGATTTGCAAGGTCCATACTTGTTCCATGACGGACGAGAATTCTCTGTACCACGAGGTCTTCTCTGTTTGCAGGCATGGAATAAGCGGGAACGAGCCACCCCCTTGAACGAAGCCTGTCTGCAAGGTCAAAGAGAGTAAAATTGTATTTCTTGTCTTCTTTGAGTTTCCAGCAGAGAGCAAGTATACCGCCCTTACCGTCATAAATGATCTCAAAAGGACCAATCTTGCCGATCTCTTCCGAAAGGTAAACAGAAACATTCTGACAGGCTTTGTGTATTTCTCGGTAACCTTTTTTTCCAAGCCTGATAAAGTTGTAGTACTGCGCGATTATTTCTCCTCCCGGACGGGAGAAGTTCAACGCAAAGGTAGGCATGTTACCCCCAAGGTAATTCACATAGAAAATAAGATCTTCGGGAAGGTCTTCTTTCGTTCGCCACAATGCCCAGCCGACTCCAAGAGGAGCAAGACCGAATTTATGACCGGATCCATTTATGGATTTTACCCTTGGCAGGCGGAAGTCCCATAGTAGTTCAGGGTGAAGGAAGGGGGCAATAAAAGCACCGCTTGCTCCATCAACATGAATGGGAATATCCAACCCTGTATCCTGCTGGAGTTTGTCAAGTGCATCACTCACTTCCTTGACCGGTTCGTACTGACCGGTAAAAGTTACGCCAAGTGTCGGAACAACACAGATCGTGTTTTCGTCACAACGCTTGATAACTTCTTCCGGTGTCATTATCAGGCGGTTGCCTTCCATCGGGATCTCTCGAATTTCCACATCCCAGTAACGGGCAAACTTGTGCCAGCATATCTGAACGGGACCGCAGACCATGTTCGGTTTATCGGTAGGTTTACCATTGGCTTTCATTTTGGCGCGCCAGTTCCATTTCATTGCCATTCCGCCCAGCATTGCCGCTTCGCTCGAACCGGTTGTGGAACAGCCAATAGTAGAAGCCAGTTTAGGAGAGTTCCAGAGATCCGCGAGAATATGAACACATCTGTTTTCAATCTCCGCAGTCTGTGGATACTCATCTTTGTCTATCATATTCTTATCAACGCAATCGGTCATGAGCTGCTGGACTTCGGGTTCTAGAAAGGTCGTGCAGAATGTAGCAAGATTCTGACGAGAGTTTCCGTCGAGCATGAGTTCATCATGAACAAGGCGATAAGCATCACGAGGCGGCATATCTTCTTCAGGCATCTTGTATTTAGGAAGTAATTTTGCTGCGAATTTTGAACCGTAGGTTGGAGCGATTAACTCCTCTAGTTTTTCTTTCTTCTTTTTATGAAGCATTTTTTTATCTCCTCTTCATTTAGTTATTGAGTCTGTTTTTTGCTTGGGCATCCAACTGGGTTTCTTGAAGTGGTTAATGATAATAGGAAGAGAAACGAAGACTATCACTCCTATAGCTATGAAGAGTGTATAGAACAAGGGACTTCCCACTGTGAGGTTACTCGGTGGAAAGAACAGGATGATGAAAGCGAACAGCACAGCAAGCATGCCGATCCCGGCTATTATACACATGCCAATGTTTCCTCCCGGAACCTTGAAAGCCCTCGGCACTTCCGGCTTTGAAAAACGCAGTTTGATTGCAGCTGCATAAAGAAGGATATACATAAACAGATAAAGGCAGGCGGTAAGAGCGGTCAGAAGGAAGAAAGCACTGCTTACATTGGGCATAAGGAGATAAACAAGTGACACTAGAGTAACGATTATTCCCTGAATCAAAAGAATGTTTACTTGTATTCCGTTCTTATTTACTTTTTGAAGAAATGGAGGCAACTCACCCTCTTGTGCTGTGGCAAGAAGTCCTTTGCTCGGACCCGCAATCCATGCAGTTACTCCGCCGATGGCTCCAAAAGCAACAAGAAATCCCATTATCGGAAGTAGCCATATGATGTTAAATTTCAAAAGAAAATCATTTAATCCCTGCATTATTCCGGATGTCAGACTTATTTGATCTGCCGGGAGGACTGACGCTATTGAAAATGCTCCCAGTGTGAAAATACCGATTATTATGAACATCGCCATGAAAATAGCAGCAGGAAACTGCTTCTTAGGATTTTTCAGTTCGTTTACATGAACCGCACCAACTTCCATCCCTGCGAAAAGTAAAACTATACCGCCCAGAAATGCAAGACTATTAAGGTTGCCAAAATTAGGAAGGAAGGATTGGGCTTCTCCCACAGATTTGAAAGCTATGGGATTCCCACCTAATATCCAGATGATGCCAAGTACAATAATAAAAACACCTGGTATTAAAGTTCCACCGATTACGCCTGTTGTAGTTAGCCAACCAGCGGATTTCATGCCACGAAGGTTGACAAGAGTGGCACCCCAATAAACTATTATTATTACAGCAACACTGAATATTTTGTTGGTTGCCAGTGATTGATCCATGAAAAGATATGACAGAGCCCCTGCAGCAAAGGCGAGAACAGTCGGATACCAAATGACATTTTGAATCCATTGAAGCCAGATTGCGGTGAAGCCCAGTTTTGAACCAAAAGCTTCTTTTACCCAAATGTACACTCCACCATTTTTTGGCCATCCGGTTGCTAGCTCTGCCGATACGAGAGAAACCGGAATAAGAAACAGGACCGACGCAAAAAGAAGGTAGAAGATCATGGACATACCTTCCTTCGCCATCATCGGAAGCCCGCGAAGACTCATAACAACGGCAACATTCATCATCGCAAGTACAAATACAGTTAGTTTACTACGATTATTCATAGTCTTACCGCCTACAGATTTTTTAGTTTTTTTCTTTCTTTGCTTGGAAAAATATTTTTTATGCAATATCTATGTCAATAAAAAAGTATTCCTTTCAGAGAAATGTTCATTTAATTTAATTTTCAAAATACTCATATCTCCTCCATTCCATATAACTTGACTAATATGAGCCCAATTTAATTTAGGTAAAAATTGTTAATTCCGGAGGTTCTATGGAATACTTCTTAACTGAAGAGCAGCAGGAGATCAAAGCGCTTGCACGTCAACTTGCTGAAGAAAAAATGAAACCTGTACGAGAAAAATATGATGAAGAGGGAATCTTTCCATGGGATATTGTTAAGCAGATGGCACAGACCGATCTGTTCCGTGTTCTGCTTCCCGAAAAGTATGAAGGATTCGGTGGTAAGGTCATGGATCTTGTTATTCTGATGGAAGAACTGAGCCGTGTGGACGGCGGAATTGCACTTGCACTTGGTGGAACTGGACTCGGCATGTATCCTATCCTTCTGAGCGGAAATGAAGAGCAAAAACAAAAGTATCTCCCTCCTATTGCAGATGGAGCAAAGTTGGCTGCCTTTGCACTGACAGAAGCAAATGCCGGATCCGATGCAAGCGGTATTCAAACTACCGCAGTCAAAGATGGAGATCATTATATACTTAACGGCACAAAGCAATGGATCACAAATGGCGGAGAGGCAGATATTTACACCGTTTTTGTGCTTACAAATAAATCAAAAGGCGCTCGCGGCGCATCAGCATTCATCGTGGAAAAAGGAACAGAAGGATTCAGTTTTGGTAAAAAAGAAAACAAAATGGGTATCCGCGCTTCTTGTACACGCGAACTCATATTTGAGGATGTAAAAGTGCCGGCAGAAAACCTTATTGGTAAAGAAGGCACCGGCTTCATGACAGCTATGAAAACCCTTGATAAATCTCGCCCAATGGTGGCGTCTCAGGCATTGGGAATCGCACAGGGAGCTATGGAAGAAGCAGTGAAATATTCCCGCGAACGACATCAATTTGGCAATCCTATTTCATCCTTTCAGGGAATTCAATTCATGCTGGCAGATATGGCAATGAAAGTCGAAGCAGCTCGGGCACTCATTTATGCCACTGCCAGAATGATCGACTCGGGGGAAAAAAAATTCAGCAAGGAATCTGCAATGTGTAAATGTTTCGCATCTGATATGGCAATGGAAGTAACCACAGACGCCGTGCAGGTGCTTGGCGGTTACGGTTATATGAAGGAATACCCCGTAGAAAAAATGATGCGCGATGCAAAAATTACCCAGATCTATGAAGGCACAAATCAAATCCAGCGGCTGGTAATAGCTTCCCATCTTTTGAAGGAATATAAATAGTTTATGTTTAACGGATAATATAAAATGTTAAATTTATCAATATTGCTAATATCCAGTATTTATAGTTATGAATTACTAATTTCAAATTTCTAATTTCCAATGAAACTTCTTTTCCATATCTGCTGTGCACCGTGTTTTATCGCACCGTACGAGCATCTAAAAAAAGATTTCGATATCACGGGCTTCTGGTATAATCCGAATATACATCCATATCAGGAATACCAAAGAAGATTGCAGGAAGTGCAAAAGTTCGAGAAAAATCATGAACTTACAATTCTCTACAATACTAAATATCCGCTTGAAAAATGGCTGCAAAATGTTGCGTTCCGAGAAAACGACCGATGCAGGTTCTGCTATCATGACCGGCTGGAGCAAACAGCGAAATATGCAAAAAAAGGCAAATTTGATTATTTCACAACCACACTGCTTTACAGCAAATTTCAGGATCATGAACTGATGAAAGAAATGGGTGAAGCACTCGCAAAAGAATACGGAGTTCCCTTCCTTTACAAAGACCTACGCGAGTTCTGGAAAGAAGGCATCGAACTCTCGAAAACCGAAGATATGTATCGGCAGCAATATTGTGGCTGCATCTACAGCGAAAGAGACCGATACTACCACCCGGAAAAATTTAAAAAGGTGTAATATGGCTGGAAAAATCAAACAGAAAGTACGGTCGTATTTCAAGGAGATGCAAATGGTTTTCTCCTCAACCTGTGATAATGAAAGACCCTTTGTACGATGAATGCTGCTCCTTTATGTGAATGATAAATTTTGGACTACTAGCGGAACCGAGATAAATTAGCATAACAGTATGCCGTTCAATCTATATAATAAGGAAACATTATGTCTAAATATGAAGAGATCGATTTAAGCAACATTTCGACTTATTCTGTCGAAGATCGTCCAAGCAAAGTGCATGTGAAGGATTTTGTGTCCGATGAATTTATTAAGACAAACGAGTTCATAAAAAGTCTTCCAAATATCCTTGCTGCAAAGGATCTGAAAGAACTGATTCGACATGCAAAAAAAGCAATCATGGATCAAAAACCCATCATTCTTATGTTTGGTGGGCATCTTATCAAATGTGGACTTTCTCCGCTTATTAACAAAGCAATCGAGCAAGAAATTATTTCTGCTATTGCAGTGAACGGTTCTGTCGGCATACATGATTTTGAGATCGCATTCTTCGGAAAAACTTCCGAGGACGTGGAGACCGCTCTTGAAGACGGCAGCTTTGGAATGGGAGCAGAAACAGGCAGGATAATCAATGAAGTAATTTCCGAAGGTTTTGAAAATGAACTAGGCTATGGCGAAGCTCTGGGTAAATTCATCTTTGAGGAGCGTCCACCTTACTGGGATTACAGCGTGTTTGCCAAAGCTTATGAGTATGATATTCCAATCACAGTTCATGTGGGTATAGGCACAGATATCATTTATCAACATCCGCAAGCAGATGGTGCTGCACTCGGCGGTTCCAGCTATAAGGATTTCAAGATATTCACGAATATTGTGAAAGAACTCAATGACGGCGGCGTGCTTCTCTCTTTCGGCTCCGCAGTTATCTTGCCGGAAGTATTCCTCAAAGCACTGACCATCGTGCGCAACCTCGGCTACGAAGTGAATAATTTTTATACCGCAGTTTTTGATATGATAAAGCATTACAGACCCATGATGAATATTGTCAATCGCCCGACAGCTTGTGGCGGAAAGGGCTTTCATTTTATCGGTCATCATGAGATCATGTTCCCCCTGCTTCTGGGAAGTCTCTTAGAAGAATAGGTTTGTGAATGGAACGAAGAATAGAACACAGATTGTCGCTGATGCAACGGATAAACGCTGATTAAGAATAAGAAATAAAATGAAAAATAATAAAGATATTAAATATTTATCTGTGAAAATCCGTGAAAATCCGTGAGCTATTTCATTATGTTAAAAAAGAAATCCACCCTCGTTTTTAAAATCATTATCAGTATCCTCTTCCTGATATTTCTTTTCTTCATCATCAAACCTCAGCATATACTTGCAGCTCTCAAAAATGCAGATATGCTTTGGGTTGTCCTCGCATTTCTACTCCTCCCTCTTAACCTGTTCCTGCAGTCTATGAGGTGGAAATTTCTCGTCACTTTGAGTAAAGAAATAGTTTCTAATAAAGAGATCATCTTATCGATCCTCTACAGCTTTTCCTATAGTATCTTTACACCTGCCCGTCTCGGTGAGATCGGAAGGGCTTTTCATATTTCGAACTCTAAAAAAGATGAAATGGTCGTGCTTGCATTCTATGAAAAATTCTTTGCCTTTTACTCTCTCTTGCTTTTCGGAGTTATTTCATTGAGCTTTTATCAAAGTTTTTATTATTTGATCGCAGTGGTTGCTGTGCTGCTTCTCATATTCTTTTCAAAATACATTGCACAGCATCTTCCATACTTTAATAAATTTACAACCATTTTAAAAAAAGTATACATAGCAAAGATATTCCTGATCTCTCTTCTTTTTGTTTTTGTGTATATCTTACAATTTTATCTGATCTTGAATGCTTTCCAACGAGTGAATATCTTCAGTTCATTCTTCTTCATTTCCATTGTGATGCTGGTGAATGCCATTCCGATCACCTTCAGCGGACTTGGATTGCGTGAACTTGCATCAGTGTATTTTTTTAAGCAGCTTTTAATAAGTCCTGGACAGGCGGCAAGTGCGTCATTGCTTCTCTTTGCGATCAACATACTCATTCCAACCTTTTGCGGATTTTTCCTTCACCTGAGACCGACGCATGTAGAAATAGCAGAAAGTAAAGGACAATGAAAAAGATCTGCCTTCTGACAATTATAATTATTCTATTCTCCTTAGATATTACTGCAGAAGAAAAACCCTTTAATACCGGCAGAAGCTCCGCAAAAGCATTGCTCTGGTCCATCATACCTAGCGGCGGGCAGATATATAACAAGCAGTACGTGAAAGCAGGCATAGATATTATGGCTGAATCGCTGCTTCTTGGCACGGCAATTCAATATCATATCCAGATGAATGACGCCTATTCATTATATAAGCAGACACACAACCAGGCATATTATGATGAGTATAATTTCTACTATCAGCAGCAGCAGAATATGCTCTGGTGGTGGGCAACAGTTAAGTTGCTTGCTGTTATCGATGCCTATGTAGATGCGAAAATGTTCAACTACAATGAGAAAAAGAAAAAATTAGACCTGGAATTTGAGGGATTGGGAATGTCATTGAGGTATAATTTTTGAATTCAACAGATTTATCTTTTAACCACAGAGAGCACCAGTTTTCGTTTAACTTCAGTCTTCTTCCTGACTAGTCGGGACGGATACGCCCCGACAGGACGCCTTGGCATGCAGAGAACACAGAGCAATTACCACTTATGAAAATGTGATTCCCAACAGAAAAGTATGTCATTCCCTCGAAAGAGGGAATCCAGTATTTTCGTATAGATGATCAACTACAATGAGAAAGAGAGTTGTAGGGTCATTTGCACTCAAAATGACCTCATTCAATGTACGACTTATTAACCCGAGGCGTTCCCTTCACGACCGACTCGTGATTCAGCCCACTCATAAAAAAGAGATGTCATTCCCTCGAAAGAGGGAATCCAGTATTTTCGCATAGATGTTCAACTAAAACGAAAAAAGAGTTGCAAGGTCATTTGCACTCAAAATGACCTCATTCAATGTACGACTTATTAACCCGAATCGTTCCCTTCACGACCGACTCGTGATTCAACCCACTCATAAAAAAGAGATGTCATTCCCTCGAAAGAGGGAATCCAGTATTTTCGTATAGATGATCAACTAAAACGAAAAAAAGAGTTGTAGGGTCATTTGCACTCAAAATGACCTCATTCAATGTACGACTTATTAACCCGAGTCGTTCCCTTCACGACCAACTCGTGATTAAGCACACTTAAAAAAAAGTATGTCACTCCCTCGTAAGAGGGAATCCAGTATTTTCGTATATGTGTTCAACTAAAACGAAAAAAAGAGTTGCAAGGTCATTTGCCCCCAGATGACCTCATTCAATGTATGACTTATTAACCCGAGTCATTCCCTTCACGACCAACTCGTGATTAAGCCCACTTAATAAAAAGTATGTCATTCCCTCGCAAGAGGAAATCCAGTATTTTCGTATTCTCTGCATAACCCAAGTCCAGTTTAGAAAAAACCTGTTATATACGAGAAATTATTGAAACTATTCTAATACTGGAAAAATTATTAATGATGGGGTTTTAAAAACCTAAACTCGACTCGGGTTAGGACTGGTGGGAATCAGCCCTACCGATAACTCACCTGAAAAATTTCTTTTGTGAATAAATCAATCGCACTCAATTTCTTAAAATATCCCGCTCCTGTATCTATACCAATTTTATCATCCGTAATAAGCACTCTGCGCTGTGGAGTATGCCCGAACACAACTATCTTATCCAATCCGTCAGCTGACGGATAATCAATGAACTGATACCGGATCCACAAAAGTGTCTCTCTGCTCTGTTCATCAAAAGGAACTCCGGGCATCAATCCGGCGTGAACAAAATAATAATTCTCTGTTTCAAAAAATATCTTCGTGTCCTTTATAAATTCCAAATGCTCTTCCGGTATGAGATGTTCCAAATCGTCGATCGTTGAACCGGCGCCTCCGTATGAAAGCGCAGTAAATTCTCCGCCATTTCGTTCATAATACGAGCCGTAAATTGCTTCCTTATCCAGCCCCAGATGATCCAGAAGCATATCCTCGTGATTTCCCCGAAGAAAAACCGATTTATATTCCTTTTTAAAATTTATCAGATAGTCAACGACTTCGCGGCTTTTTCTCCCTCTATCGATATAATCTCCGATAAAGACAAAGAAATCCTTATCTGTAGGATCGATCTTTCCCATCAACTCTTGCAGCATATCGAACTGCCCGTGTATATCGCCAACTGCGATCAGACGTTTGTAGTCTCTCCCCTTCATTTTAGAATTTGAATTCTACCCAAATATTAATAGCTGTAGTTGTGGTAGAAGTTCCTTCTTTCACGTCTTTTTGGGCTTCGTAACGGGCTGTGAGTCCTGCATTAATGTCTCTGCTGAAGTTGTAAGTTACCCTGGGCTCAACCTTAAAAGTATTTTTATTTTCAGTTGGTTCCCATTTCTGCATAGATGTATTGGTATATTTTGACTGATTGGAAGTATAACTAATATCGAGGTCAATATCGGTTTTATTCGTCATTTTCAGACTTCCAAGCAGAGGAATTTTCACTCCTTTTGCAGACTGGAATGTATAGCGGAAAGTTGTGCTGACGCTCGCTTCATCATTTCTTGTTTCCTTATTATTTTCAATATAACTTATCTGGTTACTGAAGTTATAATTAAAACCAAGATTTGCATTTATCTTATTGAATAGCTTGGTATTGAAAGAGATAAGCGGACTGAACTGGAACTTCTCTGTAGAGCTCTCCGGTGTATCCCAGAATCCTGACCCTGTATTAGATATCATGCGGGAAAAACTCGTTGAGAGCCGGCTATTACTGAGAAAATTTGCATTCAGGAAATCATCAATTCCATTGAAGCCAAGAACGAGCCCAGGCAGAGTTATCGACTCTGTTTTTGTCTTGTTGCCGGAATTTTGATTCAGGCCGATGCTGTATTTTGCACTTACTTCTGCGCTTATGAACTTCGTTAGTTCAAAGCTGGTTCGTGTGTTGGCAGAAAAGGCATCTACCTGACCTGTTGATTGTATCTGCCCTAATGTGAGGTCGCGTAATCCAAGCTGATAATAGAGATCAGGCAGCGAATCGGGAGGTGCATAGTATTTTGTCCTGTATGTATTTGAATAACTAAGATCCACTGAACCGATCTTGTGTACACAGAAGCCAACAGCTTTTGTAGCGTACATTGCAATCTTTTTAAATCCAAATGACGATGTTTTCTCTTCTATTATTATTTCTTCTTCACCTTCAGGTGTTTCTACTTCTATATCCACAGAATCGACAATCTCTTCTATTTCTTCATTTTTCGGTTCTTCCCCGCTTCTCTCATGTTCTTCAAGTTCCTTTTGTTTCTCTTTATCTTCCAGCTCTATTTCATCGATCTCCTCAATTTCCTTTTCTGTCTCCTCTTCGATCAATTCCCCTTGTGGCGTAACTTTTTCTTCTTTCACCACCTCATCTATCTCAATGAGTTGCATAATATATTCACCATACTTGTCGAATTTCAGTGTGATATTTGCGGAAGCTCTACGTTCATTTTCAACTTCATATTGTATGCTCAATGTATCATGATCAAGAGTTTCTCTACGGTTTTGTTTATACAAGGTTTTATACTGCGTGTTGAAATTTAACTTTTTCATATAGTCAGGCACATATTTCAGGGTCACATCTTGATTTCTGGCAGTTTCCACACCGATATTCAGTTTTCCTACCTTATTTTTCTTTCCAAGATCACGGGTCATGTTCAGCAAATAATCAGTATTGAGATCTGTGAACAACTCATAATCCACAGTAAGTTTAGGATTCAGGGTGTGTTCCGGCACCTTATCATCTTTTATGAAAAGTGTATCCTGGCTCAGCTTGGTCCATGAATTGTACCTTGTATAGTTATAATTAGTATTGATGGTGATCTTCTGGGGAAGGAAGTACACATTGAATTTTTCAAAAATTTTGATATCATGAGTATTTTTAGCGAAATTCAATGCATAATTCAATGTTCCTGTATATTTGTAAGTAGTGTCCCGTTTTGTAGGCGAAAGGATATTGTTATTCTGAACTGATGCTGCGATATAAGTGTTATCGAGAAGAACCTTTGCAAAGAAATTTGTTGATTTTTTACTTTTCCGCAGCGAGATCGATACTTCTTTTGATTCGCTAAGAGTTTTGTATTTGTTCTTTTCTTCTGGAGTTATGAGCTTGATGTCCGAACTCGGCTGGAATCGCGGCTTGCTTTCACTGAACGTGTAATCGAATTTCAATGGAATATTGAAGCCCCATTCATCGGGCATAAATTTATGAAGATAAAAATTATTCCTTAGAGCATAGGAATAACTGTCCGAACCGCTGCCCGAACGCTTGCCAAGTGAATAGAAATTCGGGGTTTTCCTTTCAAAATTGATCCATACATCGGCAAAATCCGCAATTTTTGTATCCAGCGTTAATCGTGCTGCCATACCCATCTCGCTGTAGGGATCGCTCACACGGATATCATCAAAGAAAATGCGACCGCTGAATGTAGTTTCCATGCTGTCGGGGCGAATTAGTCCAACTGCTACCTGCTTGATATATCCAAGAGAGGGATTACCCACGATCCTCAAACAGGCAGTAGTATCTTGCACATCACTTTTTTTCAGATCGGTAAATTCTGTAAAATCAATAGTGATATCCTGCCAGCGGCTCTCTGTCATTTTTAAGTCAATATCATCATACACCTGTACGGACTGACGATACTCGTAGTAGTTTAAAGTATCTTCACCAAGGCGGAAAATAATTGTTTCATTATCCGATGCATTTAGTGGTGGTCCTGTAGCATGCTGTGCATAGACCCATAATTTCACTTTGCTGTAATTGAGCAGGTCTAATTTTTCGGAGAAATTTTCCTTTGCATAGATATATCTATCTGGTTCAAGATTTTGGATTTTCAATACGAGGGATTGCTCGATCTCTTTTTCTTTATCATCATCACCTGTCAATGAGCCGGGAGGTGGAGTGTAATCGAGATTATTGGAGTTATTTTCAGTTGCCACCTCGAACGCTTCATCGGGTTGAAGGTCTGCAGGTCTGTGCAAAGTTGTATCCATAATAGCAGAAGCAGTCCATTTGTTACCAACCAGCTCGAAGGTCTCGATATCAATAACCAGATCGTCCGATGATTCTGTCTTCATCCACAAACGAGCACTTTGAATATAGCCCCAAGAAGGATTTAGAGTATCAGCAGGGTGAAAATATGTCGAATCCTGCAAAGGAATGCGGATGAATTTCCAATCATTATATTCTGAAATGAGAATTTCGGGATCTACGTTTGTGAGGTCTATAGCATATTGAAAATAATTATTTTTTGTGTCGAGCACAAAGTTTCTATTCAAGTCCTCAGTATCCAGACGTCCGTTGACTTCCGCACCGTTTATTCCACTATAATCTGATGACCCGGCTGAATAATTATAGTCGTCATTTCCATCATCGATGCCAGGCTCGTCATCTTCATCATGATTTTTTGGAGGTACCGGGTCTGTGCCAGGTACATTATCAAGTCCTACGTCTTCCCCCACATCGAGCACACCATCCTGATTGAGATCCTCATAGTTCAGAATGCCATTCGGATGAGTGATCGGATAATAGTCCTCGCTCATGGTACCAAGGTTGATAAAGAGCGTGTCACCAAGCTCTGCATCTTTTGCTTTCAGTGTAAGTTCGAGATAGCGTTTTTTCTTTAAATCCTCAGCGGTTCTGCCAAAACTTTTCATGATACCACCCCAACTAGGAAGGGGAGTAAGTGGTTCTAATTTGCATTCAAGAACAGACACATACTCTCTTCCCTCATCTGTGGGAAGATCAGGATAGATGTCTTTTTTCTGAAATACATTATGTGGATTATACCAGCTCAGATCACCTCTGGAAATAAGGGTAACAAGTGTATCTGCCATAAGAGAATCGATTCCGATAGGATAACTGGCAAAATCATATTCTGAACGGCTAATACCAATAGAAAATTTCTCATTGATCGCTTCCATATCATCGATGTATGCTTCCTTGTTATCAGTGGCATTAGGATCAGGAATGTTCATCGCCACTTCACCGGAAAGTGACACTGTTGATTTGTCATTGGTCCTCACCAGGGGTATCATATTTACGAGATCAGTCACAAATGGAAGATCCGCTTTCACAGAGCCATCGATGTCTCCAACAAATATCTTAGTTGGCTCGCTTCCAACCTTTACATGCTTTTTGCTGGAAGCTCCTCCTTCATACATGAAAGTCGCTCCGATCTTTGCATTATTATTAAATTCATAATCTGCCCGAAGACCGAACATGCTCTTCTTGTCCATACTGAAGAAGGGCTCGTACTCGAAATCCACTTTTACATCAGCGTTGGGATCGCTGGCAGCATCGCCCTTGAGCCGCACTGTGCCGCCAAAATAATCAATATCGTAATCAGTTCCCTTTTTCATCAGCACACCGTCAACATAAACCTTTTCACTTCCTTCGATGATATTGATGTGTCCCAGGTTTATCGTGCTGCCGACTGTGTTTGATTTCACACTTATGTAAAAGGGATTATAATCTTCTACCTTTGGATCGCGCTCATTATAGACCATTGGATTACCGAGTGTGCTGTCGTATTCCGAGAACCAGTATTGTTGGAATGGCTCCCACATATCGAAGACAGCAAGTCCTTTCTCCAGATCAATGGTTTCATCGCTTCCGTTCACAATGCCGTCCCCGTTAGTGTCGAGATTCAGTATATCAATAAATTTATTAAGCACATTGTTAGAGTCTAAAATGCTGTATTCTGCTTCTCCTCCTGCTCCAGGCGGATAGTAAAAGATCTTTACTTCAAAACCCTGGGAATCGATATTCTTACCACCAAGACTGTAAATATTTTTGAATTGATAACCCCACTTTGCAGCAGGTAAATCATCTGTGTAATAATCCTTTTTGATCATTTTAACGGTTGGAACTCCATCTACATAACTGCCCCACTTCTTTCCAGACACCTCCTCATAGATGACACCAATGGCATAGTCATCTGAAATACCAACTCCGAATTGGATCATATATGGTGAGTTAATATAGTCTATAAAAAATTCATTTATAGGATCTGTGAGCTTATAAAATCTATATTCATTAGTATGATCAAGATCATAACCCGTTATATTCGTCGGATCAGTACGTCCGTCATCAATGAAGATTTCCATGGAACCTACTTTGGGCATTTTCTTGGAAAGATAACTCCATTGGGTCATAGGCAGTGTGTCCGGATTAACAGGCACACTAATAGAATCTACAAACAAATTCTCGGGTTCATCAAACAAAAAATATTTATTCCTTACAAAGTTTTTGTCCATATACTCTGTTTCCTGTTGGACTGCATTCCCTGTGGCAGATGCCGATGCCTGTTGCCCTTCCTGCTGGCTAATAATAGTAGTGAGTTTGAGCTTTCCGAATTCAAATACACCCTTGATGCCAAACAGGTTTTCAGAAGAAGCTGAGTAGCTGATAAATTGCGAGCCCGAAAGTGAGAGCCGTGTATCTCCTGCTTCGATCAGTTTGATGGGATCATCTTCATCACCTACATATTTTATGCTGATCTTATTTTTCTCAAAGATAGATGCATCAGAAGTTTGTTTTACATCGACCTTTATCTTTTTACCGATAGTTCCGCTGATGCCAAGATTCAGCTTTTGTTCCATTTTAAGGTCTGGGAAAAACCCTTTATTTGAGCTTTCGGTTACTCTTTCCGGTTTACGTTTTGTTGATGATCCACCAATAGTTATCTTTTGAGAACCGGTCACTTTAAGCCGACCGATATTATCACCAAAGAAGCGGCGCATTGCTTTGGGCATTTTTATTTTGGGAAATTCAATATCCGGAATAATTCCCTGCACCTGCTTATTCTGAATGCGAAGCTGTTCTGCCTGCTCAATATCCTTATTAAGATACTCATAAAGCTGCTCATGGAAGCGAACGTTCACATAGTTTTCCAAGCCCAATGCAAAAGGTGCATGGATACGGGCTCCTCCAAAAGAGCTTCGAACCAGTACCCTATTCTTTCTGATATCAATTTCATCCGAGTGTTCATAGAGTTTGGAATTCACAAAATATTTATTGAATTTCTGGTGGGGGAATGCTTCTTTCTTGAGGTATTCTACTACCTCTGTGGAGTCCTCTTTTGCCATAAGAGGCATAGAAATTGTATGATGGAACAAGCTTGGAAATGAAGATATTTTTTGAGGATGATTTTTTTTCTTTTGTATAACTGTTTTTGTTGTATCTTTTTGTTTCTCGTGCTCCTCGGTAAGATTTAAAGTATCAGCAAAAGGAATTGTATCAATAATACCGAGTTCCGGCTTTTCAATAAACAGGGTGTCAGTAACAATGAGAAGCGTATCTTTAGTCGTTTTACCGGTGCTATCTGTGACCTCAACTGTTTGCTTGCTTACCTTCTCCTCACCTTTTTCGATGATGGTCTCTGCCTGTATCGCATTATGCTGCAGAAGTGTATAACCTGCTGCAACTAAAAACAGGACGCTGATAAAGAAAACAGATCTAATCTTCATACCTATTAAACTTATAACTATCCTTAAATATATTTATTCAATTATTTACAGAGTTTATCCGTCAACCGGTGGATTGCTCGCTATAAGCGAAATTTCGATAGTATCAAAGTATATAGGCAGTCTTCCTCTTTTGATTGCCAAAATGTAGAGCCATTCCCTTCATGGTCAACATTTTATTCATTCCAAATATATTGCATTTGATCTTTTTCATAGGAAGCTCTTGTATGCGTGAAGTCATTTTTATCGTCAAGAAATTGATGATTGTTGACAAAACATCACTCAAAAATAGTCTGCTAACATCAAATTTTGGGAGGTACTATGCGGCTGCTTATTCAGCGTGTGAACTATGCTTCTGTCTCTGTGGAAGGTACACTTATTTCAAAAATAGGAAAAGGATTGCTCATCTTTCTTGGAGTTGGGCACAATGATACTGAAGCCCATGCGGACTTTCTTGCGAAAAAGTCAGTGAACCTGCGCATATTTGAGGATGATGAAGGAAAGATGAATCTCAGTGTGAAGGATATTTGTGGAGAAATTCTGCTGATCTCGCAATTCACCTTGTATGCTGACACAAAAAAAGGGAACCGCCCCGGCTTTTCCGACTCCGCTCCTCCAGAAAAAGCAGAAGCACTGTATGAGTATTTTGGAAAGTGCTTGAATAAACTTGGAGTTCCTACAAAAACGGGCAAATTCGGTGCGCTTATGGAAATCAATCTTCTTAATTTCGGACCTGCAACCTTTCTTTTGGAGAGAGAATAAGCTTCAAAACAATCCGGCAGACCCAAAATCTTGACACGCTTTACACCATCAGGAAATTTCCCCCTCAACATGAATAATAACTCCTATCTCTATGAAATTGGAACAGAAGAATTACCGGCTTCTTACATACGACCCGCTATTACATTTCTACAGAAATATTTTTCCACTCGCTTGCAGGAAGCGCAGCTTGCTTTTGATATGATTAAACCATATTCGACTCCTCGCAGATTATGCATAATGGTAACTGGACTTCCCGCTGCTCAGGCAGATTCCTCCGAAGAAATTGTCGGACCTCCCAAACGTATTGCTTATGATGAAAATGGCAATCTCAACAAGGTGGGACAGGGGTTTCTCAACAAACAAAATCTCAAAGAAAAAGATATCATAATAAAAGAACTTCCAAAGGGTGAATACCTCAGTGCCATCAAACATATAAAAGGAAAACCAACCAAAGAAATTCTCAGCACGATTTCTGTCGAAGTCATTCCAAAAATACCCTTCCCCAAAAAAATGCACTGGGGAAACGGCACACTTCTTTTTGCGCGTCCCATCCGCTTGATCCTTGCTTTATATAATGACAAACTTCTCGAATTCGAGATCGATGGGATTAAAAGCAACACATACACTTTCGGAAACCGCTTCCAAAAATTACATAATATTATTAATTTACCTTTAATTAATAAATATATTCATTTATTAATAGAGCACTTTGTCATTGCAGACAGAAATGAGAGAAAGGAACGGATAAAAAAGGAAATTCAGCGAGCTGCTGCGACAATCGGTGGCATTCCTGTTGAGAATCCCGAACTGCTCGATACCGTGACCGATCTGGTTGAATATCCCTCTCCAATTGTTGGAACTTTTGACAGAGCATTTTTATCCTTACCTCAAAAAGTTCTTACAACAACTCTTTCAGAAACTCAAAAATCCTTCTCTGTCCAGAACAAAGATAATGAACTCATACCATACTTTATCGGGATCGGTAACAGCAATCCAAAAACAATAAGCAAAGTTCTCTACGGCAATGAGCGGGTTATCAATGCACGACTTAGCGACGCAAAATTCTATTTTGATACGGACAAAGAAATCCCCCTTGCAATACGAGTTGATGAATTAAAGAAGATCACTTTCATAAAAAATCTCGGCACACTTTATGATAAGATCGAAAGAATGAAATCTGTTGGAAAATGGTGCGCTGATGCTCTTTCATATGACAAGGACAAGATTGAAAGAGCAGTCCATTTGTGCAAATCCGATCTGACCACACTCATTCTTGGTGAAAAGGAATATACCAAATTGCAGGGCTATATGGGCTGGCAATATGCCTTGAATGACAGGGAAGATGCCGAAGTGGCACAGGCGCTTTTCGAGCAATACCTGCCACGCTTCAAGGATGATATTTTGCCGGAAACAAAAACCGGAACTGTCCTTTCGCTTGTTGATAAGATGGATACGATAGTCGGCTGTTTTTCAATCGGACTGCAACCGAGCGGTACAAGCGATCCACTCGGGATCCGAAGAGCCGGAAATGGCATTATCGCGATCCTCGCAGAACATGATTTGTCCCTGAACCTTGAAAATTTTATTGCAAAAAGTATCGAAACTTATAATGATACTAAAAAGGAATTGAAAGAAGAAGTCGTTGATTTCTTCATTCAGAGAATACGTATGTATCTTGAAAATTCAGAAATTGATTACGATGTGATAAATGCAGTCATTGAAGCAGATTATACAGACATTCCCGATGTGTTGATCAGAGCCAAAAGTCTGCAGGAATTCAAACTGCATGAAGATTTCAAGAAATTCATCATCGGGTTCAAACGGGCATCAAATATACTGGAAAGCTCGCAGAATACAGTTCCTTTTAATGAAGCACTTTTTGAGGAAAAAGAGGAATCTGAACTCTATAAAAAACTGACTGAGATCATACCTCATTATGAGACTCATTTTGAAAAGAAAAACTATAATGCCTGCTTTAACGACCTTGTTGCATTGAAGGATTTTATTGATTTATTTTTTGATAATGTGATGGTCATGGTTGAGAATGAAACACTTCGGGAAAACCGCATGGCGCTACTTCGTCTGATCCATTCTACTTTTATGAAAACTGCTGATCTATCAAAAATTGTATATGAATTATAGGCATTGGGAGATACAATGAGCACAACACTTTCCCATCGCGCACGAGCAATCAAACCCTCCCCAACTCTGACTGTTTCTGCCCTTGCCAAAAAGATGAAAGCGGAAGGTCATGATGTCATAAATTTCGGGGTTGGAGAGCCGGATTTCAATACACCTGAATACATTAAAGAAGCTGCGAAAAAGGCGTTGGACGACAATTTCACTCACTATACTGCTTCTGCCGGAATTCTTGAACTGCGGGATGCAATTGTAGAGAAATTCAAAAATGATAATGGGCTTGATTACACTACCGATCAAATCTTCGTTTCTCCAGGCGCGAAAGCTTCGATCATTCACATTCTTCTTGCAATCTGCGATCCCCGCGATGAAGTGCTGATCCCCTCTCCTTATTGGGTGAGCTACACATCACAAGTAGAAATGGTTGACGGACATCCCATCCTGCTTCCCACGAATATGAGCACAAATTTCAAGATCACCGCACTGCAACTCGATGATGCGCTCTCCTCTCTCAGTAATCCGAAAGCACTTATTCTGAATTCACCAAACAACCCAACAGGAAGCGTCTATTCCAAAGAAGACCTGCTTGGCATTGCCGAAGTATGTGTGAAATATGATATTTTTATTATTTCTGATGAAATTTATGAGAAACTCATTTATGATGGCGAAGAGCATGTGTCAATTGCCTCGCTCTCACCGGAAGTAAAGGATATCACAATTGTCATAAACGGCGTTTCCAAAGCTTATGCTATGACCGGCTGGCGTCTCGGATATGCGGCAGGACCGATCGAAGTCATCAAATATGCAAGCCGCATCCAGAGCCACACAACCTCGAATGTGAATTCCATGACGCAGAAAGCAGCGATCACTGCACTTACAGAGGATGACGGAAGTATTGAAAAGATGCGTCAACAGTTTGAGAAACGAAGAAATTTTCTCGTGAAAGAATTGAACAGTATTCCTAATGTGAGATGCACGCTCCCAAAAGGTGCATTTTATGCCATGCCAGACATTTCATATTATTTACAAAACAATAAAAAGAACATCACCTCTTCCGCAGATCTCTGCACCTACATTCTGAAGAATTATTATGTCGCAATCGTTCCCGGCTCAGCTTTTGGAGCAAATAACTATGTCCGTTTTTCCTATGCAAATTCCATGGAAAACATTGAAAAGGGATTGCAGCGCTTTGCTGAAGGACTTCAAAATATTTAACATCATGTCTTTTTTCACAGATGAATTGAAAAAACGAAGACACTATCGTAATAAAGACCTCACTTCGATCTGGAAACTCATTATCAGAATCATACTGTTCATTGTGCTGATCCTGCTTATTCGGTTTTTTTCTACAGGCGGAGTTTCTAAATTCTGGGACTACATTCTTAATGATAAGAACAAACCTGCCACTGTGATAATTGAAGAAATGGATACAGAATAATGAGCTTACTGATCGTTGGTTCCATCGCACTTGATAGTATTGAAAATCATTACGGAAAAGTGCATGATGTTCTTGGTGGTTCCGCAGTTTATTCATCAGTTTCAGCAAGTTTTCTTTATGATAAAGTAGCCATAATCGGGGTGGTTGGTCAGGATTTCCCGAAAGAGCACATAGAATTTTTGGAAAAGTATGGTGTAAACACTGCAGCTCTGCATTTTGAAAAAGGAAAAACCTTTCGCTGGAGAGGGCGCTACATCAATCTTAATCAAGCGATCACGCTGGAAACCCACTTGAATGTCTTCGAAAATTTCAATCCGATCATTCCTGAAGACCTTCGTGATTCCCCCTTTGTTTTACTTGGAAATATCGATCCGGAAATACAGCTTAATGTGATCGCACAGATGAAAAAACCCAAAATTATTGCTGCTGATACGATGAATTACTGGATTATTAAGAAACTTGATAAACTGATGGAAATGCTTCAGCATATAGACATTCTTTTTATTAATGATGAAGAGATCCGCTTACTCACTCAGGAGCACTATTTATATGATGCCTCACAGAAGATACTCACTTACGGACCAAAGATCGTGGTAGTCAAAAAGGGTGAACACGGCATGATGATCGTGAAAAAGAATTTCTATTTCTTTGCTCCGGGCTATCCGCTCAAAAAGGTTATGGACACGACCGGGGCAGGAGATTGCTTCTCCGGCGGTTTCATGGGTTATCTTGCTTCCAGTAAAACGCTCAATGACAAAACCCTGAAACAGGCAGCCATCATGGGAACGATCACTTCTGCATTCAATGTTGAGGGATTTAGTTTGAATGCTCTAAAAAAACTTTCTAAAGAAAAAATAATAACACGCTTTAACAAGCTCAAAAAATATACACAGTTTGAATAATGAAAGAAAAAATGGATTACAAGAAAGCAGGCGTTGATATCAGCGCAGGGGAAAAAGCTGTTGATCTGATAAAGCCACTCGCAAAAAGCACCTTTTCACAAAGTGTTGTAATGGATATCGGTTCCTTTGGCTCGCTATTCAAACTAGATCTGTCCAAATGGAAGCAACCAATATTGGTCTCAAGTACAGATAGTGTCGGCACAAAAGTGAAGGTTGCAAATCTGGCACAAAAATGGGACACTGTCGGACAGGATATTGTGAATCACTGTGTGAATGATATCCTCACTCAAGGTGCATACCCGCTTTTTTTTCTTGATTATATCGGCATTGGAAAGGTCATTCCTCGGCATGTCGAAGAAATTGTTAAGGGTATTGCTCTTGCATGTAGGGAAAATGACTGTGCACTTATCGGTGGAGAACTGGCAGAAATGCCGTCTCTTTATCAAAAGGATGATTTTGACCTTGTCGGTACAATTGTGGGCTGTGTTGATGAAAAGAATACAATCTCGGGTAAGACGATTTCCGAAGGAGATATGCTGCTTGGATTTTCTTCAACAGGACTTCACACGAACGGCTACACTCTGGCACGAAAGATCGTGTTTGATCTGCTTAAGCTCAAACCGGATTCTTATATAGATGAATTAGGAAAACCAGTTGCTGAAGCGCTCCTCGCAGTGCACAAATCCTATTATCCGATCCTTAAACCGTTTATTGACCGGCATGTTATTAAAGGACTTGCCCATATCACAGGTGGTGGAATACCTGGAAATCTCAAACGCATTATTCCTGATGGAATTTCAGCTATAGTTAAGAAAGATTCGTGGAATATTCCCCCTCTCTTCAAACTTCTTCAGCAGGGCGGGCAAGTTGAAGAAAACGAGATGTACAGAGCATTCAATATGGGAATCGGCATGATCGCTGTAGTCACCGAAAAAAATGCTAATCAAATGCTAAATCAAACCGACGCAAAGGTGATCGGTACTATCATAAAAGGTAAGCAGAAAGTGGTTCTGCAATAATGATGGAAACTTGGCGTTTTATTAATTCCGGTAAACTCAAGCCCCATGAAAACATGGCTATGGACGAGGCAATTTTATTCGGAATTATCAATAAAAATAACCCTCCTGCAATTCGTGTATATGATTGGGACCCGCCGACAGTTTCTTTTGGGTATCATCAAAAGATAAAAGAGCATATTCTGCTGGACAAGGTAAAAGAGTATGGTTTTGGACTTGTACGCAGACCGACCGGTGGCAGAGCCGTGCTCCATTATGATGAGGTTACCTATGCAGTTATCTCGCGCATTGATGGAATCCTTGCCGGCTCAGTTCTGGAATCCTATCAAAAAATAGGGAAAGTCCTTCTTGCAACACTTCACGAAATCGGTATTGATGCAACAATGCAGGACAGTATGCCCCCTGAAAAGGAGCAGAAAAACTGGGTCAACCCTTGTTTTACAAGCGCATCAAAATATGAGATAAATTATCGGGGTAGTAAAATAATTGGCAGCGCTCAAATCCGTAAAGGAAATGCCTTTCTTCAGCATGGTTCAATATTATTTAATCATAATCAGGAACTGATGGCAGAACTGATGCCTACTAAAAGTAATAAAGAAAAAGAAACAATAAAAAAATTATTATCACGGAAAACTGTTGCTATTAATGATCTTATTGCGAATTCGCTTACGTTTAATGAGTTTGTAAATATCTTAAAGAGTAATTTCCAAAAGCATTTTGGAATTTCCTTCTCGACAAACGGGGATTTGACCCCCTACGAGAAGCATTTGTACGAAGGTTTCAGAAATAAGTATTATTTTGATGAAATGTAAAATTTTATTGATTTATAAAAAAGTTGACATATGTTTTGACCCACATGAAATTAGCCACGTGTCTTAGTACCTAAGACCAATTTCTTATGAAGGGAGATGCTATGAAAAGGTACGTATTTGCTTTTACATTCGTTGTGCTTTTTCTCATAGTAGCCGTGCTCCGTGCAGGTACGACAGGTAAACTTGCAGGCCGTGTTACTGATGTAGATTCAGGAGAGCCCGTTATTGGTGCAAATGTGATCATTATTGAGAAACAGATGGGTGCGTCCACAGACGACAGAGGTCGTTTTATGGTAATAAATATTCCTCCCGGCATCTATCAGATCAAAGCATTTAGAATGGGATATCAGGCAGTCACTGTTACGGATGTCAGGATCAATCTTGATTTGACAACTACACTGAACTTTGAACTCAAAAGTACTGATACTCAAATCGAAGGTATCACCGTGAGAGCACAGCAGAAACTTGTTGAAAAGGACATCACAGGTTCAGAGAAGATCATTACCGCTGAAGACATTGAACAAATGCCAGTGCAGTCCATTCAGGAAATCGTTGCTGTTACTGCAGGTGCCGTCGGTTCCGGAGAAAATCTCCACATCAGAGGAGGTCGTTCAGGTGAGGTTGTGTATACTGTTGACGGTATGTCCGTTTCAAATCCTGTCGATCATGGGTTTGGAATGCAGCTCGATATGGACGCTGTAGGAGACATGTCGGTTCAGACAGGTGGCTTTACCGCAGAATTCGGTAATGCACAATCGGCTATTATTAATCTTATTACCAAGTCCGGTGGTCCTGATTATTCAGGTAAATTTGAAGTAAGTTCAGACCACATCTTTGATGAAGGAAATAATGAAGACAATGTCAAATTCTCTTTGGGCGGACCCATTATTCCTGCCGGTTCACAGCATCAAAGAGATAGATTTACTTTCTATTTAAATGCTACCGGTTCATGGACGGATGGTCGATACAAAGATTATTATGCACTCGAGGAAGATAATCCTTTATACGAACCATTGGGACAATTATCTCATTTTAGCTTTGGAGACTCCTTGTACTACTTCAATCAAATCAATTCTCTTACAGAAAAAAGAGACAAAGTATGGTTGTTTGATGTTGGTGATAGGTATGTGAACAACTATCAAGTAAACTTTAAAACAAAATTCCAGGTCAGCCCTACTGTTAAATTAACTGCTGCAGTTCGAGGTGACAGAGAAACCAATCTCCCCTTTGGATACTTAAATAGATTGTCACTTCAATATATGGATCACTGGACTACCGAGCATAATCAATTGGCATTCACGTGGGATCATACACTCTCACCAAAAATGTTCTACACAATCCGTGCAAGCAGATTTGCCACAGATATTGACCTTAATTCCGGTGTGGACAGAGATTGGTATTTTGAAGCACAAAATACTGATTGGAACAGTCCTACATGGATTGAGGATCCAATCCAAAATAATTTTGGTGTTCACATTCCCGGGGCACAAGTAAATGAAATTGTCAAATATCGTGATCAGTTCAATGATGAGCAAAATATTCCATTTTTTTCCAATCCGGGATCTCATGCTGGTAATTTCTGGAAAGACCAGACTATTACTTATACACTTCGAAGTGATTTCACCTATCAGATCAATGAAATTCACCAGGTAAAAACCGGTCTTGAAATTAAATTTAATGAGATTTATAAGGATCGTTTAACAAATCCCTGGGAAATTGACGATGCGAAACGATTACCGAATTATCTTAGAGGTAAGGACGTTGATACAACCGGCATGGGAATACCTGTCGATTCTCTGGCGTTCTATGGTTATCTTGGTTGGGGTGGCAAAATATATACCGAAGAAGATTTCCAGGATGGCGTTCATTTTGCAGGTGGCACAATTGATGGCTATAAAGCATATCCATGGCAGGGTGCCTATTATCTGCAGGATAAAATGGAATGGGAAGGAATGATCGTTAATTTCGGTATGCGTTTTGACTTCTGGTATCTTGGAGAGAAATATCAGGTGACAAGTGATACCACTGGTGAATATGTCGATGCACAGTGGGATAAAGTTACTTTTATCGTTGATGATGGTAGCGGCGGATTTATGACCAAAACTGAAAAAGTGAATAAATTCCAGATAATGGTCAGTCCTCGTTTAGGTGTTTCTCATCCTATCACAGAAAAAGATGTGTTACACTTTGCCTATAACTACCAGAGCCAGCTTCCTCCAATGCAGTATGTGTTCACAAGCGCAACTCCTGAAGCCGGACAGGTTGGCACGAACGTTGGTAATCCAAACCTTAAACCCGAAACAACCATTACGTATGAGGTTGGTGTCGAGCATCAGATGGGTGAAGATTATCTTCTCGACGTAACACTTTTCTACAAGAATATTTATAACCTTGTAAGTGTCCTAGATAATGATTATGCATTACTGCCAGGTGACAGCGCAGAGGTAGGGAGACAATACTGGCTATATATTTCTGAAGATTACGGGAGCGCTCGTGGTGTAGAATTAACCCTTCGCAAACGCTTTAGTAATTTCTGGGGTTTTAATGTTGGTTACACCTATTCATGGGCAAATGGACGTAATTCCGGAGCACATGAAGCTCGCGATAACCTTCGCGAATTCCCTCTTACATGGGATATTCGTCATAATGCTTCTGTGAGTTTAGATTTCAGGATTCCTGAAGATGAAGAATTTTATCTCCTTGGTTTAAAGATGCCTGACAAATTCTATACAAGCTTGCTTTGGAGAATTCAATCCGGCGCTCCATACACACCTGTTACACCTGATCCTGACAGTAATGTCCAGTTAGAAACGAACTCAGTCAGACTTCCCTGGACAAATTCTGCAGACATGAGGGTCAGCAAGTCATTCAACCTCTTTGGAGATACACAATTCAGTATCTTCGTTAATATATCAAATTTATTTAATACATTAAATATCAATTATGTTGATAGTAAAACTGGTGAGACACAGGATAAAGGAACCCTGACCTATTGGGATACCTATGATTTGAACCACGACGGCAAAATTGTAGGACCACCGGAGGGTAATGAAGATCCCACTGGCGCTGCAATTTATCTTGCCGGTCTGTCCAATCCCAACATTTATTCCGCAGGTCGTAGAATTTCCTTAGGTGTTAAATTTGAATGGTAAAAATCAAGGAGGATATACAAGTGTATACCAATAAGAAATTCAGAATTCTATTCCTGTCATTATTAATTGCTGGCATCTTTGTTGGCAACCTGTGCGCACAGGAAGCAGTGACAGCTGAAGACACAACAACTATCGTTGAAGAAGAAGTAGTTGTAGAAGTTGGAGGAACAACCCAGGCTGGAGGTATTGAAGCCCTCGCTCGCAAAATTGTCGGAAGCGGCTTAGTTGACCTCTTCATCAAGGGTGGCTGGGTTATGTACCCGATGCTCATTTTGGTTATCTGGGCATTAGCTACTTCAATTTGGAAGATCATTTCCCTTCGTTATGCAAAAATTTCTGTCCACGATTTCTCGGAAAAGCTTCTCCCTTTAGTAAAAGAAAAAAAATTCGATGAAGCAATAGAATTGTGTGCAAAGACCCGTGGTCCCGTAGCCAGTGTGATCCATGCCGGATTGCTGAAAGTTGACCAGGGACCAGAGATGGTGGAAAAAGCAGTTGAACATGCTGCAATTCTTGAGATGTCTTTCCTTGAAAAAGGGCTTATTGCTCTGGCTACAACCATTAACCTTGCACCTATGCTTGGTTTCTTGGGAACAGTTGTTGGTATGATCCAGGCATTTGAAGCTATCGCAGCCGCAGGTGAAGTCGAACCTACTATTGTGGCAAGTGGTATCTCAGTTGCTTTGATTACCACCGCTTCAGGTTTGGCTGTTGCTATCCCAATTCAGTTATTCAATAACTTCTTTGTTTCAATTATTGATGGCTTGATCATAGATATGCAAACAGGTTCAGAAAAATTTATCGAAACCTTAATGGAAGCTAAATAACAATGCGAGGAATTGAGTTAGCATGAATATTGTAAAAGCAAAAAAACCACGTCTCAACCCTAAGATTCCGACATCCTCAATGGCTGATGTGGCCTTTCTTTTGCTTGTCTTTTTCCTTGTTACTACAAAATTTGATGTGAAAGAAGGACTTGGCTTGATACTTCCTCCGCACACCGAATCAGGTGGTAAAATAGTAAAGATCAAGCAGGAAAACCTTACAAAGATCAAGGTGAATAGAAGAGGGGATATTGCTGTTGACGATGTGATTGTCACTCCTGCAGAACTTGAACGTATTGTAAACGAGAAAATTGTTGCGAATCCCAAAATGGTATTTGTGCTTGAAGCTGACAGAAGAGCTAAATACGAAATGATGGTGCGCGCACTCGATAGATTGCTCGCTGCTGGTGCGCAAACCGTATCACTTTCTACCAGATAAGAGGACCTATGGCAAAAATAGTAAGAAAAACAAAGATCGCTTCTGAAATACCTAATGCTTCAATGTCCGATATTGCCTTTCTACTGCTGATATTCTTTATGGTTTCCACCACCTTTGTAAAAGAAAAAGGTCTTAAAGTCAATCTTCCCCGCGCACAAACCGTTCAGAAGATCAACAGACAAAATGCAGCTACTATTTATGTCAGCCGTTCAGGTCTTATCTCTATTGATGATTTTGCAACACAGGTCGATCAGATCCAACTCGTAATGCAAAGTAAGCTGGCAGAAAATCCTTCGATTATCACCTGTTTTCGAACTGATAAAGATACTGAGTACGGAATAATGGTAGATGTGATGAACGAGCTTAAAAGGGCAAATGCTTTGAGGATCTCCTTTGAAGCACGGAAAT
Organism: Cloacimonetes bacterium SCGC AAA252-N17; assembly: GCA_000404785.1. GTDB lineage: Bacteria > Cloacimonadota > Cloacimonadia > JGIOTU-2 > JGIOTU-2 > Celaenobacter > Celaenobacter polaris. The sequence continues at coordinate 27,873 of ASNI01000005.1, forward strand.
TTAGGTAACGTAACATAAATAAACTAAAGATTTTATATTATGCAAAATAAATCTGCTAATACTCAGTATGATTGGAAAGACGTAGCGAGTTCTTTTTATGAGAAATCATTATCCCTCGCCCTTCTTTTGCTACTTTTCGCATTTTTGGTGTTCCCAAAGATCGAAGTGAAGCCCTATCAACATAAAGCAAAAGAGATCCAAACCATTGAGATACCACCTGAAGTGCGACAGAAATTCAAACCTCCGGAAGAAGTAAAACCTATCATTCCATTGACTATCGAAGAAAGTGACATGAGTGATGATGAAGATATCGAAGAGATTGAAACTATCGGACCCACTACCATTGATACAAGCTTACCACCCCCTGTTTCCAGAGAAGGTACTACTCCAAAATTTGTTGTTCACGAAGAAGCACCTATTCCGATGAAAAAAGTAGAACCCGAATATCCTCAGTTTGCCAAAAATGCAGGTATAGAAGGTACTGTAACTCTTCGAGCAGAGGTTTTTGAGGACGGTAATGTTGGTGCTGTCGAGATTGTTAAAAGTCTGCAATCAGGTCCCGGCGGTCTTGACGAAGCAGCAATTCTGGCAGTCAAACAATGGAAATTTATCCCTGCAAAAAATCAGGGAAAACCTGTCGCAGTCTGGGTAACTTTTCCAATCAAATTTGAACTATAAAATTGTCATATGAAAAATAAAAATTTAATGAAGAAAGTAGGAGGTAATATGCGCTCAAAAATTGGTTTCCTGCCTGTTTTTCTGGTAGTTCTCCTCATGCTGATGCTCTCAAGTACTTTTCTTTGGGGTCGATCTGTAAATGGTGGCTCCGGCGCAGATAAAAGACTTGATATCACTTGCTATCACGATGTTGGAAACATATGGTTGCGAGTTAGTAATTATGGTTTCTTTGGATCCGGTGATGACGCATTACCGCAATGGCCCTCCCTGGAATATCCGGGAGGATCCGGTATTGACTATCTCTACCAGGGCGCTTTGTGGTTCGGCGCTTGTAAACAACGCAGAAATGACTTTGGTGATAAGCTGTACTGGCAAGACGCTGCACAAGAAACAACAGGAACGACCCCTTCGGAATATGGGAGGGTTATTGATACTCTCGTCTCTGTCGGCTTTGACGGTGATGATGATATGTACGAATTTCTACCTGCATATAACCAACTTGAAGAAAATGCTCTTGGATATATTTATGATCTCTATAACCTGAAGGATGATGTTATCGAATCATCTATTCGCGACCAGAAACCAGGTGAAGATGATGATGGTGATGGTAAGATCGATGAAGATCCTGCCGGCTTTGCATTTCCATACAGAAGCACAGTACCTTCACAGTTCAGCACTTTTTTACCTGGTGATAATGAGTTCAGAGGCGTAGTAGAGAGGATGCAATGTGAGCCGGCTGAAATTCTTTCATACCCTGATATCTGGTTCCCACTCGGTTTCCTGAAGTTGGGATATGAGGATCCGGACAGTATATACAACTTTGCTCAGGCGCAGGATGATGACAATGACGGTCTTCGTGATGAGGACGGATATCCGATCTCAGAGCAGGATTTTCTAGGTTATTATTATGATTACAGTCCCTTCGACACTCCCGGTGAAAGAGTATGGGGTACCCATTGGTCAAGTCAGGATCACAGACCACTTAACGTACGTGTACGCCAGGTTAGCTTTCAATGGAGCTATGAATATATCAAAAATTTGGTTTATATTGAATTTGATATTACAAATATGAATACTAATCCCGATCCTGAAAAAGAGGACACTCTGTTCGACTGTGCTATGGGAATTTATATGGATTGTGACGTAGGTCCTCAATCATGGAGCGCACAACCACGTGCTAGTGAGGATATAAGCAGCTATGTTCCAGGTGAAGGATATGAGTTTGCCTACACTTATGACGCCGATAAGGATGGAGGACTCACTACGGGTTACGTTGGTGCACGTGTGTGTACTCCCGATCCTGATCAGTTAGAGTTTGCATGCTGGACATGGGAAGTTGGTGACGGTCCTAAAGATGGTGTTCTTAATGAAGAAAAAAATGAAAAATACTGGCTTTTAACCGATAGAAATCCAAGAACAGGCGATACGTATACCTCCCTTCGTGATGATCCGAACGCTCAAGTTAATGACCCCTTTGACACGCGTTTTTTATTTGCATTCTACGGGGGTGGTAATGGATTTTATGAACCTGCGGATTCAACCAATTGGAACCTTAAACCCGGCGAAACAATGAAAATTGTTATTGCCGTATTCCCCGGTGATGATGTTGAAGAACTCAAAAGAACTGCGGTTTGGTCTAAAACGCTTTATGGAGAAGCCCAAACTCTTACAACAGTGGTGCTCCCCGATACCTTTAAACACTATGAAGCACCGGGCCCACCAGATATTCCCAATATGACTCTCGACCAATCTCAAAATGGTGATACTATATTCGTGTACTGGGATAACAGATCCGAATTCACTGTTGATATAATGACCCTCACACGGGAATTTGTCGGCTGGCAGAACACAAACTCCGATTTGGACAGCTATATTGATAAATATGATGAGCAGTTAGATCATTATGGATATTTCCCTGATGATTTTGTTCCTAAATATGATTCCCAAGGTCAGCTTATTCAAAACATAAATGCAAAAGTTAACCCGTGGACAGGTTTCAGATTACGTCATGATTTCCAGGGCTACTCACTCTGGAAAGCTTCCAATTCCGGTGAACAGGATGCCTATATGAGAATGGACCGCTGGGATAAAATCGATACACCTCAAGATATGAGAGACTATGATGTCTGTATGAATTTACCCGATACAACTATGCATGTATATTATGGCGGTCAACTCGGCATTAATAATGGAATTCCCATGGAATATATTGTAAGCTCGGACTCAACAGAAAACATTATCTATACTGCGGACAGCACTGTGTATTGGACTGACTACTATTATCTTGATTCACTCTATTCTTTTGTAGATATTGCTGTTGGCAATAAAGTTTATGGAATTCCGCTTTATAATGTCCTGGATAGCGCTGATGTTGATCCTATTTATGCTCCTCCTCCCCCACTTACAGAAAATGAAAAGCAGGAAAACGCGCTTCTTTTCAAAAATCCTGTAATAAATGATGAACTCTATCTCGATCTCTATGATGATAAATTGATCCCATTACCAGGGCATCTTGGTCAGGCACATCCTGAAGGATTGCTCGAGTTGAAAAAGAACAGACTTTCACGCAGATATTACATTAGTGAAATACTCTATCCCGAAAAGGGTGTAGAAAACTATATTGCAGTCACCTCCTTTGACAGAGGAATTCCTTCACATAACCTTCAAGCTCTTGAATCAGGTAAAGATGGAAATCGAATAACGATCTTTGCCGGTCCATCTGCCGCTTCTAATCTCGAAAATATCTATGTCGTACCTAATCCATATCTCGGACAAAGCAAGTTCGATGGACGTCGCGACAAAGATCAAACAGGTGATAGAAGCAAACGTATCTGGTTTGTGAATCTTCCTGAAAAATGCACTATCAAGATATATACACTTGCGGGTGACCTTGTCGATGAAATTGAACACAGCGGAACTTCCACAGTAGATGTGATAAATCCGAGTAAAGCAACTCATACCGGTATTGCACAAAGTGGAACAGAACCCTGGGATCTCCTTTCAAAACATGATCAGATCATTGCAAGCGGTGTGTACCTATATTCTGTAGAAGATCATGCGACTGGTAATGTTAAAGTCGATAAACTTGTTTTAATTAAATAAAGGTGGTTAACATGAAAAGGATAATTTTTGTAATATTGGCCCTTTTACTTATACCAACCTTGGTTCAAGCTGATATTTTTGCAAAAGTCGGTACTGCCGGCTTGCAGTTCCTCAAAATCGGTGTCGACGCCCGTGCGATCGGTATGGGTGAAGCATACACAGCATATACGAAAGGCGCTTCCTCAACCTATTGGAATGTCGCAGGTCTCGCATATACAAATGGCAGTGAATTATTTATAAACCACACTCGCTATGTTGCAGATATAAATTATGATTATCTGACCTTTGCTTTTCCGACCTCCCTCGGGGTGTTCGGTATCAGCGGTTCGATATTGTATATGGACTGGATGGATGTAACAACTGATGATGGGTTCAAACCTAATGGAGAACAGTTCACCTGTAGTGATATGATGGCTGGGCTTTCTTACGCAACTATGCTTACTGATAAATTCTCACTCGGTTTCTCATTCAAATATCTCAGGCAAAATCTCGATGAATATGATGTGAACGGTTGGGGTATCGACTTGGGTACTCTTTATAATACCGGCTGGAAAGATCTTACGATCGGTATGAGTTTAAGAAACTTCGGACCTGAACTGAAATACACGCTGGATAATGATGGTGATGGTCTTATCGATGAAGATCCATATGACCTTCTTGATAATGATGGTGATGGTCTTATCGATGAAGACCGAGAAGAACTCTCATTCGTACTTCCTATGAATTTCTCTCTTGGTGCTGCTATGAACATTCTTGAAACAAAGATGCAGTCTTTAAATGCAGTGTTCCAGGTTGATAACTGTGTTGACCGTCTTGAAACTTATAATGCCGGACTTGAATACAGAATCGGAACCTTCTTCCTTCGCGGTGGATATCAATTTAATCTTGATGCTCGGGGTGCTTCTTTCGGACTTGGTTGGAAACTTCCTACTTCCTTTGCTATAATGGATATTGATGCTGCATATACTCCTTTTGGTAGTTTAGAAGAAAAGATGGATGGGTCGTTCCTTACCGGACCAATTCGTCTATCTGTAAAGATGAAATTTTGAAATTATTAATTATGATGATTAGATTCAAGTTAATGTCTTATTGGATAGGAAACCATTTGTTTAAAACCTTTTGGTTAGCTTTTTATGTTAACAATAATGTAAGTAAATTTCAAATTGTAAATATTTAATTCAATGGAGGATTAAAATGAAAAAAGCTATTATTGTAATTACTGCAATATTTTTCTTCAATATTGCATTAATTGCTGAGTTACAAACCCCTCTTTACGATGAAAAAAAAATAACACGCGAATCTGTTTTACCTGAGGGTAAAGATTATTCAGGACAAATCTTGCGTGACAATGTAAATCCAAGTCCACCAGATTGGGAATTTACACATTTCCCTGAAACTGTAGGCCCAATTAGTTACTATGATTATATGCCTGGTAGCTACTGCGGTCATCCGCTTATGAAACAACGCGAAGGCCTCATTAGCTATGCTTATGGTGATCCTTTTGGTCCTGGCGTTTATATGGTATATCAAGGGCAAGCCGCTCCAACTGCAACTCCAGAAATTGAAAGAAGAATCTATTATGGATATGTTGATACTCTTGGTAGTATTAGTAATGCTACTATTACATCACCTGTTCTTCGGGAAGGATTCCCAGGAATGACTATACATCCCGCATCGGGAAGTTGCATTGCAACATGGCATGTAGCACCTGCAGGTACTTACCAAACAACCATGGTTTATGATGACATTCAACTTTTAGGGTCGCCTGGCTTCTGGAAATTGCCTTTATTCTTTACTCAACCAGCTCCTGATTTACTTTATATTTGGCCCTATGTGTTCGCAGGTCCTTCTCCAACGTATAATACCGACGGATATGTTAGGATCTACCAAGTCTCTCATGCAGATAACGATAACACAATAGAAGATGTTTTGTTTAGATACACTGATGTTCCTGATGAAGATTTCGTTTATGGTGAACTTGAACAAATGCTTACTGAAGGCAATTGGTCATCACCAATTACTTTATTTACTGATTGGCATGTAGGACCACCAACCTGGCCTTCTAATGCGGCAAGTCGTCCTTATGATTCATTTGCTGTGGACTTGAATAATCCCGGACACATCTCATTTATGGGTTATGCTGGATTTCATGCTGTGGATACATTAACTAATGTCCCACCTTATGTCGAACCCGGTTTTTATGTATGGGAATCTTTCGATGGCGGAGAAACTTGGGATACTGACAACTTTCACTCATCCCCAATTATGGTAAGTCTCGACCCGTCGTCTCCAGAAAGATTGAATAAATATGCGCTTTATAAAGTTGAAAATACCGCAGGATTTACTTATACAGACTCTCTTGGGCAAACATTCACTCCAGATTCATTATTTGCTTACCCAGGATTTCCTGGTTCAGCGATATGTGAGCATCGTTCAGCGATGTATGATTATGAAGGTAACATTCGCTTACCAATACAATTACAGTATGTAGCTTTTGAGGGAGATGGTATAGACGCGTTGACTGCATGGTCCTCTGCCACACATAGCTGGGTATTTCAAGCGGAAGTAGTTTATAAAAACGATGGCACTTGGGAAATTAATCATGTCCCCAAAATGCCAGGTAATGCTTCCGGATATAGTGTTCCATGGACCGTAGCCGGAGCAGACACTACATGGTACCCATGGCTTTCTATGGCTTATTCAGATATAAACACTTTAGGATTCCATGAAAACCTACAAAATCAAGCAGTCGGCAAGGACTGTAATCGGATGGTTCAGATGTGGGCAGATGGAACAAAACTACTTAAAGCTGAACATCCCGATGAACCTTACCCAACACCAACCGACATGAACTATCTTAATCATCCTATAATTCATATTTCAGCCAAAGGAGGAATAATTGGAGACGGTGATACTTGGAGTGACCCAATAGAATTTTCAGATATATATACAACACCATTTGGAGATCAGATTACTGTCTATCCGTATTTAGCTCCATATATTCATGACTTAGGAGATGGATGGGGTGAGATATATATCTTTTACTTTAATGATAATGATTATGGTAGTTTTGCACAAGAACTAACGGGAGTTAATTCAGGTGGTTATATAACCTATACATCGATCAAAATTTATTTTGGTCCAATAAAATCTGTAGATCCGGAACAATCAAATCCAGTCTCTTTAATCAATTATCCCAATCCTTTCTTTGCCTCTACGACCATCAACTTTACAGCCAAAAAACCGTATCAGCATGCATCGGTTAGTGTATATAACGTAAGAGGACAACTAGTTAATACACTGGAAGTAAATGCCGGCGAACAGCCGACTCAAGGATACGCCACATGGAATGGTAAAGACCTGAATGGCAATGATGTGGCAAATGGAATCTATCTCTATAAGCTTGATATCGATGGTGCAGTAAAAGTCCAAAAGATGATGCTGACCCGATAAAACTACAAATCTCTCACAGATAATTAAGCCTGCTCACATTCGAGCAGGCTTTTTTTTATTAACCATACTTGACAAAATTTTAAATAAAAATAAATAAATTGTTTATGAAATATTATCAGGAGGATACAATGTTAAAAAAGAGTGTTTTATTTATTGCAGTTCTTGCACTCATGATTTCGTGTGGAGGTCCCACAAAGCAGGTATCACGAGTCGGTGTGGATACTACGATCGATCTGAGCGGACGCTGGAATGATGCAGACGCGCGTATGGTCTCAGAAAATATCGTTGATGACGTGCTGGATGCAAACTGGCTTTTCAACTGGATGGGTGACAATCAGGAAAAACCTATTGTGATCGTCGGCACTATCGGCAATAAAACGAGCGAGCATATCAACACAGAAACCTTTGCCACAGATATTGAAAGAGAACTTGTCAATTCCGGCAAGGTGCGTTTCGTAGCTGCCAAAAAACAGCGCGACGAGATACGTGACGAGCGTCTTGACCAGCAAAGTCAGTCATCGGAAGAAACTTCAAAGAGATTGGCTCAGGAACTGGGCGCAGACTTTATGCTGCAGGGAACCCTCTCTTCTATCGAGGATGCGGTTGACGGAAAAAAAGTGGTGTATTACCAGGCAGACATGAATCTTGTAAACCTGGAAACAAATGAAATCGTATGGATGGGCTCAAAGAAGATCAAAAAATTCGTGGAACAATCCAAACTTAAATGGTAACAACAATGAAAAAAATATTACTATCTATTCTTATCTCATCGCTTCTTATCGCCGCTTTTATCGGGTGCTCGAGCATGCGCACCTCAAAAGGTCAATATGTAGGAGTGATGGATAAGCTCAGGCAACAAGATTATGATGCTTGCGTGGTACAGATCGAGGAATCAAAGGACAAATTCTATAAAGAAAAGGAAAAAGTATTATTCTACCTCGATATGGGAATGCTCTATCACTATTGCGGAGATTACGAGCAAAGCAATGAATTTCTCACAGAAGCCGAACATGCTATTGAAGATCTGTACACTAAAAGTGTTGGCAAAGCTACTGCATCTCTTCTGTTGAATGATAATGCCCTCGATTATTTCGGTGAAGATTATGAAGACATCTATCTGAATATTTTCAAGGCGCTGAACTACCTGCACATGAATAAACAGGAAGATGCCTTTGTTGAGATCAGAAAGGTGAACAACAAGCTCAACGTTCTTGAAGACAAATACGAGGAGATCGCAAAACAGTATAACGAATCCGAGGATAAGAAGAAGGAATTCAAAATTGGTGATAATAAATTTCACAACTCGGCACTTGCTCGATATCTAAGTATGCTCATATACCAAGCTGATGGCAAATATGATGATGCCATGATCGATCTGACAGAAATCAAAGAAGCTTTTGAACTTCAGCCAATTGTTTATGATTTCACGCAGCCCGAGCTCGATAAATACCTCGCTGGCACCGATAAAGCTCAGCTCTATTTTCTCACATTTGTAGGAAACTCGCCTGAAAAAAAGTCAAATACTCTCTGGATTCATACCGAGAAAGACAAACTGATCATAGCTACATCGCAGGAAATTTCTGGTGAAAGCAAGGATCTTGATCCTAAGAAAGAAGCCGGTAAGATGGTCAGCACTACGAAGAATTTCTTTGATGCAGTAATTGATATTGTACCATCCAAAAAGGAAAAGCCAAGTTCGCAATCTTCAGGAGATCCAAAAGAAGAGGTCAAAGAAGAACCCAAACACGAACTCGCAACTCTGGATATCATTGAATGGAAGGATATGGAACCTGGTTATCATTTCAAATTCCCTCTTCCCTACATGGAAAAATTAGGTACCGATGTAAGCAGGATAGAAGTTATGATAGATGAAAAACCTGCGTATGAGCTGTACCCATTAGAAAGTCTCGAGAATGCAGCTTTTGTAACCTATAAGATCAAAGAGCCACTTATTTATCTCAAAACTATCACTCGAACCGTGGTGAAAGGTTTGCTCGCAGAACAGGGCAAACAGGAAATGGTCAACCAGGTTGGTGGTGGTATTTTGGGGTCAATTGCTATGTTCGCCACTGATGCCGCAGTCGATGCAACTGAGAATGCAGATCTCCGTATTTCCCGCTTCTTCCCTGCAATGGCTTATATTGGCAATGTTGCAGTCGAACCCGGCAGTCATAGTGTAAGGATCAATTATTTTGATCAGAACAATGCGCTCGTTTACTCTGATTTTATGCAACAAAAGGAAATTAAGAAAAATCAACTAAATTTAATTGAGTCACATTATTTAGATTAGGAACTACCATGAAAAAATTTATTTTATTATTAGTTATGATCTTTATGTCCTGTGCACCTTCGATGGTCACGGCAAAAAAGAACAAAGCACCTGACTGGATCATGAATCCCCAGTCAAAATATAAGGATGCATACTACCTTTCTTCAGTTGGCGCCGGAGACACAAAAAAATCAGCAGAACAAGATGCTTATTCCAATCTTTCAAAGATATTTCAGGCAGAAATAAAATCTGACGAAACACTCACACAGAAATTTGAAGAAACTACTGTAGGAGATAAAACTTCACTTACCGCCGAAGAAAAGATGAGAAATCTTACTCAGATACAGAGCGAGCAGACCCTGAAGAATGTTAAGATAGGTGATTCCTATTTTGACCCGAACAGCGGCGAATACTATGTTATTGCGTATCTTAACAGGAGTGAAACAGAGGATATTTATCACAATGAGATAAGCCAGAACACACAGAAGATCGAGCAATTTTACTCTCAATATGAAGAGGGTACGTCCAAACTCGACAAACTGAAATATCTCAGCGAAGCAATCGATCTTGCAGAACAGAATGAGATTTTGAATGCGCAGCTTCGAATTATTTCTCCTTCACATGCCGGCGTGCAACTAAAACAACCGCTCGAGAAGTTTGTGGCAGAAAGAAACACTTTTGCAAAAACTATCCATGTGGTGGTGATAGGTTCAGGGGACTATAAAGATTATCTTGAAGACTATCTTAAAGAAGTATTCAACAACTTTGGTTTTACTGTTTACGCCAATGTATCAGATGCAGATTATATTGATTTTCATATTGAAAGCTCTTTATCAATCTCCCAGATCGATCTCGACAGGGATGAAGAATTTGTCCGCTGGGAGCTTTCTATTACTATCATTGATAAAATCAGTAATGCAGAAGCTGTTCTCTATACAAAGAGTGATCGTGAAGGTCATCTTAATTTAACTGAAGCGCAAAATCGTGCTATTCGATCAGTAAAGAAAACCATTCAGAAAGACTTCTTTAAGTTCTTTGCTGATAAATATTTATCTTAATGTAGTAACAAAAATATTGTTATAATAAAAGGCTTTAACTTTTCTAAAATTAAAGCCTTTTATTGTCCAGCTATTAACAGAATTCTATTTCATTCCTACTTCGTTCATTACTTGATTTAATATTTCTCGTGTTTGGTCAACGTTGAAATAGAAAAATGGAAATCCAAATGTATAGACTGTTCCAGTTACACCAGGTTCCTTAGTATATTTAGCAGCAATAGGAGCTCCGTAATATGGATCGGGATCAGGAAAAAAGGGTCCTGGTATACTTGTGAATATTTCTTCCGCATCATCTATTATATTCAAAAAAGTTATGCTGCCAATTGCTTGCAATGGAGTGACTATCCAGTATTCCGGGAAAGGATTGATTATTGTAGAAACGGTATTGAAAGAATCAATTTCAATATTAGCAAATGAATTAATGCCTGATACACCGCCCAGAGGAGAATTATTTACACTTGGCACGCCCCATAAAAAGTCTAGTGAGTTTAAACCAGATAATGTATCAGCAAGACCAGCATAAGTCTGTAAGAATTCTGCTCTAGCATAAGAAGGATCGCATATTCCATAGCAACCTGTATAAAGTAAGTTTCCACCGGATCTTAAAAAATATCCTAATACATCGTAATTATTTACTAGATGAACTGCCCCATCACCAGAAGGAAATTTTTGTTTAGGATTATTAGCATGCCATATTACTAATTTATAATTTTGAATATCTGACGGAGCAAAGTAAGGAGCTAACATTTGTATATCACCCCTAAAGACTTGGTTACCAAGTGTAGCAGCCGAAAAATTATCATCACTTAAGTCATAAATAGTATACTCGTCGAGTTCTTCCATGAATTTCACATAATAACCATCAACTGAATCTTCATGTGCAAAAACAATTTCTGCGGGTGAACAAAATGTATCATCAACCAACAATATCCCAGTTTTTTCTCCCGAATCAACAATTTCTACGAGATTGAATTCAAATATTTCAGGAGATGGATCAACAGCGCCTTGTACATCAACAGATCTTACTTTGAAAATGTGCTCCCCTGAAGATAAACCAAAAAGTCTACAGGACTGATCCTCATAAATTGGTATTCTTCTCCAATGTTCACCAGTAATTTCATCAGTTATTTCTGTTCCAACAGGAGGTAAAGTACCAACTCCACTATCTAATTGTATATCCATGTATTGAATGTCACAATAATATTGTTCATATTTATTTCTATTTGCATCATAATAGTATGTTCGATTAGCTTGCGTAATGATGTTTTTCGTTTCATCATATTGGCGTTCTCCTAAATATCTCCACTTCATATAGATTTCAATATCATTAGAATATAAGGCGTTAACATTGCCATTCATGTCTATATAAAATCTATCAGCGAAATGCTTTTTACCAGAAACAATCTTGCTTGGAATTTCATCCTTACTTGATGACATGTAAGTGAGATAGCTGTTTTCACCTAACGCATATATATGTGGTGTTATGTCTAGTCCGGAACTGCCAAACAATGTTCGGGAATAATTATTTGGCCATTCATATGTAGAACAAATAAAGGGGCATGTTTCAGGAGTGAAATAATCTCTTACAAAAAATGAAAGACTAGCTGAATCCGGATCAACAATTCCTGCTTTGTCAACAGTTTTAACTACTATCTGCGTAATTTCAAAGGTACCATCTACAAATTTTTGGTTTACTTTAAGCTCAGGTCGATCAATGCTATGATCATCATATTCTTTTTTTAATTCAAGGGAAGTAGGATCTGAAAAACCTCTTGTTGAATACCAATCAGTGGCGGATATCAACGTATCAATTCCAGCAAGAGGAATATCTAGAGTATCTGTTCCTAAGGTTTTATAATACTTCAAACGATATTTGAAATATGCTGCTTCAGATCCATACCCAAATGGATCGTCATCTTTTATAACGGTAAAATCGAAATTCAATGCTGTCCCAACACGAACTGTATCCAATTTTCCTTGAGAAGTTGATATACTAGTGCTTGGTACATCTGACCAACTTACAAAATATCTTATAGCTGATTTTATGCATTCTTCGCCGTAGTTATCTTTGCATTTTACTTCAAATTTGCCGAAATTTTTCTTATAATCGGAAGTGTCTGTTGCGGTGAAATATACTGCGGTTTTGGGGAATCGTTCTTTCAATGGAGTCCATATATCATATTCACCATTGGGCTGTAGGTGTAAAACCCATCCGGCTTCACTCACATGAACGCCATAGGATTGGTCATACAGCCAATCTTCACTTAAGCTGTCCCACGTTCCAATTCTGTAGGCAAAGGATTTCACGACACCGTCAACATCCCAAGCTCTCCAAAATATTTCTTGATAAAAAAGTGAATCGTAAGTATCAGGAATATGATTCCCTATCCAATGGAACATAGAGTCAAGTTCGACACTGTCAGGTCGAGCAATTCCGCTATAATCCGAGATTTCAATTTCCGGTGGAAGATTAAGGATTAATGAACCTTTTCTACCGCAGCTTAGAACCGTTAATACTGCAACTAATAATATAATTACCAAAATTAAAAGAGACCTATTCTTTAACATTTATAAACCTCCGATCTTTGGACAAAGATTTTTTGTTAACATTTATAAGTCAATAAAAAAATTCATTTTTGAAATATTTTTCATAAATTTACACTTTTCAACATTAAACATTGCCGGCTTCAACTACATTTTTTAGTAGTGAAGCTGTAGTGATCGTACCTATACCTCCAGGCACAGGAGTGACCGCTTGAATCGTTGAGAATACGTCCTGATAAAATACATCACCAACAAAAATATTTGTTTTTGCATCACTATCATAGATCTCATTAATACCGACATCAATAACGATGGATTTACTTGAAATATATGTATGATCAACAAATCTTGGCTTTCCAATAGCTACGATAAGAATATCCGCTTCTTTCGATATTTCCTGAATATTTTTTGATCGGGAGTGACACAAAGTCACTGTGGCATTTGCACCGTCTTTTTTCTGAACCAGAAGATTGAACAGGGGAAGTCCTACAATTGAGCTTCTCCCAATAATAACAACCCGTGCTCCCTCCGTAGGAATTTTATAATAATGGAGCAACTCCAAAACAGCAGAAGGCGTACAAGGCACAAAGCATTTCTGTCCTAAGATCAGTTTGCCGGCATTCATGGGATGAAGACCATCGATATCCTTGCGGGAATCGATATGAAGAACAATCTCGTTTTGGTCATATTGCTCCGGCAGGGGCAGTTGCAACATGATACCATGAATCTTAGGATTTGTATTCGCTTTCTGGATACCATCAATGAGTTCTTCCTGAGGAATAAGGTCTTCATAAGTAATCACATCGACAAGCACTCCAATTTTCTGAGCTCTTCTCTGAATATTCTGAACATAATATTCTGATGCAGGGTCGCTTCCTACCTTGAAGACACAGAGTCGTGGAATTATTCCTTTATCATATAGGATAGCTACTTTTTCATTAAGTTCCTGATAAATCGCTTTTGCCACCGGCTTTCCGTTTAAAATTCTTTCCATAAATTTTCTCTATTCAGGTATACAGCTTCTCCTGATTCGCTGAATATCGAAAGCAGAGCCCTTTTCGTCAACCGAAATTATCACTCCATTGAGCATTAAATTTTCCTTTGCCGGATTGAATCGGTTTGGAATTTGAGTGAGAAATCTTTCAATCCCGTCTTTTCTTCGAAGTCCTATCACAGAATCATGAGGTCCTGTCATACCTGCATCAGTGATATATGCCGTGCCTTTTGGCAGGATTCTCTCGTCAGCGGTTTGCACATGAGTATGAGATCCTATTAATGCTGAAATTCTACCATCAAGATACCACGCCATTGCCTGCTTTTCTGCAGTGGCTTCAGCATGAAAGTCAACTAAAACGATCGGTTGTTCGGCTAAAAGTTTTTCCAGGTAAGCATCCATTGTTCGGAAAGGGCAGTCAACCGTTACTGTAAAAACCCTTCCCATCAAGCAGAGCACTACTATCTTTTTTCCGTGAATTTCAATTTCGTAGATATCGTTACCCGGAACAACAGGTGGATAATTTATGGGCTTCAATATGCGTTTTTCCTTTGCAAGATGTACAATTATTTCTTTCTTATCCCACAGGTGATTCCCGGAAGTGAGCACATCGACGCCAAGCTCGAACATTTCGTTTGCTGTGTCGGGAGTCATTCCAAGCCCGCCTGCAAGATTTTCGCCATTTGCGATAACAAGTTCAGGGGCAAACTCTTCTTTCAAATCCGGGAGCAGTTCCCTTACCGTTCTCCTGCCGGGTTTGCCAAAAATATCACCAATATAAAGTATTCGGATCATTATTTTGCCAGCACTGTTTTGCGTATCTCCCTAATAACAGTTACTTTTATCTGTCCGGGATACTGTAATTCATTTTCAATCTTTTTCGCTACGTCAGATGCAAGCAATTCTGCCTGCGCATCGTCAATAGTGTTATGCTCCACTATAATGCGTATCTCTCTACCTGCTTGTATTGCGAAACATTTATGAACACCTTCAAATGAGTAGGCAATTTCTTCCAATTTTTCCAGTCGCTTGAGATATGATTCGAGTGTTTCTCTTCTTGCACCAGGTCGTGCACCTGAGATGGCATCAGCAACTTGAACAAGTATTGCATAAACTGATTCCGGTTCTACTTCTTCGTGATGTGCTTCAATGGCATTGACGATAATAGGCGGCAGCCCACTTCTTCTTGCAAGATCAGCTCCGATCATAGCATGAGAGCCATCAATTTCATGGTCAACTGCTTTTCCAATATCGTGTAGAAGTCCCATCTTGCGTGCAAGAGGTTGATCCAACCCTAGTTCAGCCGCAAGCATACCGCAGATCCATGCGCTTTCAATGCTGTGCTTGAGTATATTCTGTCCATAACTTGTACGATATTTTAGACGTCCAATAATATTTCTCAGGTTGTCCGGAAGATCATGAATTGCAAGGTCAATGAGTGTTTTCTTACCAGTTTCCTCAATGATCTTATTCACTTCTTTTTCTGTTTTTGCAATGATATCTTCAATCCTACCTGGGTGAATTCTTCCATCGGAAATAAGCTTCTCTAGGGAACGTTTTGCGATCTCTCTTCTCACCGGATCAAAGCTTGAGACTATGACCGCTTCCGGGGTATCATCAACAATGATCTCTACCCCTGAGCTGTTTTCAAAGGTGCGAATATTACGACCTTCTCGCCCAATAATCCTGCCCTTCATTTCTTCGGATGGCAGGTCAACTACAGAGACTGTTGACTCTGTCACATAATCAACAGCGGTTCTTTGTATTGCATTTGCAATGATCTTTAATGACTCCTCCTCAGCTTCAGATATTGCTTTATCCACTATTGATTTTCTGAGCTTTGCTGCATCGATACGAGCTTCATTTTCATATCTTTTAAGAAGCATTTCAATTGCCTGTTCCTTTTTTAGATTGGCAATCTCCATCAGTTTTCTTGCTTCCTGCTCAAGCATATTTTTCAATTTAACTTCATCATCATCCAGTTTTACCTGTTTATTTTGAAGATGTCGCTCGCGGTCGGAAATGGATTGTTCTCTTCTGTCTAACTTGCTAAGCCGCTCATCGATATTGCTTATTCTCTGATTGTAATTACCCTCGATTTTTCGGAGTTCCTTTTTCCTCTCCTCTATCTCCTTTTCTAAATTAGCTTTTCTTTTATACCAATCCTCTTTTGCTTCAATTTCAGCTTCTTTTTTGATTACTTTTGATTCAAGTCTCGCCTCTTCTTTAATCTTTTTTGATTCGGCATGTGCTTGTTTGATCTTTTTGGTTGTAAGCAATCTGAAAGACAGCCAGCCAACGAACACCCCTACCACTACGCCAACTATTGGTAACAGTATATCGATCATCTTTCTTCCTTTCCATAATGAAACCTGCCCTTGCCGTGTAGCAATTCGTTTGAACTATTTTTCAAAAAGATGGGGATTCTATATGTACTTTACGAGTCCTACTGCGATGTAGGCATTCATGCCATACACAATTGAACACCCTATAGTTCCTGTTTAGCACAAAACAAGATTGCCATCACGAACAGGGCAGGCTTACTGGAAAGAACAATAATTTATATCAACACGTATAGAACAAAATCACTCTTCGTCCAAGGAATTCAATAACTTTGAAATCCTTTGCACAAAACTTTCTAATTTCTCTTGTTCCTTCTGTTTTCTGAACATTTCTTCGACTATGTTGAGACCACACAAAATTGCAAGGTCATATCTTTTTTGGGGATTATACTCCTCTGACAGCTCGACTAGCTTTTTATCTAAAAAATGAGCATATTTTCGGATCTCGTCAGGATCTACATCACCTGCGATTGAATAGGTATCACCCAAAATGTCGACAGAAATATTATTCATATATTTAAAATTTAATCATTGCTTCCAGCAGGCTGTGTCTCCGATTCTCCAATAATACTATCAATTTCATGGAGCATCGAACCCACTCTCGAATCAATTTCATTCGCCTGTTCTGTAAATTTTCTTATTCGCTCTTCTTTTTGAGCTAATGTGTTCTGCAAATCTTGGTTCTGCTCTTTGTAGCGATCCACAGCGTTCTGGAGTTCGCTTATGGTTTCCTGCGAATTCTCCGTATTATAGAACAGATCTTTATATTTATTATTGAGATTTTCATTTTCCTTCAAAACCTGAATGTATTTATCTTGTAAAATTTTATACTTCGAAATTAGATTCCTAATTTTCTCTTCGATCTTATCAAGCACATGCGTATCCATCACTTCTGCCTCAATTCTATTTGACGCTCACTTAATAATTTTTTTACAATGTTGTCAAATAATTTATCCACATATCTATCCGTTAGGGTTGAAATCTCCGACTGAAAAGTAATGTTGAAAGCCAGACTTCTGCATCCCTGCTTTATCTGCTTGCCTGTATATACATCGAACAACTGTATGTCTTTTATAATGTTTGGCTCGACAGATTTTATTACTTGCTCGATCATTCCAACTTCGATATCAGAAGGGGCAATAACTGCAATATCACGAAGCACTGGAGGATATTTCACGATCTCCCTGAAACGGATATCTTTTTCATTATATAATGGGATAATGTTTGAAAGATCAATATCGAAAAGTAATACAGGTGCCTCAATTTCAAAAGATTTCAAAACATCATCTTTCACAATACCACAAGATCCAATTTTCTTTTCATCAAGAAAGATATCTGTCGCAGAATCCTTTTCATAATATGGTTGATTTGATACTTTGTAGGTGATATTCTTTGAGCAGTGTATTTTTGATAAAACTGATTCTACAACGCCCTTTACATCATAAAATGACGCAGCTCTTTGCTTCTCTTTCCAATGGAATGGATCGAACTCTCCAACGATAACACCAGTCAAGTAGGTGGGTTCAGCAAAAGTTTCTCTATTCTTTTTTAGATAAATTCTATTGAGTTCAAACAGTTTGAAATTCTCGAATTTATAAGAGAGATTCAAAGCTACATTTTTAAGAATATCAGGAATAAGGGTTGATCTCATTATTGAAAACTTCTCACCCATTGGATTGGTAAGCTCTACGACATTTCGGCGAAAATCATTCTCTGGAATTTTCAGCGTATCAAGATCTTCAGGACTTGCAAAGCTCATATTGTTCACCTCATAGAAACCAAGTGAGATAAGATGATTTTTCGCAAGCCGGACAACCGTTCTTTTCCGCCTGTTGTCTATCCTGTTGATCCAGAAATGGGATTCTACATTATTATATCCATAGCATCGGGCGACTTCTTCAATAATATCTATCTCACGCTCTATGTCAGGACGGAAGGTTGGGATCATTACTTTATAGGTATCTTCCGATGTCTTTTTGGTACCGAATTCAAAATTATTAAGATAATTTTCAACTTCATCTGCTGATATTTTTGCATTAAGGATACTATTTGTGCGTGATACACGAAGTGGTAAAATCTTTGGCTCTATCTTATTAGGATAGCAATCAACAACTCCGCTTGATATTTCTCCCCCGCCTGTAAGCTGCATAAGCTGGGCAGCCCTGTCAATGACTTCGATCAAACAGTTGGGATCCATACCTCTTTCAAAACGGTAAGAGGAATCTGTCTGCAATCCGTATTCAAGGGCGGTTGCTCGAATATTTTTGGGATCGAAATATGCACACTCAATCACAACATCTTTTGTATTAACATCTATTGAACTATCAAGTCCACCCATAATTCCGGCAAGTGCAAGTGGATGCTCTGTATCGGCGATAAGCAAATTTTCTGAATGCAGTTTGAGCTCAGTATCATCGAGAAGCATCATTTTTTCTTTATCTTTTGCAGTTCGCACAACGATAGTCTTATCTTTGATCTTTGTATAATCAAAAGCATGGAGGGGTTGACCATATTCGAGAAGCACATAATTTGTGACATCTACGATATTATTGATGGGACGAAGACCTGATGCGATCAATTTTCTTTGCATCCATGCAGGGGATGGCTGAACCGTAATTCCCTTTACCATTCGTGCACAATAACGAGGGCATTTCTCCGCATCTTCTATAATAACTAAAATCTCATCCTTAGTTTTTACTTCAGATTCTTCAAAAGCAATTTCCGGATGTTCATATTCAGTATTGAGCATGACTGCGACTTCACGTGCCACACCTATCATACCAAGAAGGTCAGGTCTGTTCGGTGTTACCTCAACTTCAATAATATGATCATTTATTCCCATTGCATCAGCAAAAGGAGTGCCGGGCTCAATGTCCTGCTTTATGATCATGATACAGGAATGGTCATCCGAAACACTCAATTCATTCTCCGAACATATCATACCAAAGGATTCTACGCCGCGAAGTTTTGCCTTCTTTATTTCGAAGTCACCAAGCTTTGCGCCGATCATCGCTACTGGAACGAGAATATCTTTCACTACATTGGGAGCGCCGCAGATAATGCTCAGCGGTTCACTCTTACCAACATCAACCTTGCACAAACTCAGTTTGTTAGCATTGGGATGTTTTTCTACAGAAACAACTTTACCGATAACAATATTTTTAAGTTTTTTCCCGGGCTGAACAACCTCTTCTACTTCAAGACCGAACATGGTGAGCTTTTCACAAAACTCATCAATATTTAAGTGTGTCGGAACTAATTTATTCAGCCAATTATAACTTATTTTCATTATACTCTCTTAAGTAAAAATGCACTTATTGAAATTGCTTTAATATTCTCAGATCGTTGGTCACTAATTTCCTGATATCTGAGATACCATATCGAAGCATAGCGATACGTTCAATTCCTAAACCAAATGCATATCCGGTATATTTTTCAGAATCGTAGCCCACTTCCTCGAGAACTGCCGGATCGACCATACCTGCACCACCCATTTCGAGCCAGCCGGAATTTTTGCAGAGCTTACAACCTTCCCCTTTGCAATTTATACAAAGAATATCGATCTCTGCACTTGGTTCTGTGAATGGAAAAAAGTGAGGACGAAATCGGGAGCGTGTATCTGCACTAAAAATTCTCTTAACAAATGAATCGAGCGCTCCTTTCAGATCCGACATTGTGACACCCTCATCTACCATAAGTGCTTCAACTTGATGGAACACCGGCAAATGTGAAGTATCCATTTTATCAACGCGGTAACATCGTCCAGTAGATATGATCTTTAAAGGAGGTTTGAATTTTTCCATTACACGAATTTGCATTGGTGATGTCTGCGTACGCAAAAGCATACCACCTTTCAGATAGAACGTATCCTGAGGATTTCTTGCAGGATGCCAACTCGGAGTGTTCAGTGCATCGAAATTATAATACTCGCTTTCAATCTCAGGTCCTTCTGCAACTTCAAATCCCAAACTGATAAAGATATCTTCAATCTCTTCCCAAATCTGATACAAAGGATGCTTTGCACCAATTGGGAGCGGTCTTCCGGGCATTGTGACATCTAAGCCCAAAGTTTTTAAGGCATCTGCCTTTTCATGAAGTTCAAGTTTCTTCTGTTCGATTAGTTGAGCTATTTCTTTCTTTACTATATTGAGAAATGCTCCCACCTGCGGACGTTTTTCTTTAGGAATAGTCCCGATCTTACTTAGAAGACCTGAAAGAGAACTTTTTTTACCAAGATATTTAATTCGAAGCTCTTCCAGATTCTTATCTGATTCACAAGAAGGGATACTTCTTCTCGCTTCTTCTAAAATCTCTTGTATTTGTTCTTTCACGATAGCTTATTTTCCCAATTTCTTTTTCACATTTTTGACTATTTTTTCAAAAGCTTCGGGATTGTTTATCGCAAGTTCAGATAACATCTTTCGGTTGATCTCGATCTTCAATTCCTTGAGACCGTTCATGAACTGGCTGTAGCTCAATCCATGCTCGTGCACAGCTGCGTTAATGCGGATGATCCACAATCTTCTAAACTCTCTTTTGCGGGCTTTTCTATCCCGATAGGCATATTGCCAGCCCCTCTCAACTGCCTCGCGTGCAGCACGATAGAGCTTTCTGCCACCCCTGTAACCTTTTGCCTCTTTGAGGATTTTCTTTCTTCTGTTTCTGGAAGCTACTTTATTTTTTGCTCTAGCCATACCAACTCCTTATAAAAATGTAATATTATGATGCTAACATGTTCTTCACACGTTTTTCATCGGCTTTGGAAACATACCCACCCTTACGCAGGTTGGATTTTTGTTTGGATGATTTCTTTTCCATAAAATGACCGCGATACGCCTTGTTTCTTTTGATCTTACCGCTCGCTGTCTTCTTAAAACGTTTGGCTGCCGCTCTTCTTGTTTTTAGCTTTGGCATAATTAAAACTCCTTACTATGACTTTCCTTGCTATGATTCGCTAGCTTTGAATCTTTTTAGGTGACACGAAACCGATTAGGAAGCGACCTTCCATCCTTGGTTCTTGTTCAAAATCACCACACTCTTCAAGTTCCTCTCGAATTCTTTTGATAAGTTCCCAGCCCATTTCTTTATGAGCCATTTCTCTTCCGCGGAATTGAATAGTGACTTTAACTTTATTTCCTTTTTCCAGGAATTCTTTGATGTGCTTGACCTTAAAATTATAGTCATGCTCATCAGTTCTGGGTCGGAATTTGACTTCTTTCAACTGTGTCGAATGCTGCTTTTTTTTTGCCTCACGAGCTTTCTTGGACTCTTCAAAAATCAGTTTGCTGTAATCGATTATCTTGCAAACCGGTGGATTTGCTTTCGGTGCTATTTCCACAAGATCAAGTCCATACTCGCGAGCTTTATGAAGAGCATCTTGAGTCGAAACAATACCCAGAGCTTCCTTATCGGGACCAATCAAACGAACATTTCTCGCAGTAATTTTTTCATTAATTTTCTTGTTGCTCTTATAGTTTTCCCGCTGTTTCCAGGGTTTAAACCGTCTATTTATAGCGATTAGACACCTCCAAATAAAAAAGTGAACGCCTGCGGTTCACTTTCAATTCTATTGAAATTATTTCTTGTACCTTATCAACAGCTTTGGCGTCATAAGGTAGGAACTCGCAGTTCCTTTTTATGGTGTTACTTATTTTTCACATATTTTGAGCGTCAAGTTTTTATACTTTGGATGATTATCATGCTCTATCACATTTCTTTTTCTTGACGATTAAAGTCACGCTATTGTCTTGCTTCTATGAAAAATATTTTCATGCTGGTCGGTGAGCGTTCCGCAGATGTCCATGCGGCAGAAGTAATTAAGCAGTTCAAACAGAAAAACCCTTCCCTTAATATTTGGGGAATTGGCGGTCCGTTGATGCAGAAGCAGGGATTCGAATCCATATTCCCTTTTTCAAAATTTTCAATAATTGGTTTCGCAGAAGTAATCGGTCATCTTGGGTTCATTCTAAAAGTATTGCGAAAACTCAAATCTGAATTCATTGCCCGAAAACCCGATCTTGCTATACTCGTTGACTATCCCGGCATGAATATTCGAGTTGCAAAGATCGCCTACGAATTTGACATACCTGTTCTGTATTATATCAGCCCGCAGGTGTGGGCATGGAAGAAAAAGCGTATTCATAAAATTGCCAAATACTCTGATAAGATCGCAGTGATTTTTCCGTTTGAAAATGAGCTTTATGAAGAGATCGGCGCTGATGTTGAATACGTAGGACATCCAATAAGTGAGGAAATCACAATATCTGAAACACAAGAAGAATTTGCCGAAAAATACTCCCTCGATCTTAAAAAGGATTGGGTAGGATTTATCCCGGGAAGCAGAAATGTGGAAATCAAAAGAATTCTCCCTGAAATTGTTGAAACGATCAAAAACTTAAAAAACATCTATAAAGATTCTTATCAATTTCTCCTATCTCAAGCTGATTCCGTATCAGATGAGCTATTTCAAAAAATCCTCTCTCCTGTGAAGAAAGATGTCACGATAATTCATGACACACACACGCTCATGAAATACTGCAAGGTCGTTGTGTGCAAATCCGGCACTTCCACGCTGGAAACCGGCTATCTTGGCACACCCATGGTAGTTGTCTATAAAACCTCATCGCTTTCATATTTTATAGCACGAGCTTTCATAAAGATCAATATGATCGCTCTTGCAAATATTGTGATCGGGGAAAAAGTGGTGCCGGAACTCATTCAACATGCTGCATCTGCCGAGAATATCACAAAAGAGGTCAGCTTATTTCTTGAAGATGACAATTACTATCAAAAAACAAGAAATAAACTGTGTATCATAAAAGAAAAATTGGGAAAATTCAACACCTCTGAAAAAGTTGCATTAGTTGCGATTTCAATGATCAATGAAACATAAAACACTTCTTAATCTGGTTGAAAAACTAGGACCGTCATTAATAAAACTTCTCATGGGCACTCTGCGCATCAAGGAGTACGATAAACACAATCTCATATCTGCAAAAGAAACTCACGGAACAGTCATATATACTTTCTGGCATAGCAGGATGCTTATCCCTACTTATACACATATAAACCAGCTTGTTCATGTACTTATTTCCCAGCATCGGGACGGCGAATATATTGCCCGCGTGATCAGGGGACTTGGTTTTGGAACTATTCGCGGCTCTTCACGGCGTGGCGGAATGAAAGCATTAAAAGAGGCATTCGTCATCTCAAAAAAATTTGATATAGCCCTTACGCCAGACGGTCCGACAGGTCCCAAGGAGATCGTTAAAGACGGGGCATTATATTTAGCATATCGGACAGGGAAGCCCATCATACCAATGGTTTTTCTAATTAAATCAAGGTGGGAACTTCATAGCTGGGATAATTTTATGATCCCCAAACCCTTCTCCCCTGTGAAGATGATTTATGGGAAACCGATTTTTGTAAAAACAAAGTCTGAAATACCTGAAAAAAGAGATGAACTTCAGAAAATGTTAATAAATTATTCTTCCTAGAAGAAACTTAGAAATAACTGCACGAGTTTTATTATTATAAAAAATATTAAAATGCCAATTCCCGAAAATAGAAAAACTGTAATCATTTCTGTAGTAAAGAAGGGGTTGCTGTTAGTATGTTTATGTTTGTTTTTGTGTTTTTGAACTTTTTTATTCTTAGAACGTTTTTTCGCAGACATGATACGGAATTCGCTTTTTTTCAACCATTCAACATATCCATTACTATCTCTAAATGGATACAATCCCTTTCTTCTCTTATGATAAAAATCCTTCATGTCCATACCGGAGCGTTCGGCATCATCTTTAAATATTCTGTATAGAATTTCATTATTGGTACTCATAGTGGTTTTTAAGTTGAAATCTCACATTTGTGTCAATAAAATCAAGCTCTCACAAAACTCATTAATTAAAAAACTTGCATTAATTTTACTGCCCCAAAAATTTTACCCACTAATATATTCTTTAAGGAGTTTATCAGAATGTTAGATAAAATGCGTGCTATTTATCGTCCTGTTATCTGGGTAGTTGCAATCGTATTCATCGGCGGTATGGCAACAATGGGTATCAGCAGCGTTTTTCAGGAAAAACCTTATGTGGGGCAAATTGCAGGTGAGAAAATTAAATATGATGAATATTATAAATTATTACAAAACACCTATACAAATTACATGCAGGATCCTGCCAATCAAGGTAAAGAGATCGATGATGCAATGTATCGCCGATTGAATGACCAAACATGGGATCAGTTAGTTCAGAGGATCATTCTCGATAAGCAAATCAACAGATTTGATATCCAGGTTTCTCCCAAAGAAGTTGCTACGAAGATGATCAACGAACCTCCTGAAATGATCACTACCTATGAAGCTTTTCAGACTGATGGACAATTTGACAAGAACAAGTATTTGCAGGCATTGCAGAATCCTCAAATCGACTGGAACTGGCTTTCCGGCTACTACGAACAGCTCCTGCGGTATGAAAAGCTCAGAAGTTTTGTTAATGCAGATGTCATCATCACTGATCAGATAGTCATTGAAGATTTTATCAAAAAAGAAACCAAAGTGAAAGCTGATATCATCGTATTTGCTGCAGATCAGATCGATTCTGTTTATGTTTCCGATGAAGAGATTGCAGAATATTACGATAAAAATCGTGGAAACTACAAAGAAAACCCTCAACGAAAATATCGTTATGTTACGATTCCTTTAGTACCGAGTCCTGAAGATAGAAAAGCAGCAGAAGATAAAATAAATAAGATATATGAATTTGCTATTTCGGGTGAGGATTTTGCAGAACTCGCACGAGAATATTCAGAAGGTCCATCAGGTCCCGAGGGTGGAGATCTTGGTTATTTCACCAAAGGAAAAATGGTAAAAGAATTCGAAGATGCTGCCTTTGCACTGAAAATTAATGGGGTTAGTGAACCAGTAAAAACACAATTTGGCTGGCATATAATCAAAGCTACAGATTTTCGAACCAATGAGAATGGTGAAGAAGAGATGAGAGCGAGCCATATTCTCGTAAAGGTTGAACCCGGAGCTGATGCACGAAGAGATATTGAAACTGTTGCTCAAGGTTTTTATGAAAATGTACAGGCAGACAGCTTTATTGTCATTGCCGAAGACCACGGACTGGAAGTAAAGGAATCAGAACCTTTTGCAGAGGATGCACGCTATATTTCTGGACTTGGCAGAGCACAGATGCTCATAGATTTTGCTTTCAAAAATAAAGTGGGAGATGTGGCACCGCCCTATCGAAGCGACAAGGGTGAATATTTCGTTGCCCAGATATCTTATAAAATCGGAGAACACTATAAAGCCCTTAAAAATGTGAAACAGGAAATTTATGATAAGATCACAATGCAAAAAAAGATGAAGATAAAAAAAGTAGAAGCCAAAGAGATCGCTCCAATTCTCACTCCGGAAAATTTTGCGGAAATAACAAAAGACAATGATCTTAAAGTCGTTAATACTGATTTTATCTCGGAAACCAGTTTTATTCCCGATGTGGGTCGTGAAGTCAAACTCGTGCAGGAAATGATCGAACTGAAAACACCCGGATCAATCACGGATGTTATAAGAGGAAACAAAGCTTACTTTATTGCAAAGATCGTTGAATTCCAAAGTCCTGATATGGCAAAGTTTGAAGAAAAGAAGGAAGCTCAGAGAATTCAGGTGGAGAATCAGCTCTTTAATCAAAATTATAATCAATGGTATGCCAAAACAAAGGAAGAGGCGAAAGTCAAAGATTGGCGTAGTAAATTCTTCCGTCTCTAATCTGAATAAACTATATCATTCAAGTTTCGCAGTAGATATTATAAAAAGTATTAGCCCAATTTTATTTATTTGGAAGTAAGCAAAGTCTTGTCAATAAAATCATATTATATTGAGTTAAAGTTATGCTTTACCAAGCCAGTCTTCATTGCATTACGCCTTGGTAAACTTGTGACAGTGAAATAAATAAAAAGATTTCACAGGTTAAAAATAAATAGATTACTTGCTTTACCAAGCTGGGGCTTGGTAACCAGAATCTAAACGCATAATCAATAAGCCGTTCCTGTAAATCGAACTTCTTTTGATTATTTTCTTTATTCTTTTCTTTCCCACTCATTTATTTTTTCCCTTCATACTTGGATATTCCGTGCCTGCCCCGTGTAATCTTCTTTTTTTATTACACTGGGGTTGGATATTGGATATTATTTCTAACTTACCCACTTAATTCTTCAAAGAGCCGTTTTTTAAGTAATTCCCATTCCTGCGAGACTTCAATTGTATAACAATAGGGCGAAAATAAAATTCACCTTTTTGTTATTGTAAAAAAAAATATCTTATTGTAATTTATGGTCTGGGAAATCTGCTTCGTTGGGACATATCACAATGATTTCACCGGTTTCATAATCACCGCTTGCAATATATTTATCACCATTTCCATTCTCGGGACACTCATAAGCATGTCGCAGATAACCGGTGCGTACCAGTTCTACAAGATCCCCAGAAAAGGACTGCTTTCTTTCAAACATATAGTTATCAATAGCATCTCTTACCTTTTTCATATTTTCAATACACAGGTCTGTTTTTTCCTGCGCCTTCACATTATAGAACTGGGGAACAAGAAGGATGAATGCCAGCGCAATTATCGCTATAATGCTTATTACTGTATAAATTGAGAATCCTTTACTATTTCTGAGCATTATTATCTCCTAAAATTTTTGTATAAATGAATTTCATGGCTTTGTTCAGTCAAGTTTTTAATCCAAATCTTTGGGTTCAAATCTTTTGCAAAAAGAAATAGGGATGAGAGCTTTGATCTTCACATCTTCTCCATGAATTATTTCAATTACCTTTCCCTGCATCTGTTCAATTTTGTACAGCATCTCACCAAGTTCTCTGTAATTCGTTTCAATGAGCATTAGTTTTTTATTCGTTCTTGTCACGATTCGTGACTCTTTTATTGCCTTCTGGGCTGCTTCAGTATAAGATTTTATCAAACCACCAATACCGAGTTTGATTCCACCAAAATATCTAACGACAACAAGCAGGACATTCAATAACTCATCCCCTTCAAGCACCTTTAAGATTGGAGGTCCTGAAGAATGTGACGGCTCTCCTGCATCTGTAGCATATTCTCTTATAGAATCCCCGTCAATTAATCTGTAGGCATATACAATATGTGTGGGTTTCCTGAACTCATCTTCAACTTCCTTGAGAATAGTATTTACCTTAGCTAATGAGGTGACATGATAGATTCTACCATGGAACTTAGAATTTTTTATGTTCAACTTGATCCATTGAGAATCTTTTATTGTCTTATACTGTTCTAACATCATAGTGTTGATAAATTATGCTGAGTTTTTTGTCAATATTTGTTGACATTATTTTACCGTCGAGGTGGGTTATAACCGTGAAAGAAACGATCCTTGTCAGTGCATGTCTTCTTGGATTGCGTTGTTGTTATAACGGATGTAATAACACCGATCAACCGGTTTTAGATCTGAGAGATAAATATATACTTATTCCGGTATGTCCGGAACAACTGGGTGGATTACAAACACCTCGTCCCCCTTCCTTCTTTATTAAAGGCGACGGCTCTCAGACACTTGAAGGAATCGATAACCTAATAAATGATCAGAACGAGAATGTTTCTTCACACTTTCGAAAAGGCGCTGAAGAAGCCCTGAAAATTTGTCGGCTTTTCAATATAAAAACAGCGATCCTGAAGGAAAGAAGCCCTTCCTGCGGTACTCATCAAATTTATTTAAAAGAAAAATTGACAAAAGGTATGGGAGTGACTGCTACAATACTTAAATCCAATGACATACGTATTATGTCGGAAAACGATATAAGGAGACCAGATGAAAGGAAAAACTAAATGGTTTAGTAAAAACAAGGGATACGGATTCATTACCGGTGACGACGGCAAAGAATATTTTGTTCATTGGCGTTCTATCGAAAGTGGTGGCTACAGAACCCTCGTAGAAGATGAAGAAGTCGAATTTGACGCTACCGAAACTGATAAGGGAGGCCAGGCAACAAACGTCAGAAGAACGCATGAATTGTAATTGCAATAACACATATGCATAATAAGGAACATTTTTTAGATAATCTTTATAAAGAAACGAATCTTCATGAAGAGGAGTATTTCTCTAAGTATGCGACCAAGAACATTGAAGCATACAGAAAAATTGCAGAGCACGAGAAGTGTCTTCGCGGACCCTTTACGATAGATCGTGATAGAATAATTTACACAGGAGCATATAGAAGGTATCAAGGGAAAACCCAGGTTGTGTACTTCTCCAATCTCTTTGATGAAGAGATGTCAAACCGCAGTTTGCATACAACTTACGTAGCGCAAGTATCCCGCAGCATTGGCAAACTACTTCGGCTCAATCTCGATCTGATAGAAGCGATCGCTCTCGGACACGATCTCGGGCATCCGCCTTTTGGTCACGACGGCGAAGAGTTGCTTAGTGAGTGCTGTGTAAAGCATGGCATCGGACGGTTTCATCATAATATTGAAAGTTTATTCATTATTGATCATATCACGAACCATGGAAAGGGGTTGAATCTCACCTTTCAAGTTCGCGATGGCATCGTATCTCATGATGGAGAAGTTCATGATGAACAACTTCATCCAAAAAGAGATAAGACAGAAAAAGATCTGGAAGAATTCATCGAGACGATGAAAACTGATGATACAACCAGTCCTCCCGCCACTTTAGAAGCGTGCATTGTGCGCATCTCAGATACGATCGCTTACATCGGTCAGGACATCGAGGATGCGATACGAATGGGATTTCTTAACAGGGAAGAACTTCCAAAAGATGCGATCCACAAACTGGGCTCTACCAATGATGAAATCCTGAGCACCCTCATTACAAATGTTATTTATAACAGCTTTGATAAAGACTATGTTGCTTTTGACAAAGAAACTTCTGATGCATTGTATGAACTGAAATGTTTTAATTACAAGAAAATTTATAATCATCCTTGTATAAAAAAAGAAAAAATCACGATTCAGCGTGGCATGAAAATTCTTTTTGATAAATACATGACCGATCTTGAGAAAAAACATACCGACTCAAAAATCTTCAATCATTTTCTCAATCATAAAAGTAATCAATATATCAAAGATACAAATGATGCAGAGAAAGTACGAGATTTCATCGCCACAATGACCGATCGCTACTTTAACCAGGAGCTCGAAGATTACATTCTTCCCGGAAGAGCTTCAGAATAAATAAATTACAAATTTAGGACTTATATGGATATAAATGTATTCGCAAAAGATGTAGAAGATCTGAAAGAAAAAATACTCGAATTGCGGAGGTATCTTTGACGTAGAGACCAAAAGCGCAAAGATATCTCAGTTCGAAAAGGAGATGAGCAACACTGGTTTCTGGGATGATCAGGAGCGTGCCCGAAAAATATCCGAAGACCTGAGCAGTCTCAAAGAAGATATTAATACTGCAGAAAATATCACACAATCTCAGGAAGAACTTGAAGCTTTTCTCGCCATTCTGCAGGAAGAAAAAGATAATGAACTGGAAGCGGAAGCCGAAAAAAAATTAGCACAAACCAAAAAGTATCTTGATAAATTAGAAACACAACTGACCCTAAGTGACCCATACGACAAAAAGAATGCAATTCTTGAGATTCATCCCGGAGCCGGTGGAACAGAATCCCATGACTGGGCAGAGATGCTTCTTCGTATGTATGTTCGCTGGGCAGAAAACCAGGATTTTCAAGTTGAGCTTATGGACAAGCAGCCCGGTGACGTGGCAGGAATCAGTTCTGCAACGCTGGAAATAAAAGGCAAATATGCCTATGGTTATCTTAAATCGGAGATCGGTATTCATCGGCTCGTCCGCATCTCTCCCTTCGATGCAAATAAACGCAGGCACACTTCTTTTGCCTCTGTGTTTGTGTATCCGGAAGCTGACGATACGATAGAAGTTGAGATAAATGAAAATGATCTAAGAATTGACACATTTCGCGCAAGCGGAGCAGGTGGACAACATGTAAATAAAGTTAGCAGCGCAGTTCGCATTACACATATTCCCACAGGTATTGTAGCACAATGTCAATCCGAGCGCTCCCAGCTGCATAATAAGGACAATGCGATGAAAGTCTTAAAATCCCGCCTTTATCAAATGTATAAAGAAGAACAGGATAAAAAACGGCAAAAAATCGAAAACGAGAAAAAAAGTATCGAATGGGGCAATCAAATCCGTTCCTACGTTTTTCAGCCCTACTCAATGGTCAAAGACCACCGCACTGATGAGCAAACAGGAAATGTTCAAGCGGTCATGGACGGAAATATTGACCAATTCATCGATGCCTTTCTAAAAAATAGATCATTGAAGAAATAGAGGTTCTCATGGATAATGAAAATCAACTTATACATGCGAGAAAAGAAAAACTTGGGCGTCTGCTCGAAATGGGAACAAATCCATTTCCTACAAAAGCAGAACGTTCACACCAAATAAAAGATATTCTCGATGATCCCGGAGCATTTATTGATAATAAAATTTCATTAGATGTTGTCGGCAGAATTCGTTCTCTCAGAAAAATGGGAAAGGCAAGCTTTTGTCATATCGAAGATGAAACTGGCAAGATCCAGATTTACATCAAACGCGATGATATCGGGCAGGAGAAATACAAAATTTTCAAACAATGTGACCTTGGAGACTTCGTGCACGTAAAGGGCTTTGTTTTCTATACTCAAACCAACGAGCTCTCCATTCATGCAGAGGAGTTCACCTTCCTTGCAAAAGCGATCCGCCCTCTTCCCGTAGTGAAAGAAAAGATAGAGGATGGCAAAAAAGTCGTGTATGATCAATTCGCCGACAAAGAACTGCGCTATCGCAAACGCTATCTTGACCTTCTTCTCAATCCTGAAGTGAAAGAAACCTTTAAAACGCGCAGTAAGATCATCAAAATGATGAGAGAATTCCTCGATGCAAGAGGTTATATCGAAGTAGAAACCCCAATTCTTCAGCCGCTTTACGGCGGTGCAGCAGCACAACCCTTTGTTACGAAACACAACAAACTCGACATGGAACTGTATCTCCGAATCGCAGATGAGCTTTATCTAAAACGGCTGATAATCGGCGGTTTTGAAAAGGTGTATGAGGTGTGCAAGGACTTTCGTAATGAAGGTATGGATAGAACGCATAATCCCGAATTCACCCAGATAGAATTATACGAAGCATATGCAGATTATAATGATATTATGACCCTTGTCGAAGATATGCTCACAGGCATTGCGCATGAAGTATGCGGCACTCTGAAAATCAAATATGATGCGCATACGATTAATCTGTCAAAACCATGGCAGAGGAGACCTATGCTTGATCTCATCAAAGAATATGCGGGAATCGATGTTGAGAATTCAAATATGGATGAACTTCTTGCTTTTTGTAAAGAGCATGAGATCGAACTCGATGTGAAGAGTTTTGGAAAAATTATTGATGAGATATTTAAGCGCTTTGTAGAAGACAATCTCATCCAACCTACTTTTGTGATAGATTACCCCAAAGAGATATCACCACTTGCAAAATCCAAGCCCGAAAATCTTCAACTTGTTGAGCGCTTCGAGATATTTATCGGTGGGCTGGAACTCGGGAACTGTTTTAGTGAATTGAACGATCCGATCGATCAAAGAGAACGGCTTGAAAGCCAGGCAAAGCAGCGAAAGTTGGGAGATGTCGAGGCAAATGAAGTCGATGAGGATTTCCTCGAAGCAATGGAATACGGCATGCCCCCAACAGGCGGACTCGGTCTCGGTATCGACAGGATCGTGATGCTTTTCACAAATTCTCATAATATAAAAGATGTAATTTTATTCCCGCAAATGCGACCGGATAGTCACAACGAATAATAATGAAAACTAAACATACTATAATTTTCGGTGACTCAAGAAATATGGCTGAGGTACGAGACTCTTCAGTTCAGTTGATAATAACCTCACCACCATATTGGCAATTGAAAGATTACGGTTCTGAAAATCAAATTGGTTTCAATGACTCATACGAAGATTATATTAATAATTTAAATGTTGTGTGGAAGGAATGTTATCGCGTTTTGGAAGACGGATGTAAGTTGTGCATCAATATAGGTGATCAATTTGCTCGTTCTGTTTACTATGGTAGATATAAGGTCATTCCGATCAGAACAGAGATCATAAAATTTTGTGAAACGATCGGTTTTGACTATATGGGAGCGATCATATGGCAAAAAGTAACAACCACACACACAACCGGCGGCGCCACGGTGATGGGCTCATATCCTTATCCAAGGAATGGCATCTTGAAAATTGACTATGAATTCATTCTGATCTTTAAAAAGCATGGAAAAGCGATTAAGATATCTCGCGAAATTAAAGATAAATCTAAATTAACATCCGAAGAGTGGAATACTTATTTTTCAGGACATTGGAATTTCCCAGGGGAAAAACAGAATGGTCATCTTGCCATGTTTCCTGAAGAACTACCAAAACGATTGATTAAAATGTTCTCCTTTGTGGGTGAAACTATTCTTGACCCGTTTTTAGGGAGCGGAACTACTACCCTTGCAGCAAAAAATAATGATAGAAATTCAATAGGTTTTGAAATCAACAATCAATTTCAATCTATTATCAAAAATAAATTTGATTTTGAACAACCGATATTATATAGTGATTGTGAAATTACTTTTAAGTACCAATCAGAAATTTTCACTCAAGAACAGATAAATAATAGCATCTCAAAACTACCTTATATTTTTAAAGATCCCCTAAAATTTGACAGTAAAATTGATCCAAGAAAACTCCAATTCGGTTCAAAAATTGATAATAATTCTAATAACTCAAAAAATGAATATCATTCAGTGAAAAAAATTATTTCACCGGAACTTGTGATTCTGGATAATGATCTTACAGTTAGACTCATAGGGATCAAAACCAATCCTGAGAAACAAAAGGAAGCAGTTGATTTCCTGAAGACTATGCTAAACGGATCAAAGGTCTTATTAAAATTTGATAAGAAAAAATATGATTCGGAAAATAATCTTTTAGTCTATCTATATTTAAAGAATAAGACATTTGTTAATGCCCATTTAATAAAACAAAATTTAGTTAATGTCGATGCGTCTTATAATTATGAGCATATTAATCGTTTTAATAAGTACAAAGGAGAGTTCTAATGGCAAAGGAATGGATATTAAATAGCGCAATGAATCGCTTTCAACTTAATTTTAAACGTAATGTTGGCGCCACTTCTGAAAGCATAAGGAAATGTGCTCCAAAAACAGTTGATGAATGGCGTACTTACTATTTTTCTACTGTAAAGCCAAAGGAGCACATAGAGGAACTTGGAAGAAAATTATATATTAAAATCACTGAGGTCATCCAAGCTGAGGTTGAGGAAATCACCGAAACCGATTGCATTGATTACATGATCAATATGGTCATCGATCGCACATTCGATGGCTATCAAAGAGAAATACGGACTATTTACGGACAGCTTTCTCAAATATTGAATGTTAAGATCGAACCTGCACCAGATGAATGGGACCGGTTGTATAATGTAGATTTTTTCATTAAAATTAAGGACAAATATATTGGACTTCAAATCAAACCTGTAAGTGAAGGAATCCAATTATCCCAAATTTTTAAAGAAAAAGAACTTCAAAGAAAAACACATGAAAAATTCACTAATAATTTTGGCGGTAAGGTTTTCTATATTTACTCAGGAAAAGAGGTATCCAAAAAAATAATAAAGAATCCTGAAGTAATTTCTGAAATCGAAAATGAAATTAGTAGATTAAAAAATATATAAGGATTGTTATGACTATTAAAAATCTCTATGCAGAAGAGAATCAAAACTTGCAGGAAAAGTACGAGAAATCGATAGAATCTATCAAAAATATAGTAAACAAAACTCAAAATCTCGAAGCTTATCCTGACAAAAAAGAGTTCATTGAATTTTTCTATGATCTTGGTGTGTTCATCTTGAAAATGTATGAATTTGAAAGGCATGATCAATCCGAACACTTCTCTTCACGCTCAACCCTGGAACTGATGGAGGAAAACACATCATTTTTTGCTGATGTGCTTCCCGAAAATTATGACACAAGCTGGGCTAATCCAACCTATGCAGTTCAAAAACTCAGTGACAATTTCGGGCAGCTTTTCTCATTCTTCTTTACTCAAACAAGAAAATTTATCCATTACGCATTCCTTCATAAGCGTTTTGCGATGGCAGAATGGAATGAATTGTATATCGAAGCGTTTCATCTCATTGAAGATGTGTTACCCAACTATGAAGAACTAAGAAATGTCATGACTAAGCTTGATACTCAATACAGAATGAAAGATCAACAGATCCGCCTGATGGAAACCTATGATCCGGACTTTGAATACTATATCAACATCATTAAAGAAGAAAATCTTTCTGATGAAAGGTATCTTTTCAGGCTTGGCTGCTACATCAACGATAATGTTATTCGTGTCGCACGGCATCTTCAAACATTGTCCGCGGAAAAAGTGAAAGAGCTTGCCTTGTTCATGGCTGATGCGTACGAGCTTGGTTTTACGAATTCTAATAAAGACATGTCCAAGAAATCTACGGTGATGCTGATATATCCTGCCGGATTCGAAAGAATTATCAAATATCTGTTAGACGCCCTTCAGGCCAAAGGATTGAAAGTAATCGCGAGAAGAGTGACCGGAGCTACCACCAACAAACAATATCACTACGATCACAGGTTTGATGGCGCACTTTTCCTCGACGAAGGAATTGTCCAAAAAATAAAAGAAAATCTTCCTAAAGCTCACAAGCTCTGCAAAAAATATACAGACAAATATTCGGGCTTGATATATTTTGAAACTTTCGGGGAAGAACCCTTCAGCCCAAAAGCAAAAAAAGAATGTCTTAAACTCAACAAAGATCAACAAAAATTGGTGCAGCAGATACAGCAGATTGCGAGTCAAATCACCTACACATACACCCCCCGTGAGGAAACAAGCTTCAGTATTATTTCATTCCCCACTCCTGACATTGGTGAGAAGTTTGAAGAGATATTTGATGCCACCTATGAGATCAACATGCTGAAGAATGAAGTATATGAGCCGATCCAGCAGAAGATCATCGATGCACTCGATATTGCGGAGTACGCTCACATAAAGGGTAAAGGAAGCAACCAAACTGACTTGAAAGTGCGACTTCCAGAAATAACCGACCCGAAGAAGCAAACCAACTTTGTGAACTGCACTGCTGATGTGAATATTCCCCTTGGTGAAGTATTTACTACCCCTCAACTCACAGGTACAAATGGCATCCTGCATATTGAGGACACCTATTTAGGCGGACTGAAATATAAAGATCTTAAGCTCACATTCAAGGATGGTTTTGTAGAAGATTATTCCTGTTTGAATTTCGAGAATCTTGAAGAGAACAGGAAATATATTGAAGAGAATATTTTATTTCCTCATAAAACACTTCCTATGGGTGAATTTGCTATCGGTACCAATACATTGGCTTATATCGTTGCACAAAAATTTAATATCCTTCGCCTGCTTCCAGTCCTCATTATTGAAAAAATGGGTCCTCATTTTGCAGTTGGTGATACATGCTTTACCTTTGAGGAGGATAAACAAGTGTACAATCCCGACGGCAAAGAGATCATTGCACGTGATAATGAAAAAACAATTCTAAGAAAAAAAGATATGAGCAAAGCTTATACATTCACTCATATTGACATTACACTTCCCTATGAAGCTATTGGACATATTACAGCCGTAAGTAAAAATGGGACAAAAATTGACATCATCAGATACGAAAGATTTGTTTTGAAAGGTACGGAAAAATTAAACGTACCTTTAGATGAATACTATACATAAGGAGATTAATGAAAATATACAGAATTGCACTCGTCACTTTTTTGGTTACACTTCTGCTGATAGGATGCAGCCAGAATGCTCCACTTGGATCAAAGAAAAATCCGATAAAGATGTACTTTGTTCCTTCTATGGAAGCAGGAAAGATCGTTACCGGCGGTCGGGAGATCGCTGATTATCTCCAAGAAAAAACAGGTTATTTTTTCAAAGTTGCAGTGCCAACAAGCTATGCTTCGGTCATTGAAGCGATCGGTACTGACGAGACTGATATTGCATGGCTTGCTACTTTTGCTTACATACTTGCAAATGAAAAGTTCGGTGCAGAAGTCGAGCTCACAACAGTACGTAACGGTTTGGAAAAATACAAGGGACAATTTGTTGCCCTGGCAGGAAGCGGTATAGAAGATATCAATGATATTGAAGGCAAGGTGATCGCATTTACCGATGCAGCCTCTACTTCTGGATATATCTATCCTTCTGCATTGCTCGCAAAAAAGGGTATTAAACCTGCAAGATCACTCTTTGCCGGTGGTCATCCACAAGCGATTCTTTCAGTCTATCAGGGCACTGCCGATGTTGGCTGTACTTTCTGGTCTCCCGTTGATGAAAATGGCGACATTCATGATGCGCGCAGAGCGGTTATAGAAACTTACCCGGATATTGTTGATAAGATAAAAATAATTGGATATACGGAATGGATACCAAATGATACTGTAACGTTCCGAAAAGGATTTCCTGAAGATATGAGAATTAAAATTGTGGATTCACTTGTAGAATTTGCAAACACAGAGGAAGGTCACCAGATATTGCTTGATCTTCTTGATATTGATAACTTTGTCCGTGCCGATGACTCAGATTATGATGTCGTAAGAGAAACGCTTCAGACGCTGGGCTCAAATGCATCCCAATTCATAAAATGAAAAATATAATAAAACTGACCGACTTGCATAAGACCTACGAGGGAGGTACACACGCACTCAAAGGTGTCAACCTCGAAGTTAAAGAGGGGGAATTTCTTATTCTCCTCGGCTTATCCGGATCCGGTAAATCAACGCTGCTAAGATGTATGAACCGGCTTATCGAACCCACTTCAGGAGAGATAGAGATCGATAACGAAAATGTCATTACGGCAAAAGGTAAACTGCTTCGGAAAATACGTCGCCACATTGGCATGATATTTCAGCAATTCAATCTTATCAAAAATCTGAGCGCGCTGACGAATGTTCTTTCCGGAAAGCTTGGTTATGTATCGCTATGGCATGCGATCACCTTTTCCATGCACAAAAATGATGTTGCCCTTGCAATGAGTAATCTGAAACGGGTTGGACTTGACCAGTTTGCAAAGAACACAGCAAGAAATCTGAGCGGTGGCCAGCAGCAGCGTGTAGCAATTGCTAGAGCACTTATGCAGAATCCAAAAGTAATTTTTGCAGACGAACCTGTCGCCAGTCTTGATCCGGCTACTGCTGATTCTGTAATGAGATATCTTGGAGAACTTAATACAAATGACAACATCACTATTCTTTGTTCACTGCACTTTCTGAGTCTTGCCAGGAAATACGGCACTCGTGTTGTCGCCCTGAAAGATGGTAATATTGTTTTTGATGGTACTCCAAAAGAAATTGATGAGAAAAAATTTAAAGATATTTATGGAGAAGATGCAGAGGAGGTTGAGATAAGATGAAGAAGAAATGTAAAACAATAGCCGTTATTCAATCACTCGCAACCGACCTTCTTTTCTGGATATATATATTTGGTTGTATGTACTATCTTATGCATAAGTGGTCAGGTTTTACTGCCAAATTATTCTATGTCGGAATAGCTGCTATCGTTGCCACGATCATTTTTCAACTCATTCGAGGATCAATTGGCGTAAAATTATTTTTATCTTCCGGAAAGCCGAAAAGAAGTGTGCTCAAATCTGTGTGGGGCTATCTTACCCTTCTATCACTGGTCGTCACTTTTGTGGTAGGCGTGAATATTGTACATGTGGACTTCTATAAGTTTTTCACCAAGTTTCAAAATGCAGGCGGCATTGCATCAGGTATTTTTAATCCCAGTGTTACGGAATACTCTCTGTCTGCTGCATCTATTGATGAACTGGAAAAGGAGAACCTTCCTCCTGATGTTCTCAAGACACTTGAAGGTATTCAGAACAGAAAATATTCAACAAAGAAAGTGTTTCTTAAAGATCTTCAAAAAAGACTTGGAGAATCAACCTTACAGGAATACAAATCAAATATATTACAGAGTGCGAAAAAGAGTAACGAACTTCTTAATATCGCGCTCTCTGCACTTGCCGAGACTATTTTCCTTGCCTTGCTGGCAACGATCTTTGCCATCCCCTTTGCTTTTGTGCTCAGCTTTTTTGCGGCGCGGAATCTCATGCCCCGCACATGGCTCGGGAATATTGTGTATATACTTATTCGGACTGTTGCAACCATCTTCCGCTCGATCGAAGCAATTGTCTGGGCGATCATTTTCAGTGTGTGGGTGGGCATCGGTCCTTTTGCCGGTATGCTTGCACTTATGATACACTCCATTGCAGCACTCACGAAACTCTACTCCGAACAGATCGAAAATATTGATACCGGTCCTGTGGAAGCGATCAAGGCAACCGGTGCGAGCACTCTTCAAACCTGGATTTACGCGGTGATACCGCAGATAGTCTCACCATTTCTGGCGTTCACGATATACCGTTGGGACATAAATGTGCGTATGGCAACGATCGTTGGTTTTGTGGGCGGCGGCGGTATCGGTCTGCTCCTTCTTCAACAGCAGCAGCTCCTTCGCTGGCATAATGTTGGTTTGCTGATATGGCTTATTGCATTTGTGGTCTGGGTTATGGATATGACCAGTGCACGGGTGCGTGAAAAGCTTATCGGGATGTAACTCGTCGAGTTATTTAATGTAAAATCAAAATAAAAATTTGGAGGAAACATGCCAAAAGATCAACTAAGTCATTATAGAAAAAAAAATAAGCTTATATTTGAGATTAAATATAATCCAATCGCAGAAACAGCTGACAGAAGAGGTAATACAATATCAAAACTACAAACAAAATTTAAAAATAAAATGCAAGAATGGAAAATGCAAAATGTTGGTATTATTGTATTAGACGATTTAAAAAATACTAATAAACAAATATTTATTGATCATATGCGTTCATATATTCATTATGAAGATGTATCAACTCTTCAAGAATTTTACGATGACACAAAAAGATTTTTGGAAGTACTGTTTGACCTTTTTAAAGGACAAATTAAGGAAATAAAACAAATTAAAATAGATTTTGCTAGTATTTTCATTAGCAAAGAATTCAAAAATTTTCAGGATGTTTTTAATAGAATCATGGTAACCTTTTATAATCAGAAAATTCCACTTTCTATAAAACCAAACGATTGCAGATTTGAACTTGAACATGACTTCGGTAATATATTTATTGGTCCAATCAAAAAAGATGAGAATTTTATTAAAGACACCTTTAATTGTCTTTACACTAACATCCCAGATTTCGGTTTTTTTGTTGGATTGAATAATCAAATTGTAGATTTAAAGGAAATTACTTTAAAAGATGTTATTGAAGCGTTTGATAAATTATTCAATTTAACACAAAACATTGAAAGTGAAATTGTAAATGGAATAATTGAGGTGATGAAGTGACAAAAAGTGGAAAAGACGATACAATAATTCCATCAATAGATCAATATAAGGAGCTTCATAAAAGATATTCTTTTGGTTCAGACAAAGATGAAATTGTAACTCTAAAACGCTCTAATATTGTACATGATTTTGCTGAGGTTAAATCGTCAGAATCAGAAAGAATAGTTAGAAAAGAAGAATTGTGTGATACAAAGCATGAGAATCTGTTCTTGAAATTTAAAGAATATATAAACAATGAGTTTATAAATCAATTGAAATATACATTCAAAGATGATTTTAGCAAACTCTATAAACTAATATATTATTTGATATATTTCCTTTTAATAATTGCTATTATATCCTTTATTTGGCTTAATCATACATTATTAACATGGACATGGCTTCAGAATCATCCAAAGTACCTTTTAATTAAGTTGATATTAAGTATATTTTTTATAATTTTCTTATTGATAATTCCCAATAAAAAAAATTGGAAAGTTTGGATATCTCTTTCAATTGCTACGCTATTAATCCCGCTATTATTTAAAATATTATGAAATTTAAAGCAGTCATTTTCGACCTCGATGGAACACTCATAGATTCCATGGGTGTATGGACACGTGTCGATTCTGACTTTCTTGGGAAACGCAATATACCTGTTCCAGATGATCTCTTTGATGATATCCAGGTGGGGAACAGCTATGTGGAGGTTGCTGAGCATTTCAAACAAAAATTCAACCTGCCTGATAGCGCGGAAGACATTATGAATGAGTGGACTGATATGGTTGCCTGGCATTACCAGAATGACATTCCGCTCAAATCCGGCGCAAAAGAATTCCTCACATTCCTGCACAAAAATGGTATCAAAATTGGGGTAGGTACGAGTAATATTCACCATCTGACAGAAGTCGTGCTCTCTGCGAATGATGTGTGGCATTATGTCGATGCAGTGGTTGACGGGCAGGAAAACCTCCGCGGAAAGCCCTTCCCTGACATCTTCCTGAAGGTAGCAGAAAAGCTCGGAGTACAACCCGGGGAATGTCTTGTTATCGAAGATGTAATTGCCGGCGTGATCGCAGCAAAGAATGCTGGGATGACCTCCTTTGCGATCGAGGATGACTATTCTCTGAAAGATAAGGACCGCATTCTCGAATATGTTGATTTTTATGCCCGGGATTTCCACGAGATCAAAGAAAGACTTGCGCTCACATAAAAATCCTCTTGGAGGTAAGATGAAAAAGCTCTCATTCTTTTTGTTATTTCTGCTGGTCATAGTTCCTCTTTTTTCAGATGAAGTTATGATATTCACTGCAAATCAATATTTCATGTCGCGAATATACACTCTTTCCACAAATGGGGCTGTTCAAAATTATTTTAGTTATGACAACTATCATTTCTGCGATATGGAAGTGGTAAATAATGAACTCTATGCTGCCGAAGCATTTGCACCAAGAGTATATAAGATTGATATCGCTACAGGCGATCTCAAAGTCATTATTGATGACTGGTCACTTTTTTATTTCTATGATGTTGCCTTTGACGGCACGTATTTCTATGTAACCGAATGGGATCTGAATCGTTATGATATAAATGGAAACAAAGACGGTACTGCCTCTTTTGATGAGGATGTTTTTGGCAGTGCATGGGATGGTCAGTATCTCTGGATGTTGAATGAGAATAACCAGATAAAATGCTGGGATGTGGCGCTTTGGCCAAATATTATTGAAATAACTTCAAATGCTTTTTCTCCACCTTCTTCTACCTGCAGGGGTTTGTGGTTTGACGGCACCTATT
The DNA here is from genome assembly GCA_000404785.1 of Cloacimonetes bacterium SCGC AAA252-N17. GTDB lineage: Bacteria > Cloacimonadota > Cloacimonadia > JGIOTU-2 > JGIOTU-2 > Celaenobacter > Celaenobacter polaris. Next base: position 69,617 of record ASNI01000005.1, read on the forward strand.
TTTGGTCAACTGAAGGGTTAGACGGCAGTTTGGGGTATATCTATCAATTCGACTATTCAGGACAGGTTATTGACCAAATCTTAGCTCCAGCATGGGTTGGCTTTGGTGTGTGCAAACTAGATCAAGGAGTTTCGATTGATGATCCATATCAGGACAATGCTTTGAAGCTGACTGTTGCACCCAATCCATTCATGAATGATATATCTGTTTCTTTTTTATTACCTGAACAGGAAAAGGTCTCTTGCGAACTATTTGATATAAGAGGAAAAAAAATTGAAACGATGCTTTCAGGGCAATGTCCGGCTGGTATAAACATCCAAGAATGTGATATTAAGAATCTTAAAAGCGGTGTATATTTCTTGAAATTACAGACTCAACAGACCAAAGAAATCCAAAAAATCATCCATCTCTGACAGCAACTTTTGCAATACGAGAAAACACAATTAGCTTGACGTAATCACGCCATATTCGGTTCTCTACACACACGAGGTTCATAAAATATGGCAAAAAAAGACAAAGGATATCCTGCTTTTGAATTCATCGCAGTGGATACGGAAACCACCGGTTTGGATGCGTCAAAAGAGGATATGATCGAGATTGGCGCTGTCCATTTCAAAGACGGCGAGCAGGTGCGATCATTCCAAACCTTTATCCATATCAACAGGACTCTGCCCGAAGAGATAAAAGTCCTTACTCATATTTCGGATAAGAACCTTGTGAATGCACCTTCGCTCAAAATGGCATTGCAGGATTTTATTGAATTCATAGGCAATACTCCGCTCTGTTTTCATAATGCAGGATTTGATCTCGGATTCCTTAACGAATCTCTTGGTAGATGCAATTTTTCTCCAATCAAAAATAAATATTATGACACGCTGGATCTTTCGAGAATCTTCCTTCCACATCTGAAATCCCATTCCCTTGGCACGGTTGCCGAATACTTTGATGTCATCAATAAACAGGCACACAGAGCCCAGAATGATGCACAAGCAACTGGTGAAATTTTCCACTTGATCATTGATTTTATAATAGATCATATCGACTTGAAGCTGGTGAAGCAAATCGAGGAGATCGCATCCTTTGCATTTCAGCAAAATGCAATGCTGGCATATCTGAAAAAGATTCTCAGCTATTTTACAAAAATGTATCTGCAGAGGCAGAAGCAGAACACTCCCACAATTCCTTTCTTCACCAGACCAAATTATATCACAAATATTGAGAAGGGCGAACCTCCGAGTACAGTTATTGATAAAAACGAGATCCTGCAACTTTTTGAAGAAGGCGGCTCACTGGCAGAAAATTTCGTGAAATATGAATATCGTGGAGGTCAGATCGATATGGTTGCCTGGGTTACCGAGGCATATCAGAAAGGAAATATTCTTCTCATCGAAGCAGGGACAGGCGTCGGCAAATCACTTGCCTATCTCATTCCTTCCATTTACTATTCAAAATTTTCAAAACAGAGAATAATCATTTCGACAAATACAAAAAACCTTCAGGAGCAGCTCTTTTTCAAAGATATCCCAACTGTTCAGGAAACCACAGACCTCACATTCTCAGCAGCACTTTTGAAAGGCAGATCAAACTATCTCTGCATGAGAAAATGGTATAATGTGCTTTCCGACATAAACGGATATCTCACGCAATATGAGATGAAATTCCTGCTCAATCTTATTATCTGGGCAGCGATGACCAAAACCGGAGACGTGGAAGAAAATCACTCTTTCAAACCCTATCAGAGCGGGTTGTGGTCAAAAGTCGCATCAGACAGCACCTCATGCCACGGCAGGAAATGTCCATATAACACGGATTGCTTTGTCATGAAGATCCGTAAATTTGCAGAGAATGCAAACCTCGTTATCATCAATCATGCTCTGCTCCTTTCTGATGCTGCAAATGATTTTTCAGTACTCGGAAATTATACAAACCTTGTGATCGATGAGGCGCATAATCTTCCTAATGCTGCTGCTATACATTTCGGATTTTCCATCACTATGATCGACCTTCTTAATATTACAAGAAAGCTATTAACAAAGGGCGAATACCAGTACGGAATTATCAACAATCTCCGGATCGGCATCACAAAAAGTACGCTGCCCGAGGAGAAAAAGAAAATATATAAAAGCATTCTTGATGAATGCGAAGATCCAATAGATACTATCGAGTCAAAGGGGAAAGATTTTTTCCAATATCTGACACAGATCGTACTCACAAGAGGAAGTTACAAGAAACTTCGTTTCCAAAATCTTGATGTATTCAAACCGGCTCAAGTACCCCTCGAGGACATCAGCAGCTCGCTTTCTGAGATAAACAAAAAACTCACTAGATTGCATACCGATCTTCTCGATGTGAAACCCCAGAGCTTTCCCAAATACGATCAGAACATGTCTGATCTCGAGGGCAGCATCAATCAGATAGTGGAACTCATTGTGTGCTTTGAGCATGTATTCAATCCGGATTTTGAGAACTATGCATTCTGGCTGGAGACATCGGAGAATACCTTCAACCCGGATTTTATGCCTCGTTCAGCGATCGTGGTTGCACCCATTGAGGTGAACGAGCCGCTTTTTAAATATTTCTGGGATAGACTTGAAACTGCTATCCTCACCTCTGCCACTCTTGCAATCAGGCAGGAATTCAAATTCTACAAGCATCTTACAGGTCTTGAAGAAGTCGAGCAGAGCCGGCTTATGGAATACATTGCCTCTTCTCCTTTTGATTATCCCAAGCAGATGAAAGTGCTCATTCCTGACTTTCTTCCAAATCCCAAAGACCCTTTCTTCACACCTCAGGCGCTCTCATTAGTAGAGGAAATTCTCAGCGCACACAAAAAGGGAACGCTTGTTCTTTTTACCTCTTACAAAGACCTCGATGCTGCGTATACAGAGCTTTCTACTTCGACAATGAAGAGTGAGATGACTCTCCTCGCACAGGGAAAAAGCGGTTCCAGAACAACCATACTCGACATCTTTCGTAATGATGAGAATTCCGTTTTGCTCGGCACAAAAAGCTTTTGGGAAGGAGTCGATGTTCAGGGTAAATCTCTGGAAATACTCGTCCTGTTCCGGCTTCCTTTCCTGGTTCCGACAGAACCCCTTGTGGAAGCACATCTGGACAAACTCACTGCGGAAGGTAAAAATTCATTTCTGCATTACACTCTGCCCATCTCATTGCTTCATTTCAAGCAGGGCTTCGGACGCCTGATCAGAAACAAAACAGACAAAGGCGTTGTTGTCATACTTGATTCACGGATCTTTTCAAAAAACTACGGTCGTTATTTTATTAATGTTATGCCCCTGCATCCCAATAGAGTATCCAGTCCCCTGGAAATAACAGACCACATTACAAACTGGTTCATAGAAACTCACACGCCATAAGGAGAAATATTTTGAAGATCTCAACACTATTCATTTCGGTTTGTTCTTTTATTTTATTTTCCTGTAACCTACTTTATGCTCAAGAAAAAGCACCATTTAAGATCGGAGAGAAGCTCATTTACAATACGAATTTCGGTATCGTGAACGCCGGCACTTTTACCATGTCACTGGAAGATGGCGGTGAAATTATGGGTCATCCGTGCTATCTGATCAAAACTCTTTCGAAAACAAATCCAGTCTTTGATCTTGTGTATAAGATCCGCGATGAAACAGAATCCTACTGGGATAAAGATCAATTTGTTGTCAGAAAATTCATCAAGCGCATTTCTGAAGGAAGCTGGAAGCAATATCGCATTCATTACTATTTTCCTGAAGATACGATCTACTATTATGTGACATACAAAAAGGGTGGTCAGACTAAAAAGCAGAGCACCTCACTTACTGATCCTCAGGATACGTACACTATCATCTACTGGGTGCGCCTACAGAATCTGGTCGTGGGCGACACACTGCATCTGAACATCAGTCTCGATGGAGATAATCATCCTGTAAAACTGCTTGTAGAGAAGAAAGAGATATTGAATACGATTTTCGGTGAAAAGGAATGCTTCAAGATCACTCCGATCATTCCTGAGGTGTCACAGAAAAGAACCTCCATAGTGATGGACATCTGGGTTACTGATGATGAATACAAAATACCGGTAAAACTGGTCATAAAAATAAAATATGGAAACTTTACTATGTCCCTGAAAGATGCTGAAAATACTGGATTAAGCACAAATAATTAGTTCATGAAAAAGTTTGTCGTATCCGATTTTGATTATGAACTTCCGGAAGGAATGATCGCACAGTTTCCTTCTGAAAAGAGAGAAGAGTCTAGGCTGATGATCGTGAACCGAAAAGAAAACTCTATCTCGATCGATATTTTCAAAAACATATTAAACCATCTGGATTCGAATGATCTTCTTGTTATGAATGAGACGAAGGTCATACCTGCGCGGCTGGTTGGCAAAAAACCTTTGGGAGGTAAGATCGAGATACTACTTCTCGAACAGGTAGATGAGCATACATGGAAATGCCTTGTAAAACCCGGGCGTCGCCTGAAGATCGGCTCGGAAATGATACTTGGAGATCTGCTACACGGCAAAATTATCGAATGGGGAGAAAAAGGTGAACGGCTTATTCAGTTTTCCTATGAAGGAGATTTTTTTAAGATCATTGAATCAATTGGGAAAGTGCCACTTCCGCCATACATAAAAAGAGAGGCAACCGAACTCGATGCCGAGCGTTATCAAACGGTTTTTGCAGACAAGGAGGGCTCTGTCGCAGCGCCAACCGCGGGTTTGCACTTCACTCCGGAATTGCTCAACACATTGGAATCAAACGGAATTTCCTCTGCAAAAGTTAACCTCCGTATTGGGCTGGATACCTTCCGTCCGGTCATGGTCGAGCACATAAAAGATCATACAATGCATACCGAATACTGCTCCGTCTCACCTGCTGAAGCACAAAAAATAAACAACGCAATCGAAAATGGGAAGAACATTGTCGCAGTGGGTACTACGAGTGTACGAACTCTTGAAAGTTTTGCGCACGGCAGGCATATTGTATCTGGAAATAAGCATACGGATATTTTTATTTATCCGGGATATTCCTTCAAAATAATTGATAAACTTATCACAAATTTTCACCTTCCCCGCTCAACTTTGCTTATGCTTGTATCTGCATTTGCAGGATATGAATTTATTATGGAAGCATACAAAACAGCTATTAAAGAAAATTTCAGATTCTACAGCTATGGCGATGCAATGCTAATCATTTAATTATGAAAAGAAATGTAGTTATAATAGTTCTTTCTACACTCATTTTTCTCTCCTCCATGCTTCAAGCACAAGAGCATGACTATTATTTAAATCCGAAATTCGTTTCTGATGCCTTCGATAATACTGTTGATGTATTCAGTTCTCCGCTGCATTGGGAATCACATGATTGGCTGAAAGCCGGAATCTTCACGGGATCAGCTATCTTGCTCTATACCTATGACAGGCAGATACAGGATTTTGTTCAGGATCATAAAACAGAATTTCTTACTTCTTTCGCTGATGTGACAAACTATCTTGGCAAAGGGTATGTGGTGCTTCCGGCAGAAGCGTTATTATATTGTTATGGACACATTGCCGATGATGAAAGGGCACGAAGAATTTCTCTTGAGATGCTTGAAAGTTTTGCTATCGTGGGAGTAACGGTGAATGGATTAAAATTTCTTACACACCGGCATCGTCCCTCAGTTTCAGACTCTCCCGACATCTGGGATGGACCATCTTTTTCCTCTCATAACATCGCTTTTCCTTCTGGAGATGCTGCTGTTGCTTTTAGCTGGGCGACTGTACTTGCTGAAGAATTTTCAGATAAACCACTTGTCGGTATAATATCTTACACTCTCGCTGCAAGTACGGCTTTTTCAAGGATATATAATAACAAGCACTGGGTTTCTGATGTATTTGTTGGTGCGGTGCTCAGCCATGTTATCACAAAAAAGATCGTTTCACTTCATACTGAAAAGGATCAAAATAGCATTACAGTAAATCCACTACCTCGCGGATTTTCTATTTCTTTTACATTTTAGGATTTATAAGCACTGGACTTCACAGTCAGCGTAGCTGGCGTGGAGTTCAGAGCGTTCATTACTCTCTCAAAATACATTGTCACCCTGAGCTTGCCTGTCACGGCGTAGTGTCTGGGCGTATCCACCAGCTGGCGGAGAAGACTGAAGTGTAACGGAGACGGATCGAAGGGTCTATTTGCTACAAACAGCACCTCATATTCCGACAGGATAAACCCGTCTCTACCCCAATAAGAAAGGAGTAGGTGCAGATTCATCCTGCACCGTTTAATACATTCATGGAATGGTCCATGACTGCTAAGACTTTACTTGGTTGGATCAACAATTCTGCCGATAAATAAAATACTCCCGGTCTGGTTTTCCCGGATCAAAAATATAAAGGGATGATCTACCTTGAACTCCAGCGGCTGCATTGCTACACTTTTCATCATAATTACTGCTGTTGCTGCAGCAGCTTCCGTACCTTCTTCATTAACATCTACGTACGCTTTGTGAATAACCTTGCTTATATAAAGATCTTTTGTGCCGGTCATTCCGGAAAAATCAGCTGGGGGAAGTGAAAACGCATCAGGCATGCCCATATCATAAAGTGTTCTGGATAATTCAAATTCGCTGATAGTTTTAAACTTTGGCATATTAAGCATAACCAGACCTTCATCCACTTTCATTAACTCATCTATCCAGACATGAACTGAATCGGCAGTTAAATGATCTTCAAATTCCAACAAACCATC